>JAFZLA010000086.1 GCA_017551705.1 Treponema sp.
CTCATCGTCGTCATCATCTTCTTGGATGAACTGGCGCTTGATTTTTGGAGCGGCTCCCGGCGGCTCAAGCTTTGCGTGAACCATTCCTTCGACATCCTTGGGGTCTTTTCCAAGGGCGATGGCGATTTCGTCAATCAAGAGGGTTCTTGCGTTGTCGTAGAGCTTGCGTTCCTGAATCGGCAATTCCTTTATCTTGCTGCGGAAGTAAAGGCAGCGGACAATTTTTGCGATGTCTGCGATAGTTCCTTTTTTGAGCAAGTCCAAATTCATTTGGTAGCGCAACTTCCAGTCGGAAGTTATCGGCTCAAAGTCTTCGCTCAAAATGTTGAGGGCTTTTTTGGCTTCTTTGGCTTCTACGATGGGGCGAATTCCCAAATCTTTTGAATGGTTTACGGGAACCATCACCACCATGTCTGAAACTTCAAGATAAATTTTATAGTAAAGAGTCTTTTCGCCGTTAAATTCTTTTTCGAAAATCTCGGTTATTACGCCAACGCCTTGGCTTGGGTAAACGACTTGCTGTTTGACCTTAAATTCAGTCTTTTTTCTTGTAGCCATATACTTTCATTGTATCACGGTTTTGGATAAAAATCAAGGTTTTTGATAAAAATCAAGAGCCGTGGACTTCGTCGATGAGCGCTTCGTACAAAAGCATCAAGTCTTTGTTGGAACGGCGCAAGGCTCCGGCGATTCTTCGGGAAATCCTGTACATGACATGGTAGCCCAAGACTGGCTCCGCGTCGCAAAGCGCCTTAAAGTCATTTCCTTCCAATTTGAGCGTTTGGCAATCTGTCAGCGCGTAAATTGAGGCGGAGCGGGTGTCCTTGTCAACTAGCGCGACTTCGCCAAAGAAAACGTTTTGTTCTGTGGCAAGATTGGCCACGGCAAATTGGTCGTTGTTGGGAGTCTTTTTGCGGGCTTGGACCGTTCCGTCGTAAAGAATGTAGAGGGTGTCGCCGATTTCGCCTTCTTGGATGATTACGTCGCCGGCGTTGTATTTGACTGGCTCCAAAATTTCGCAAACCTTTTTTAAAAGGCGCTCGTGTTCCGGGTTTTTGGGATCCAAGTCGGAAAAGATTTCCAAGTTGGAAAGTTTTTCTATCAATTCTGGCTTAGCTTCCATTCTATTTCTCCTGTGTCATTCCGTGGATAAAAATCGCCTTTGAGCTTTCTGGAATGATGTAGTCGGCTGGCGGATTAAAGACGGGAATGTTGCTTTTTAATGTCTTGACTTTTTTGAGGTTGGCGACAATCTTTTCCATGTTGGGATTTTTTTGCGCTTCGGCCAAAGCCTCTTGCCGCCTGTTGTAAAAGTTTCCTGTGTTCTCCAAAATGCCAATCAAGATGTCCTTGTTTTGCAAAGACTTGGAGTATTCTTGGTAAGAACCGCCAACAAATTTTGCGGGAATGTCCATCAAGAACAAGCCTTGGTTTTCGTTCTCGGCCGCAAGCTCGCGCAAAATGTGGCTCATGCCTTTTCCGCTTGAAGCTTGGACCAAGAGGTTTTGCTCGTAGTCGCTTGTCATGATTATTTCGTCGCAGCGGGCAAGCGAAAGGTGCTTTTCAAATTTTGAGTCGATGATTTCGGCGACGCAGTAAATTCGAGGGTTCAAATTTTTTATCGTGATTACGGCAAGCACTGTGCGCGAGTCGGTTTCCAAAGTGGAAAAGTCCTCCGACCTGTCAGCCAAAATCAAGGCTCGGTCGGCGCTCTTTATTTGCGCTTTTAGCAAAGTGTCTTCGTCGGTAAAGTCGCCGCGCAAAAAATTCACGGCCTTTAATTTTTCGTTGGCTTGTATCGCCTCGATTTCTGAATGCTTTGCGTTGTTCAGAATGACGACTCTCTCGGGCGGAATCTCCGGGTTTGCCAAAAGCATTCCTTCCAAAATGTTTTCAAAGCCAGGCTTCCAACCGCAAATCAAAAGGTGGTTTTTCATGTTTGTCATTTTTAAAAGTCCTTTATCTTTTTTTTGCTGTCTGTCCAAAATGAACGAGGCGAATTTTCCCGAAAGCGCGCCAAAAATGGCCACGCCAACAAGCAAAAGCGCCATCGCCGAAAGCCGTCCCCAAAAAGAGGCCGGCGCTATGTCTCCGTAACCTACAGTGGTTACGGTTACTATCGTGTACCAAAAGGCGTCGAACAAAGAGTTTATGCTTGAGTTTGTCTTTTGTTCCGACAAAAAGATTACAATCATCATCACCATCAAAAGGGCAAAGACGCTTGTCCATACTTTGACTGATGAGTTTGAGAAGAATCTTCCAACTTTTTCAAAATACTTTTTTATCTTCATCGCTTAATTTGATCCTTCGATTTCTCTAAAGAGCGCGGCGTAAAGGGTAGTGATGTCTTTGTAAGACCGCTTTATCACTTGCTGCATTCTCTTTGTTATTTGTCTGTAAACATAAAATCCAAGCCTTGGGTAGTCTTGGCAAAAGTTTACAAAGTCGTGTCCGTCCAAAACCAAAACTTCGCAAGGTCCAATCGCGCGCACTGTGGCCGACCTTTGCTCTTGGTCAACCAGCGCCGCCTCTCCAAAGAACACGTCAAAGCTGTCGTCCAAGTCGGCGATGGCGATTTCGTCTCCGAATTGCGTGTTCCTAAAAATTTTTATCGCGCCTTTAGAAAGAATAAAAAGTTCGTGGCCTTCGTCGCCTTCCTTAATTATCAGGTCGCCGTCATCGTAGGCTTCGGCCGTAAATTTTTCGTAGAGCGCGCGGAACATGTCGACGTCTTCTTGCTTGTCAGGGTCAAAGCCGCTAAAGACGCTGATGTTCATAAGGCGCGCAACGCTGTCTTCAAACGGGCTTTTGGTTATCGGTCGTCTCATCTTTTCTGGCCTCCCTCTCTTTAACGAATATCGCTTTCATTCCGCGGCGCAGCGGAGTGCTTTCATCGGGCAAAAGCATGGGCTCATTGCTCTTTAGCGTCTTTACTTTAAGCAAGTTGTCTATTACGGATTCGACGCTGGGATTTTTGTGCGCCTCCCTTATCGCGTCGCGCCGTCGTCTCAAAAAGTTTCCTGTGTTCAAAAGCAAGCCGATCAGCAAGGATTTTTTTGTCGGGTCGTAGTTGCATTCGGCGGCAAACTCGCCGTAAGTCTTTCCGTAATATTTTGCGGGGATCGGCTCAATCGAAACGCCGCTGCTTGATTCCGAGCCGATGAGCGCGCGGATTACGTTTGAAAAACCCTTTCCGCTCGAAGCGGTGGCCAAAAGGTTGTGCTCGTATTCTGTCGTCAAAATGATTTCGTCGCAGTGGGCCAAATTTAGGTGGCTCTCAAATTTTGAGTCGTAGATTTCTGCGGCGACGTAAATCGACGGGTTCAAGTTTTTTATGGCAAGAACGGCCAATACCGCGCGCGAGTCGATTTCCAACTGCGTTCCGCCCTTTGACTGGTCGGATATTATTAAGGCCCGTTCGGCGCTGTTGACAAGGGCTTTTTGCAAAACGTCTTCGTTTGAAAAGTCGCCGGCGATGTAGTTTATTTCTTTAAAGTAGGGGTTGGAGCGAATCTGCGCGATTTGCTCCGAAGGCGCTTCGTTTATCAAAACGATTTGGTCGGGCGTCAAGTCCACGTTGGCGTTTAAAACCGCCTGCAAGATGTCTTCCATGCCCGGCTTCCAGCCGCATAGAAGAAAGTGTTTGTTCAGGTTTTTCAATTTTGTAAGCCCCTTGTCCCTTTGATTTTGGAAATTTATGAACACCGAAGAAACTTTGGCAAGTATCGTTCCGTAAAGACAAATTCTGACAACGCTCGAAAGCAGGGTTATCGCGCGGCCCCAAAAGGTCACCGGCGAAAAGCGCACAACGCCCGTTATAAAGGCGAACAAAAAGTACCAGTAGCTGTCCGCGATTGAATAAATTGAACGGTTCCGCTCGTAAAAATAGGCTGTGTATACGGTGAACAAAAAGAATAGGGGCAAAATGATTCCAAAACGGACGTAATTGGAATGCAGCAGTTCCGAGAGGCGTTTTTTTAACTTTTTTCTTCTTGTTCCCTTTATGTGCGCCATAATTCCTTATCGACTTCTTCTTATATATTATCGGCAAAAAAGGCGGTTTTCTACAGTCCAAGTCCCGCTTTGCCAGGGCCTTTTGGCTTCTAAAGGGCAAAAATTTGCCAAAAATATTTGACTTTTCTCCAAAAATTTCTTATCTTTAAATGTAAGGAGCATCAAAATGAAAGTTAAACCTTTAGCTGACCGTGTATTATTGAAGGCCGAAAAAGCCGAAAGCAAAACTGCCTCTGGAATCATCATTCCGGACGCCGCCCAAGAAAAAACTCAGACCGCTGTCGTAGAGGCTGTTGGCCCTGGAACAGAAAAAGATCCGATCACCGTCAAAAAGGGCGATCGCGTAATGTATGACAAATATTCCGGAACTCAGGTTAAGATTGACGGCGACGAATATCTCATCTGCAAGATGAGCGACATCATCGCTGTTTTGGAAAAGTAATTGTCGCGGAGCGAGCCTCGGCTCGTTCCTATTGCTTAAATTTTCCTAGCAAGAGCCGCGCGTTGCCGTTGGCTGGATCCAAATACAAACTGTATTCCAGCGCCTTTACGGCGGCCGCGGCGTCTTTTTTTGCGTCGTAAATGCAGGCCAGACGGTACATGATTTGCGACTTAAGGTAATTGTCGGTGGCGCGGCTTTGGGCCCGTCCGTACAATTCCAAGGCCTTGTCCTTGTTTCCTGTGCTTGAATAAATCATCGCCAAGTTGACCGCGCTTTCAGTCGCGGCCGCAGGGCTTATTTCGGCGCCGCCGTAGGCCGAAGAATAGCCAGTTTCGTAAACCGCGTATTCGTAAAGGCGTTTTGTCAAGTCGGTGTTTTTTTCGGCGGCCGCAAAGTAGGCCGCGTATTCAACTTCCCAAACGCTCATCTTTTGCAAGTTCAAAACCAAGTCTTCCTCAAAGGGCCGGTCTTTTCCTAGCTTGTAGCGGGCGGCCAAATATTTTAGGAACATTTCTTTGGCTTCGTCGTATCTGTCAAGGCGCAGCAAGTTGTGGGCGGCGTATTGGGCGATCGGCTCTGGATACAAGTCCGCGGCGGTGGCGTTGCGTTCCAAAACTCTGTACATTCTTCCAAGACGGGTCCGGTCGCCGCTGGAGTCGTCCACTTTTTCTTCCAATTCCAAGACGGCCACATAGAGAGTGTCGTTGTGGGTTCTCGCAAGAGATTCTTTCATCCTTACAAGCGCGTCGCTCACTGCCACTCTGGGCCGCTCGTCAAAGCGCTTCATGTCGGTGGATACGACTCCAGCGTCGCGCAAAGATTTTGTCAGCGGGTCGTCCATTATTCTTTTTGACGAATTGTAGGCAAAGTTTCCGTAAGCGATTAGGGCCGAAACGTTGTCAGGCCATTTTTGCGTTACAAAGGTCAATACATTGTAGGCGGCGCGCTCGTCGTTTTTTTGCAAGGCGTAAAGCGCGCTGTTTAGGTACATCGTTCCCAGCAATGATTCGGTGGAGCCGATTTCGGCCGCCGAACTTTTTTCCGAGCCGCCGAGCGTAATTTGCGCTATCAATTCGCTTCTGATGCGCTCGGCCTCTTTGTCTTCGCCCATGTTTACGTAGCAGTCCGACAAAAGCGACGCGACCTCTATGGGATTTACAGAACGGCTTTCGGTGATTCCGTCGGCAAAGCGGTCTTCTTTTTTGTCCAGCGCGCTTTTGGCGGCAAGCAAGCATTCGGCGGCCTCGCCGTATTTTTTGTTGTCGTAATAAACCAGCGCCCAAAAGTAAGCGTCGCTTGAACTTTTTGTTTGTTCGGGAGCCATTTGAGAGGCGTCGCCGTATTCGCCTTTTTTCATTGAGCTTAGGGCGGCGTTTCTAAGCCATGCGTTGTCGCCGCTTCCGTTGTAAGCGTCGATGTAAATTGCCTGCATTTCGGGGCTTAGATAAAAGTCTTGTCTTCTTTGAGTGTCCTCTTGGGCCTGGCGGCGCAAAAAGTATTCGGCGTAAAGGGAACCGTATCTTGTTCCGCGCAAGGACGCCGCCCGTTTGTAGGCTTCGTCGCTTTTTCCTGTTTTGTCCAAGAAGTATGTGTAGACGGCGTTTAGTTCAACATTGTCAGGATTTTTCTTTAGGCTGTTCTTAAGAGTTTTTTCGGCGGCCTTTGTTTTGTCCAGCGCCATGTAGCGCTTGTAAACGCCGATCGCTTCCATCGGCGAAAGAATTCTTTTTTCACAATCGGAAAGAATTTTTAGAGCGTCTTTTGGATAGCCTTGCGCGATGTAGCGGTCGGCTTCGTCAAGAGCCGCTGTCATTGACACGGCCTTGGCTTTTGACGAGCAGGAAAGCAACGCTTCGCAAAGCGCGATAGCCGCGCAGACAAGCAAGGCCTTGTTCATCAGCGCAGCTCTTTTGAAATGCGGTCAAGAATGCCGTTGATAAAAGCGGCTTGGTCGTCTATGCCAAATGACTTGGCGATTTCAACCGCTTCGTTGATGATGATCGCGCTTTCCAAATCTTTTTGGTAGATTAGGGAGTAGGCGCTGACGCGCAAGATGGAAAGCGTCACTTTGTTGACGCGGGAAAATTCCCAGTTGGGCGAAAGGCGCGATTTTATTTCGGAATCAATTGCGTCAAGGTTTTCCAAAGTTCCGCTCAACATGAGACGGGCAAAGGTCAAGTCGTCGTCGCTCTTTTTGTTTTCAATCCAATTGAAACTTGTTACGTCGGCGGCTTCCTTGTCCTCGTTCATGTCCCAGGAATAAATTCCCTGGATTGCGGCAACGCGCGAATCGTGTCTATTCATTCAATTACCACGAAAGAAGTTTTGTCAAATCGTCGCCAGTCTTTTTGCGAGTAACGTTTTCGGGCGTGTTGAGCGATTTGATTATTTCTTGGCGCTTTTGTTCCAAGAAAGTCAATTGCTTTGACTGGGTTACAACGGCGCGGATTGTCTCGTAAACAGTTTGTGTAGATTCGGGGCGGACAACGTCGCTGATTTCCAAAGCCTTGAAAGGATATTTTTCAAGAACGATGTAGAACTGCCAAACTTGGCCGGCGTCCATAATTTCTGAAGGCTTGTTCATTTCGCCGTCAAAAATTTTGAGCAACTCTTCGTAAGAAACGCCAAGCTGGGCGGCGTGCTGCTGAACTTTCATCAAGAACAAGTCGGCGGCTCCATAGCCGGCGGCCTTGGGATCCTGGCCTTCTTTGCGCATTTGGTCGATTGACTTTTTGCCGCTCTTTAGGTCTTTGAGCAAGCCTTCGATTTTTACGCGCGAGGCTTTGGGATCGCTTTCTTTGGGAACGGCAACCAAGAACATCTTGAGGCTGTCGGGGCGGATGAACTGAGTTTTGTTCAATTCGTAGTAGTCGCGGATTTCTTTGTCTGTGGCCGCGATGCCCTGGAGCTCCTGCTGGTTTTGAGTCAAAAGATAGCGGCGCCAAATAAGGTCCGGGCGGATGATTTGGTTTTTGACTTCCTCAACGCTCATTCCTGTCTGGTCTTTTACAAATTCGGGGAACGACATTTTCTTGTTGGCCATAACAAGGTCGTTCAATTCTTTTTCTGAATAAACGCGGGTCAAGTTGAGCTGCTGGGAGATGTTGGCCAAGAAGGCTTGGTCGATTTCTGAAGCGCTGGCTGTTACGCCGGCCTTTTTTGCAGCCTGCATGATCAACTTTTGGTTGATGATGGTCTCATAGGTTTGCTCGCGTTCCTGCGGAGTGAGCTTTCTTTTGGCTTCCTTTTCTTGCGTGTCAACAATGTCCTTGACTTCTTTTACAGTGATGACCTCTGTGTCCGTGATTTTAACAACGGCCAACTGCTGGTAAAGCGAAGCCTGCGCCGCGGCCGCGAACAAGCCGGCCAAAACCATGAATGATCCAATAGCAAGTTTTTTCATACAATATTCCTTTTATGTGGTTTAAACCACTTAAGTTTCCAAAAAGTTACAAAATTTACTTGTCCAGCGGAAGTCCGCCCGAAATGACGGCGCGGATTCTTCTTACTCCGGCGCTTGACGACTGTTCCTTGGTAATCTTAAAGTCTCCGATTTGGGCCGTGTGCTGAACGTGGGGGCCGCCGCAAACTTCCTTGCTGAACCAGTCAGTCTTGGGGTCGCGGCCGATTGTGTACACCTTTACGTCCTCGCCGTATTTATTTGTAAAGAGGGCGCGGGCGCCTTCTTCCTTGGCCTTTTCGAGCGGAAGAATTTCCATTGTTACCGGCAAATCTTCCTTAATCTTTTGGTTTACGATGTCCTCAACCTTTTTGATTTCCTCCGGAGTCATCGGGCGCTCAAAGGTAAAGTCAAAGCGCATTCGCTCGTTGTTGATGTTGCTGCCTTTTTGGGCAACCTGGTCGCCCAAAACCTCGGTCAGCGCCTGCTGCAAAAGGTGGGTGGCCGTATGGTATTTTGTGGTGATTTCGGACTGTTCGGCCAAGCCGCCCTTGGCTTTTCCCGCGTCCAAAGTCTTGGAGGCCTCTTGGTGCTTTTTCTCCGCTTCCTTAAAGCCTTCGATGTCAACGGTAAAGCCGTGCTCCGCTCCCAATTCCTGGGTCAACTCAAGCGGGTAGCCAAAAGTGTCGTAAAGACGGAAGGCCACCTTGCCGGAGATTTCCTTTTTGGGGTTCTTCATCAAGTTGGGGAGGAGCTTTTGGAACTCCGCCTCGCCGTTTTTGAGGGTAACGCGGAATTTGTCTTCCTCGGCGGTAAGCTCTTTGTAAATCTTTTCTTTGTTTTGCTCAAGCTCGGGGTAGGCGTTCTTGAAGTTAGCGACAACGGCCTCGGCGATTTGGGCCAAGAAGGTCTTTTCGATGCCCAATTTCATTCCGTGTCGGACTGCGCGGCGGATAAGGCGGCGCAAAACGTAGCCAGCTCCCAAGTTTGAGGGAGTCACGCCCCGCTGGTCGCCCAAAATGAAGGCGGCCGCGCGGCTGTGGTCGGCGATGATGCGGACGCTCTTGTCCTTTTCGGCGTCGCTTCCGTATTTGTATGAAGAAAGCTCTTCGATTTTCTTTATGATTGGCTCAAAGACTTCTGTCAAGTATACAGAGGTCTTGCCCTGCAAAATGCAGTTTGTTCTTTCCAAGCCCATGCCGGTGTCGACGTTCTGCTTTGGAAGGGGCTCCAAGGTTTTTTCGTCCTTGCGGTTGAACTGCATGAAAACGTTGTTCCAGATTTCCATCCAGTTGGCGCTGTCGGTGCCCTTGTTGCTGCCAACGGGCGGAAGGCCTTCGCCAACCCAATAGAAGATTTCGGTGTCAGGGCCGCAGGGGCCTGTGGGGCCGGCCGCCCACCAGTTGTCGCTGGCGGGAAGGTAGGCGATTTTGTCTTCGGGCATGCCGTTTTCTTTCCAGAAATTGGCGGCGTCCTCGTCGCGGGGAGCGTTTTCGTCTCCGGCAAAGACAGTGACCGAAAGCTTTTTGGGGTCAAGGCCAAGCCAATCCTTGCTGGTCAAAAATTCGTAGCTGAAGGCGATTGATTCTTTTTTGAAATAGTCTCCCAAAGACCAGTTTCCAAGCATTTCAAAGCAAGTGAGGTGGCTGGGGTCGCCGACTTCGTCGATGTCGCCTGTGCGGATGCATTTTTGGTAGTCGGTCAAGCGGGTTCCGGCGGGGTGCTTTTCTCCCAAAAGATAAGGAACGAGGGGATGCATTCCGGCGGTGGTAAAAAGAACCGACGGGTCATTTTCCGGAATCAATGACTGGCCGGAAATCTCTACATGGTTTTTGCTCTTAAAAAATTCAATGTACTTTGAGCGTAATTCATTAGCAGTCATAGTCTTGCCATTATATTGAATTGTTCCTCGTCTGTCAATTATGCCGAACGGTTGGTATTGCAACAAGGCGGCGTTCTGGTATAAAATGGAAGAATGTTTAAGAAGAAAACTTGGATTTACATCGCGGCGGGAGCGGCGTTGGCGCTTGCGCTTGTTTTGTTTATTGTCTTAAGAATAAATTTGACTACGGTTAGAATAGCCTTTTATGGAGTTGACCAAAGGACTGAGAATTCCGTAAAGGCGCAAATCGACAAAATGAAACTGGGCCGCGTCCGCTATTACGATTTGGATTTTGGCGCCGCTCTTCCAAAAAACATTCAAAAAAAATATTCAATATTGATCGCAAAAAATTCTTTTGAGTTGAACAGCCGCGCGGAATCATTTGTTCCTGTCAACGAAAATCTCTTTGAGGCTTTGCCGATTTCTATTCGCAAGGCTACGGTTTACGGACAAAAGCATTACGCGCTGCCCTTGCTTCTTGACCATTTTGAAATCGCCTATTATCAAATAAGCGAAAAAAAACTTGGACTTGAGCGGCCAAGAACTTACGGGGCGCTTTTGCGCTATTTGGAAGCGCTCAAGCAAGGCGTCGAGATTCCCCTTGTTTGCGCCGGAGCCAACGACACGGAGCTTTTTGGATTTGTGAGCGCGATGGCGGAACTCTTGTACGGCGCCGAGGATTATAAAAAAGCGGTTGCCGTTTTGCGCGAGTCTTCCAACATGAACAAGGACAACTTGCCCGAAGCGATTGCCCGCGTGCTTGATGAAATCAAGGCCTTGCAAGAAAGGGAGCTTCTTTTTTCTAAGTGGACAAAGACTTCTGAAAAAGACATAAGCTTTTTTATGCAAGAAAGAAAAATCGGAGCGGTCGCAATGCTTTTGAGCAAAAGGCGCGACATCGAATACAACTTGATAAAGTATTACGATTCGGAGTATTTTCCTAAATACGACAACAGCGTTGAACATGGTGTCATCGCTCCGCAGACGGTTGCCGTTTTGCTTAAGGACAAAAAACAGGCGTCGCTTGTTTTGGGCCAGCTGACAAGTTCCGAAATTCAAGCCGACCTTTCAAACGGCTCCTTCTTGGCGCCTGTCGCGTCGCGCGCCGAAGCCTACGACCGTCAGGCCGACGACATACGCTTTTGGGCGGCCTCTTGCGCCGCCGGCCCCTTGAATTCAATCGAGCAAGAATGTGAAAACACTAACGAGCGCCGCCACTTGTTGGCTCAAAAAATCCGCGCGTATTTGGAGCGATAGATGAGAAAATTTTTAGCCGCATTTTTTGTTTTGATAGCCGCGGCGCTGCTTATAATTTTGTTGACAAAAAAGACTTCGCAGGTTTCCGAAAAAGTTTTATCCGAAAAGCAAGACCAAAACCTGGATCAAGGCGGCGCGAACCATTCCGACGCGGAGAACGCGCTTGGAATGGACGACCAAAGCGTCGTTTCTTTTATGCCCTTAAAGCCTGACGAAACATTGCTCAGCTCTATGGGAATCGATTTGGACGGCGACAACTTGGACGACGAAATCTTGGTTGTAAAAAAAGCGGGAAACCCTTTCCTTTATATCATCATCGGCCTTTACAATCCGCAGACAACCTTGTACGACCGGGTCAGCGAGCTTAAGACCGAGGTGACGCAGTTCAAGTCTTTCTCTTACAACGGCATGGACGTTACCGGCGACCACAGGACCGCTTTGGTTTACCAGGGCTTTACCGACGATGGAAACGCAGTCTTGCAAATGTATTATTGCTCGCGCCGCGGCCTTACAAAAATCGGCGACTTTAAAAGCGACGGAACGATTTTTATCCAACAATACAACAGAACCGAAACATACGAACTTTCGCAGTCGTCAGGAAGAAGTTTTCCTGTTTGGACTTATTCCAGCGACACGCGCGAGGGAGCGGGAAGCCTTAGCCAAGTTCAAACCGAATACGACTGGAATCCCGACTTGCAGCGTTACGTTCAAGTAAAGCAAGTTTTTGTTGCCGGAAAAAATGTGGCGGCGGAAGCGTTGGCAAAAATTCAAGACGGAACTGTCGAAACTTTCGCAAATTACTTGAACGGCCTCTGGTACAAGACCGACAACGAGGACGACGAAATCCGCTACATTTTCTTGGATTACAAAAACGCCGAAGTGATTTTCTTGGCCGGCGATTCGCAAGAGGTTTACAATTGGCAAAACTCAAACCTTTACAGGAACGGAATTTATTTAAGCACTGTCAACGCCTCGATAGAAAACCTGCGCCGCCGCTTTGACATAAGCCTTACCGGCCTTGACGAAATGCGCGTCCACGTTTACGACGACGTGCGAATGAGAATCGGCGCCGACGCCTTGTGGAACGGCAACTACAAAAAGATGAAGAACACCAACGAGTTTCCTTCTAACGAAATTGACACGACTGATTTGGAGGAGCTCAGGTCCCGCTTGGAAGAAATAAAGCAATGGTCAGCGCCCGACGGCGCCTTGATTGCGTTTAAGAACGGCTTGTATTCGATTCAAAGCGAAACTGTCCGGGAAAGCGGAGTTTACTTTGTTTCTCAAATCCAATCGTCTTTTGTTATTCAGTTCAACTCGCAGTCAAACGACCGCTACATCGGGAACGTTTACTTGATTCGTTATGGAACAAAAACCGTCGAGCCTACCGCAAAAGAAAAGCAGCGCGGCAAAAAGCCGACGGTTCAAGTTGACAAGGACACTTTGATATTGCAGCCGGCCGAAATTATGTCCAACACAGCTTACGAAGTTTCCGGCCGCGTCATTAGCCTTAGCGTTGTGAACGGCGCCGAGCAGGCTTTTTAGCGGCGTCTTCCAATTTTTCGCAATGCTTTTGGGCGTTGATGATGTCAAGGAATTCTTTTCCTTCCATCGTTTCAATTTCCAAAAGCCGCTTGGCGATAACTTCCAGCAATTCGCGCTTGCCCTTTAAAAGTTTTACCGCAGCCGCGTATCGTTCTTCGATTATGCGGGCGATTTCGTTGTCGACATATTTTTGAGTCTCTTCGCTAAACTCGCGCACAAGTTCGGGCTCGGCCATTCCGCCGTAACCGCGGCCGCTCTTTCCAAGAGTCATGTTCTTGAACTTGTCGCTCATTCCGTAGTCGGTAATCATTCTCTTTATGATGTCGGTGGCGCGGCTGATGTCGTTGGCGGCGCCGGTGGTGATTTCGTCTTTGCCAAAAATCACTTCTTCGGCCGCGCGGCCTCCAAGCAAGCCGTCAACTTTTCCAAGCAGCTCTTTCTTTGTGTACAAGAATTGTTCGTCCTCGCTGCGGTACATCGTGTAGCCCAAGGCTCCGGCGCCTCTTGGCAAAATCGTTATCTTGTGCACAGGGTCGCTTCCTGGAGTGAAAACGCTGACGAGCGCGTGGCCAGTTTCGTGGTAGGCGACGCAGACGCGCTCCTTTTCTTTTTCAACTCTGTTCTTTTTCTTGAGGCCGATGATTACCTTTTCGATCGCTTCGTCAAAGTCAATCATGATGACTTTCTTTCTTCCGTTGCGAACGGCAAGGAGCGCGGCTTCGTTGACTATGTTGGCCAAGTCCGCTCCGCTAAAGCCGCTTGTGGCGTGGGCAAGCGCTCCAAAGTCCAAGTCAGGGTCAATCTTTACGTTCTTGGCGTGTATGCGCAAAATCGCTTCGCGGCCCTTTACGTCGGGCTTGTCAACGGTGACTTGCCTGTCAAAGCGGCCTGGGCGCAAGAGCGCGGGGTCCAAAATGTCCGGGCGGTTTGTGGCGCCCAAGACGATCAAGCCTTTTTCGTTGTCAAAGCCGTCCATTTCGACAAGCAGTTGGTTGAGCGTTTGCTCGCGCTCGTCGTTTCCGCCAAGATTGTTGACGCGGCTCTTTCCGATGGCGTCAAGCTCGTCGATAAAAATGATGCAGGGCGCCTTTTCGCGCGCTGTCCTGAACAAGTCGCGGACGCGGCTGGCTCCGACGCCGACAAACATTTCGACAAAGTCAGAGCCGCTGATTCTAAAGAAGGGAACGCCGGCTTCTCCCGCGACCGCGCGGGCCAGCAAAGTTTTTCCGGTTCCAGGAGGTCCTACAAGCAAAACGCCCTTGGGAATTTTTCCGCCGATGTCAGTGTATTTTTTGGGAGTCTTTAAAAAGTCCACGACTTCGACCAATTCTTCCTTGGCTTCGTCAACGCCGGCCACGTCGGCGAATCTTGTCTTGACCTTTCCTTCGTCAACGGCTTTTGCCCTTCCTCCGCCTGTTCCAAAGAGACTGCCCATTCCGCCTCCGCCCATGCGACGGAAAATAAAGAAGTACATCAACATCAAAAGTCCTATGGGCAAAAGAATGTTGAGCAAAACTTGCAGGAGGTAGTTGTTTTGCTGGCGGATGAATTTATATTTTACGCCGGTTTCGTCAAGCAATTTTATAAAGTCTTCGAACAAGAGTCCGACTGTTTTGTAATCGGGAGTTTTTCCGTTCTGCATAAAGAAGGGAAGGGGAGGCCTGTCCGCGTCCTTTTTTTCGTCTTGTACGGAAAGGTAGCCGTAAAAATAACTGTCGCTCAATTCAACTTCTTTGATAGTTCCGTCCATAACCAAGCTTCGGAACTCCGAAAAGTCGATCATTTTTTCGTTTGCTGTTGATGAAAAAATGTTTATGAAGCCAATGACCAAAATTGCGGTCACTATTATCAGCCAAAATGGAAAAGATGGTTTTCCGCCCGAGCCGTCCTTTTTTTGGTCATTGTCGCCTGAAAGCTTGAAAAAGTCAAACTGGTCGTTTTCGTCTTTTTTGTTCTTTTTTTTATCGTCGTTTTGTTCGCTCATGCTATACAATATAACAAAAGAGTGAAAAAATAACAAGAACGGCTTTACCTTTACACTTTCGCAAATTTTTACTATATTATAAATATAGACATTTTACTGGAGTTATCATGATTTTTAACGACGAAGACGAAGAAAAAAAGAAGGCGGCTCCAAAGCCGGACGCCCTTGCCGAAAAATTCCTAAAAACAAGGCAAATTTTGCTTTCGGGCGAAATCAACAAGGAATTGGCCCAGGCCGTAAACAAGCAGCTTTTGCTTTTGGAAGCGGACGGAACAAAGCCCATATACATTTACATCGACTCTCCCGGAGGAGACGTAAGCGCGGGCTTTGCAATTTTTGACATGATTCGCTTTGTGAACGCGCCGGTAGTTTTGATTGGAAACGGCCTTATAGCCAGCGCCGCCGCGCTGATTTTGCTTGCCGTTCCCAAGGAACGCCGCGTTGGAATGCCCCACAGTTCCTACTTGATCCACCAGCCCTTGTCAGAAATGAGGGGAGTGGCCACGGACTTGCAGATTCAGGCCGAAGAAATGGCCAAAACTAGGGCCTTGCTCAACAAAATCATCGCCGAGCAGACCGGAAAGGACGAAAAGCAGGTCAAAAAGGACACGGAGCGCGACTATTGGCTTACTGCCGACGAGGCCTTGGAATACGGCCTTATCAGCAAGGTGATTTGCGGGCGCAAAGAACTTGCAGGAATAAAGATTAAATAGTATAATCTTTGTATGGTTTTTGAATTGACAGACGCGCTTGGCGAGGCTATCTCAAAAGCGCTAGAAAACCAGGACAAAAAGTTCTTGGTTGACGCCAAAATTTCCGCGCTTGTCGAAGAAGGCCAAAACGTTTGTCCCGACGGCGACCGTTTTTACGAATTGCCGCCATGGGACAGCGCCGACGGTTTTTCCTTGATGGAAGACTTTGTAAACGGTTTGCATTCGCCGCTGGCCTACACGGATTTGCAGGCGGCCTTGCATTCAGGAAAGGGGGTTTTTAGAGGATTTAAGGACGTTTTAAAAAGGTACCCGTTGATAGAACGCAGATGGCATTATTTTAAAAGCCGCGCTCTTTTGACTTATGTCAACAGTTGGTACAATTCGCTGAGGGAATCATGGGGCTTGGAAAAATTGGATTCGGAACCCGAAGACACCCAAGACTTGCTCTGCGACGATTTTACTTTTAGCGAATACGACAATCAAAAGGACAGGCAGAACGCTCTGGAATTATTGAACCAAGCCGTCCAAGAAATTGGCGCTGAGTTTGCCGCCGATGTGGCCCAATCTTTTGGGGAACTGTGGCGCAATCAGTTTGAGTACAACGCTCAGGCGCAAAAGGGTTTTGTTTGCAAAACTTTTGGCGGAGATTTTGCCGGATGCGTTGTTTGGTCGCCATGTCCAAAAAATTCAGACAAGACCGTTTTGCTTACAGGCTTGTTTGTAGAAAAAAAATGCCGCGGCTTAGGCATAGCCAGGGAGCTTTTTGAACGCACCCTTGACTCTTTACAGGCCGGCGGCGCGCAATGGGTTATAATTGCGAACACTTTTGTTCCGGACTTGATGCAGGGAATGTTGAACCGTTCAGGATTTAAGAAAATCGGTTCCACCTGGATCGCGGATTTTTTAGGAGATTTAAATGCGTTACAATAACAGAAGAGAATCAGAGATTGATTACGACAGAATCGCGGAATTTTTGAAGGCTTCCGTCCAACAGGTAAAGACACAGGAAGACGTCGACGTTTTGATTCAGCTCAAAAAAGTTTTTAAGAAGAACGTTCCGTTCACCTTGCGCGGATACCTTGCCGCTTATTTGCTTAAGGTGGCCACAGGCAACGCCCGCCGCCCCTTTGTTCCCAGAAACGACCACGAAAATTTTTCAAAAGACAATTTCCGCTCGCGCCGCGATGAAGGCCGCCGCGACTTTAAGTCGGACGCCCATGACGCCGAAAAGCACGAGCCCCATCCCCGCGTGGAGATAGACCCGGCCTTGGCCACAACGATTTTCATCGGAATCGGCCGCAACCGCCGCGTGTTCCCGCGCGACTTGGTTGGCCTTTTGATTGGAGCGGCCGGCTTGGACCGCGAAAGAATCGGAGACATCCGCGTTTTGGCCAACTACTCTTTTGTCCAGCTCTTTACCGAAGACGCGGACAAGGCCATCAACGCCCTTAACGGATACGACTACCGCGGCCGCAAGCTTTCTGTAAGCTACTCGCGCCAAAAGGACGAGGCCGAGACAAGCGCTCCCGCTTCTGAAGGCGCGACCTCAAATGACAGCGCTTCAAACGAATACGAGCAAAGCCAAACTTCTCAGGAACTTACTGAGCAGGAGCGCGAAGACGCCGCGGCCTACGCCGCCGCCGAAAAGGCCTCCGAGAACCAGGGCTTTGGCTCTCCGCTTGTGTAAGAGGTTTTTGGCGCGATGGAAATTCACGCGGCCCAAACGGGCCCATTACAAGTGAACACATTCATCTTGCCGCTTGCGGGGCGGGCCGTATTGTTGGTCGACCCCGCGGGCTGCGAATTTTCGGGCGACGAAAAACGCCTGGCGCAAGTCCTTGACGAGCATGATTGCGCTCCTGTCGGAATCTTGCTTACCCACGGACACTTTGACCACGTTTGCGGCCTCAAGGCCTTGCGCGCTTCTTTTCCAAACCTTCCGATCGCCATTCACGTCGCCGACCAAAGTTTTTTGGGAGAGCGTTCCCAAGAGAAGCATATAAAAAGCCTTGAGCTTGTTGGAATGGACCAAGATGAGTTTGTCAAAGATTTGACTGGCTTGCCGGCCGCCGACATTTTGCTTAAAGACGGCGATTTTTTGGACACTGTTTTTAAAACCGAAGACATAATCAGCGCCTTTACCGGCGACGAAGTTCCAGACGTCGAGGGAGTTGCCAACGCGCTGAGCCATTGGCGGGTCGTTCACACGCCGGGCCACACGCAGGGCTCCGTTTGCTTTTACAACGAGTCCGAAAAAGTCTTGATTTCTGGCGACACTGTTTTTTACCAATCTTACGGCAGGACTGACTTGCCGGGCGGAAGCGAAGAGCAAATGCAAAAAAGTTTGTCAAACATTTTTGAAACGCTCCCCGACGACGTTTTGGTTTATCCCGGCCACGGCGCCTACGGCTTTGAGCTTGGCGCCAACGAGTAGCGCGCTTACGCCATTTCGCGCATTCTAAATTCTTTGTCTTCGTCAATCATTTGCAGCATGATTCTGGCAAAGTCCGGGTCAAACTGCGTACCGATTCCTTGGCCTATTTCTTTGCGGGCCACGTCTTGCGGGAGCTGCTTTCTGTAGCTTCTGTTTGAGGTCATGGCGTCGTAAGCGTCGGCCACCGCGATGATTCTTCCGATTTCGGGAATGCGTTTTCCGTCAAGGCCAACAGGGTAGCCCTTTCCGTCGTAGCGCTCGTGGTGGTAGTAGGCGCCGTCTGCGATGTGCGGAATTTGCGTTATGTTGGACAAAATCTGCGCGCCGATCACAGGGTGCTGCTTTATGGTTTCAAATTCTTGCGGCGTCAACTTGTCTTGCTTGTTTATGATTTCGTTTGGAATGCCGATTTTTCCTACGTCGTGCAAAAGCGCCGACAAGTAAATGTTGCGGCAGGATTCTTCCGACTTTCCAAAACGGCGCGCGATCTCCCTTGAGTATTCGGCGACGCGGGTTGAGTGTCCATGCGTGTAGGCGTCCTTTGCGTCAATCGCGCTTGCGAGCGCTTCGGCTGTTTCTATAGTCAAGCGGGTCAGCGCCGTTATGTTGTTGCAAACTACGTTCTCCATTTTGTAAACGGAAGTCGCCAAGGTCTCAAGCTCGTCTTTGTTCTTGATGTCAAGGAGGCCCTTGTTGGGATTTTCGTTTGTTGTGGCAAAGCGGTTTGTTTCGCCCGTTATTTGCAAGATCGGTTTTATAAAGCGGAAGTTAAAATAGGCCGTAAAGGCCGCCACAAAGATGGCGCCAAAAATCAAGGCCATAATAATTACGTTCCGGACAAAAGATTTTCGCGCGTCAACAAATTCCTGTACGTTCTTTTGCGCTCCAAGAAGGGCAACTATCTTTCCGTTGGAATCGTAGACAGGAACTTGCGCGGTTATGTGCGAGCCGCTGCGGGATTTTATAGTGTGTCGGACAAGCTCCGCGCCTTCTTCGTAAACGCGCCTTGTAGTTTTGTTGTAGCCTTCTTCGTAATAGTTTTCTTGGTAGCCAAGAGGGTAGGGCTTCCACTTTGTCGCTTTGCCTACGGGGTCGTAAAAATAAAAGATGTGCCTGTAGTCCGGCGGCTCGACTTCCGAAACGTAAATTACGTTCAAGTCAAACTCGTCGACAAGGCGCTGCAACAGCTTAAGGACTTCTTCGTACGCTTGGTCCGGAACTGGATTGGCGCGGTATTTTGCAAAGTCGTCCGGGTTAAGGCTCGCGCGGGCGGTTGCGGCGATTTCGCGAATGTTGTCGTCATACTGTTCCCTAAACTGGCGGTTAAAGGCCCAATAGCTTGCCGCGATTACAAGGGCGCAAAGGACAAAGCCGGCCACGCCTATGAATAAAATAACTCTTTTGGTTATGACAGGAAACGCTTTGTTAGTCATACCCTCTATTGTAGCGCGCTTCTTGCGAATTTGCAAAGAAAACTTGTTGCAAGCGGCATTTAAAAGCGCTAAAATATGTGGAGAAGTTGCGCCAAAGCGCAATACATTTTTAAGGGGTTTTTAATGAAAAATTATTTTGACCTAAAAGGACAGGTTGCTGTCGTCACCGGCTGCTCAACAGGATTGGGCGTTCAAATGGCAAAGGCTTTGGCAAACCAGGGCGCCAACATCGTGGCAATCGCCCGCCGCCAAGAATTGATTGACGCTGTGGCCAAGGACATCCACGACCAATTTGGTGTTGAGACATTGGCCGTCCGCTGCGACATAACAGACACAAAGGCCGTCGAAGAGGCGGTTGACAAAATAGTGGCCAAGTTTGGCCGCGTTGACATTCTTATCAACAACGCAGGAACGGGAGCCGTGGCGCCCGCCGAAGACATCACCGACGAACAGTTCAACGGCGAGCTTAACGTTGACTTGGGCGGCACCTTCAAGATGTCGCGCGCCGTTGCAAAAAAAGCGATGATCGCCGCCAAGTACGGCCGCATCATAAACATCGCGTCAATGTACGGAATGGTTGGAAACAAGGTGGCGCCTTGCAGCCCCTACCACGCGGCTAAGGGCGGCGTCGTCAACCTTACCCGAGGCCTTGCCGCCGAATGGGGAAAGTACGGCATCAACGTAAACGCGATTTGCCCCGGCTACTTCTACTCGCCGCTCACAAAGGAAACGCTTGACTCGGAGTTTTTCCAGAACAACGCAAAGACAATGATTCCGCTCAGCCGCTACGGAAACGAAGGCGAGTTGGACAGCGCCGCCATTTTCTTGGCCTCGCCCGCGTCTTCTTATGTCACTGGAGTAATCCTTCCCGTCGACGGCGGCTACACATCGATGTAGCTTTCAGAGATACTTTTCTTCAAAGTCGCTGATTGGAAGCGGCTTTGAAAAGTAATGGCCCTGGAAGTATGAGAAGCCCAGCTCTTTGAGCGTTCTAAGCTGCTCCATCGTTTCAACGCCTTCCGAAACCAGCCTTAGGTTAAGGGCTTTTGCGATGTCAACGATAAATTTTAAGATTGTCTTTATGCGCTCTGGGTTTTGATTTTCTTGAACCAGGGCCATGTCGATTTTTAGAATGTCGGCGTTGACGTCCTTTAGGAAGTTGAGCGAAGAGTAGCCGCGTCCAAAATTGTCTATTCCAACTTCAAATCCAAGTTGCTTTAAGTCTGTAAAGAGTTCCACGACTTGCCGCACGCCGTTTGTCAACGCGCTTTCGGGAAGCTCCACTTTTACATTTTGCGGGTTGAACGTATGCCTTAAAAGCAATTGCTTGAAAGAATCGGCGATGTCGATGTAAAAGTTGTCTTTGGCCGAAACGTTGACCGAAACGCGCATGTTGTCAATTCCGCGCTTGCTCCACGATTCAAGAAGGATTGCGACCTGTTCCCACATAAAGGTGTCCAATTTATGGATCAAGCCCGAGCGCTCCAAGGCCGGCAAGAAGAATTCCGGCTCCAAGAGTCCGCGCTGGGGATGGTTCCACCTGGCAAGGGCTTCGCTGCCAATAAGTTTTTCTTCCGAGTTGACCAAGGGCTGCAAGTACATGCAGATTTGTCCTGTCGCCAGCGCTTCTTCAAATTCGGCCGTGATTTGACGTTCGCGCAAGAGCTCGTCCATAAGGTCGGAATTGTAATAGGCGATGTGTTTTTGATAGTCGTTTCCGATATTTTTTATGGCAAGCTGCGTTTTGTCGTAAAGCAATTGCGCGCTTTCGCTGTCGCCGTGAACTTCGCAAACTCCCACGCACAAGTTGAGTTTGTACATCGAGTCTTCCAAAACTTGCTGGGACATTTCCAAAAACGCTTTTATGCTCGCTTCGGTAAAATATTGCTTTTGGACCAAAAGGCCAAAGCGGTCGTCGCCAACGCGGCCCAAAACGCAGTCGTGAATTGCCAGCATTTTTGTCGAGGTGACCATCTTGGTCAAAATTTTGTTTCCGACTTCTTCGCCAAAAAGTTCGTTGACCAGTTTGAATTGGCGGATGTTTGAAGAGAGCATCAAGTATTCGGTGTCGGGATTTTGCTTTATCTTTTCGTCGCAAGCCTTAAAGAAATATTCGCGGTTGTAGGCGCCTGTAAGCTCGTCGTGGTTGGCCAAGAATTTTTGCGTCAAGTATTTGTTGATTTCGTCGGTTTTGTCGCTAAGCTTTAGGTAGGAGCCTATCAAGTTGTAGCCGTAAAAAATGTCTTCGGTTTCGATTTCAAATTGGCGCTCCTGTCCGTTCAGCGTAAACAATTCGATGGGCTTTGACGATTTTGTTCCTTGTGTTTTTCCGCGAGCGTAAATCAAAAATTCGCTGGCCTTTAGCGGAGAGAATTTTCCGTCGTCGTCGCGGAACAATAGCTTTGCCTTGGAATTTGTGTAAAAGCAGTCGTCGTTGATGTCAAAGTAAAGGATTGCGTCTTCGATGTTTTCGTTGACGTTGGTAAGAGAGTTGGTCAACAGCTTTCTTGCCGCCGAAACCGACGAGTTGTAGTGAATGAAAAGCGCCAAAAGCGGGTAAATGAATACCGAAAAGTCTATTAAAAAATCCTGCGAGTAGCAAAACGCGTTGGCCAAAATTACTACGATAAAAGCCAAAAAGATTGACACGTACTTGGTCTTGTATCCGTAAGGCGCCGTTATTATCGCTTGAAGCAAGCACACAAGCGTGGCCAAAACCATCACATAGCAAAAGCCCAAGTGGACAAAATGCAAGGGTGTGAAGGAACAAGTCCAATATTCAAAGCCGTCCTCCAAGGCCACTTTTGTAAGGTTGCAGCTATGGGCGGTCCATGCGTTCACTATCAAAGAGATGGTGTCGGTCAAAACCAAGGGAGTCAACACGATTATTGTCGGCTTTATTTCTCTTGAGCGCCATGTGTATGCAAGCACAAAAAGCAGCATCGAAAATCCCAGCCAGTCCGTGCAAGCAAAGTATAGGCCGTTGAAAAGCATTGCCCAAAAGTAGGTCTTTGACGCGACAAGGCCGGAGTAAATCGGAACTGTTATCAAGGCCATTACGATTGGGAAAGAAAAGAGTCTTTTGTCCGGAGCCTTTGAGCGGCGGACATTTATTAAGGTGAACGAAAGAACGACGCAAGTTACCGCGGCCAATGAATAATAAATGATTTCAAGCGACGTCATTTTTGGCCTCCTTGGCAATAATTCTTTTCAAAGTCTTCGACCGGAATCGGTTTTGAAAAATAAAAGCCTTGGAATATGTCGCAGCCTGAATCTTTAAGGAAAATCGTTTGGTCTTCGGTTTCTACGCCTTCGGTGATGACTGTCATTCCCAAAGTTTTTGCCATTGAAATTATCGCGGATATGATGTCTTTTGCTTTTTGAGAAAAGTTCTCTTCGAGCAAAAAGCCCATGTCGATTTTTAGCGCGTTCATCTCAACGTCCTTAAGCGTGTTGAGCGACGAGAAGCCCGAGCCAAAGTCGTCCATCTCGATTGTAAAGCCGTAGTCGCTGAGCTTTTTAAGGATGCTGCGGTGGGCGTTTATGTCTTGCATCAAGACTGTCTCGGTAATTTCTACGTTGAGCTTTTGCGGCTTGATTTGGTATTTTTCCACCAGGGCTGTCAGGTAACCGTAAACGTCGCAGTAATAAAAGTCCTTGGCGCTGATGTTTACCGAAATGTGCATGTCGTTGCCAGCGTCTTTCCACTGCGCCAGTTTTTTTGCAGCGGTTTCCCAAATGTATTGGTCAAGCTTGTGAATCATTCCTGACTTTTCCAAAACAGGAATGAAATCCGCCGGCGGAATTGTTCCTTTTTCGGGAGAAATCCAACGCGCCAAGGCTTCGGCTCCCAATACTTTATGGTCTGCGGAATTTACTTGCGGCTGCAAGAACATCGTAAATTCTCCGTTGGACATTGCCTCGTCAAATTCGGAGACGACGCGCTTGTCGTGGATTTGCTTGTCCATGATTGAGGAGTCGTAGAAGGCTGTCGTTCTTTCCAAGTTGCCGCGAATCGTTTCTATTGTCATCGCCGCTTTGTCGAACATATGGCGCGGGTTTTCGTACTTGTCGCTCACCGCGTAGATGCCAGCGTAGCATTGAAGCCTGTAGTTGTATTTGGAAACGATTTGCTGGAGCGCCATGTTGTTTTGCGCGATTGAGTTTAAGTCAAAGCTGCTTTTGGGAACAAGCGCGGCAAATTTGTCAGCGGTCATTCTTCCGTAAATCGCGTCGGAATGGTTGTATGACGAAATCAGGGCGCCTTGCATCTTGAGCACTTCGTCTCCGACTTTCTCTCCAAAGAGATTGTTGACGATTTTAAAGTCCATTATGTCGGTGGCGATTAGCAAGTAGTCTATGTTTTTGTTGACGCGCAAAAGTTCCGCCGCTTTTTTAAAGAAGGTGGAACGGTTGTAAAGGCCGGTGAGGGAATCATGCTCCGAACGGAAGCGCTCCTCTTCCAAGCGCGCAAGTTCTTCGGTTGTGTCAACCAGCTTTAGGTAGCTTACCACGTTGCGGTCTTTTTTGTCCTTTATGATTTTGTATTCGCAGTCAAATGTTCTTGTTTGGTTGTTGACCAGCATTGTCTTTGTGAGCGTCAAAAAGTTGAACATTTTTTCGGGATACTGCGCGTTGAGCTTGTCGCGGAATCCTTCGGCGGCGGCGTGGCCGGTGGGGCCGTAGCCAAAAATGTTGCGGGCCTCGCGGTTCAGGTAAAAGCATAGTCCCTTGCTGGCAAAGCAGACGACGGCGTAGCTGATGTTCTCCGACGCAAGGGAGAGCATTGTGTTAAGGAGCGAAGCCTTGATTCCCCAAAAAGAAATTTGGAATGCGTATATGGCCAAAAAAAGATAGAACAAAATCGAAAGCTCAAGGATGAAGGCTCCAAAGTAGTAAACTGAGTTCATCGTCAAAACAAAAAGGAAGAACAAGGAGATTGTGATGAAGTTGCTTCTGTAAAAGCTTGGCAGCTTGAAAGTTCTTTTTAAAAGGGCCAAAACGATTACAAGGCTCATTATGATTTGAAGAGCCATGTTGAAGTATATTGGCCAATGGAAGTCCCTGGCCCAATAATTGAGGGAGCCGTTCTTAAAGAAAACAGGCGTCAGGCTTATGGAGTGCTCGGTCCAAATGTTCACGATGAAGCTTATGAAATTTAGGCCCGCGAAAGTGAAAAAGATCCACGCCGCCGCCGATGGCTTTTTAAATGACTTGGAAATTTCGGCGATTGAGATTACAAAGAGGTATATCGCGAACAAAACGCAAAGGTCAAAAATGTAGTAGAGGGCGCAAAGAGCCAGCGCAAGCCTCTTGTTGCAAGTGAAGAATTGGGCGGTGTATGACAAAAGGCAAAGTCCGGCAAGGACGCACAAGGCCGTTACCAGGGGCGAAAGCCTGGCCTTCTTTTTTGCCGCGAAAAATGCCATTATTATTAGCGCTATTGTGGATATGGAATTCCACGCGATATACATCGCTCTCATGACGAAATATTGTAGCGCATAATATAGAAAAAAGCAACTTTTTCCTCGAAGCGGCCCCGCTTGAAAAAAATCCGCAAAACTTGTATATTACTTAAATGAAAGCGCAAACAAACATTCCTGAGCTTTTTGGCTCGCTGGTTTTCAACCAAAAAACGATGAAAGAAAGGCTTCCCAAAGAGGCCTTCAAAGCCCTTAAAAAAACCCTTGACAACGGAGAGCCCCTCAACCTTGACTTGGCCAACCAAGTGGCCAGCGCCATGAAGGATTGGGCCATAGAAAAGGGCGCCACCCACTTTACCCACTGGTTCCAGCCCCTTACCGGAGAAACCGCCGAAAAGCATGACAGTTTCATCACCCCTCAGGGCGACGGCGCTGTCATCATGTCATTTAGCGGAAAGGAGCTTGTAAAAGGCGAGCCCGACGCTTCATCTTTCCCCAACGGCGGCGGCCGCGACACTTACGAGGCGCGCGGTTATACTGTTTGGGATCCCACATCCTATCCATTTGTAAAGGAACACACGCTTTGCATTCCGACGGCCTTTTGCTCCTACAACGGCGAGGCCTTGGACAAAAAGACGCCGCTTTTGCGCTCCATGGAAGCGCTCAACGAGCAGGCCTTGCGCGTCCTGCGACTTTTTGGAAACAAGAGCGCGACCCATGTCGACACGACCGTAGGCCCCGAACAGGAATACTTTATTGTAAACGAAGGCCTTTACAACCAGCGCAAGGATTTGCGCATGACAGGCCGCACGCTTTTTGGCGCCAAGCCTCCTAAAGGCCAAGAAATGGACGACCAGTATTACGCGGCGCTCAATCCAAAAATCGTTAAATATATGGAAGAACTCAACGACACTCTTTGGAAGTACGGAATCTACGCCAAGACCGAGCACAACGAAGTGGCTCCCGCCCAGCACGAAATGGCGCCGATTTTTACCACGACAAATCTCAGCACAGACCAAAACCAGCTTACGATGGAAGTGATGAAAAAAGTGGCGCGCCGCCACGGCCTTGTATGCCTCTTGCACGAAAAGCCCTTTGCCGGCCTTAACGGAAGCGGAAAGCACAACAACTGGTCCCTTTCGACCAACGAAGGCGAAAACCTTTTGGAGCCCGGCGCCACGCCCGAAAAAAATTCGCAGTTCCTCTTGTTCTTGACGGCGGTTATCAAGGCCGTTGACGAAAACCAAGACCTCTTGCGCATATCCGTCGCCAGCGCGGGCAACGACAACCGTCTTGGCGGAAACGAAGCACCGCCGGCCATCATCTCCATGTATGTCGGCGACGAGCTTTTGGACGTTCTCCAGTCTATTAAGGACGGAACTCCCATGCAGGGCCGATCGAAGAGCAAGATGACAATCGGCGTCGACGTTCTTCCTCCGATTCCAAAAGATTCGACGGACCGCAACCGAACTTCTCCCTTTGCCTTTACCGGAAACAAATTTGAATTCCGTTCGTGCGGATCAAGCCTTTCAATCGCCGGCCCCAACACTACGCTGGACGCCATCGTCGCCTACACGCTAAAGGGTTTTGCCGACGAGCTTGAAAAGGCGAGCGATTTTGAGGCCGCCTTGAGTTCCCTCATAAAAAGAGAAATCACGGCCCACTGGAGAATCATCTTTAACGGAAACGGCTACGACGCCTCTTGGGTTGAAGAAGCCAAAAAGCGCGGCCTTTTGAATTTGCCCTCTACGCCCGACGCGATGGAACACTACCTTGCGCCAAAGAACATAAAGCTCTACACCGAAACCGGCGTTTACACCGAGCGGGAAATGAAAGAGCATTATGAAATCAAGCTTGAAAAATACTGCAAGGTTTTGAACATCGAAGTTGAGACGATGCTTGAGATGATCAACAAGGACATTTTGCCCGCGGCATTTAAGTACATCGACAAGGTTGCGCAAACCGCCATCAACCTTAACGCGGTTGTCTCAGGCGCCAAGGCGGCGGCCCAAGTCTCGCTATTGCAAAAGTTGGACGAACTTACGGCAAGCCTTAGCCAAAAGAAAGAAGAGCTTGGACAAAAGCATTTGGAAGCCAAGAGCGAGGCTGACTTTCTTAAGCGCGCCCGCGCCTACGCCGACAGCGTTTTGCCGGCAATGGCACAAGCCCGCGCCGTGGCCGACCAAATCGAGCCGCTCCTTGCCGAAGACTGCAAGCCTTATCCTTGCTACGAGGACTTACTTTTTAGGATTTAGTCGCTAACTGCGGCGCCGGGAAGGCCGATGTCTTTTCGGTAGAACATTCCTTCAAAGCGGACGCCCTGCATCGCGTCGTAGGCTTTTTTCCAAGCCTCGTCAAAGCTGGCTCCGCGCGCGCAAACCGCAAGGACGCGGCCGCCGCTTGTGAACAATTCGCTTTGGGCGAACGCGTCATGCTCGTGGCGGCGCTCTCCGACGGCTCCCGCCACAAAGACTTTGGCGTTGTTCTTTTTTACCAAGTCTTCGTCGATTATAATTTCAAAGCCCTTTTTGTAGCTTCCGGGATATCCGCCCGAGACGGCCACTGGAGCCACGGCGAATTCTTTTTTCCACTTTAGGCATAAGTCTTTGAGAGAGCCGTCGACAATCGCGGCGCACAAGGCGGCAAAGTCAAAGTCCATCAAAGGAAGGACGGCCTGGGTCTCTGGGTCGCCGAGGCGAACGTTGTATTCCAAAAGTTTTGGTCCGTCCTTTGTTATCATAACTCCAAAGAAAATAAAGCCGCGGTAGTCAAAGCCTTCGGCGATCAAGCCCTTTAGCGTGGGCTGCAAAATGTCTTTGTCAAAGGCCGCCATGATGTCTGGCGTAACGTCGGACAGGGGACAAACCGCTCCCATTCCGCCTGTGTTGGGTCCCTTGGCTCCGTCTTGCAAACGCTTGTGGTCGCGGGCGGGCAGGAAGGGAACGATAGCGGCCTTTCCATTCTTGGCGCTGTCGGGCGTGACGCTCACCGCGGCCAATACTGACATTTCGATTCCGGCAAGGTAGTCTTCGACGACAAGTTTTTTGCCGGCGTCGCCAACGCGGCCGCTTTCCATGATGTCGCTCACGGCGGCGATTGCTTCGTCAAGGGTTTTGGCGACGACGACGCCTTTGCCAGCGGCCAAGCCGTCAGCCTTAAGGACGATCGGCGCGCCGCGCTTTTTAATGTATTCGACCGCGGCCGCCTTGTCGGTGAAGGTTTCGCTAGCGGGAGCGGCCACGTTGTATTTTTTCATAAAGGCTTTGGCCAAGTCTTTGCTGGACTCCAACTGGGCGCCGGCTTTTTTTGGGCCAACGCAAGGAATGCCGGCCTTCCAAAATTCGTCGGCAAGGCCTTCGGCCAAAGGGTCTTCGGGGCCGATCACCGCAAAGTCGCAGCCTTCTTTTTTTGCTATCTCTACGTAAGGATTTCCGGGCAAGCCTTTGGCCGCTTCTAGGGGAACGTTTTTGCATTTTTCTTCGTGGGCGCTTCCTCCGTTTCCGGGAACGCACACAATTTGCTCCGCCAATGGGCTTTGAGCCAATCTCCAAGCGATGGCGTGCTCGCGGCCGCCAGAACCTACTACGATTATCTTCTTCATGCGTTTAATATAGAGAAAAAAGCGGAAAATTTCAAGGCGCTTGTCAGGGCGCGGTTTTGGCGGCCTTGTCGGAGCGGATTACAGGCCAAAAAGAGCGCGGACTAGGGGCTCGCAAATGGTGAAGAGCGCGCTAAAAAGAACGGCGGGCAAGTAGTTGGCCGTCTTGATTTTTTTAATGCCCATCAAGTTGATTCCGATAAGAACAATCAAGGCGCCGCCGCTTCCGGTTATTTCGGCAAGCAGGGCTTCGCTTACGTATCGCTGGATAAAGACCGAAAGCATGGTCAGCGAGCCTTGGTAGGCAAAAATGGCCAGCGCCGAAAAGGCCGTTCCAACGCCCATCGCGGCGGCAAAGCCGATGGCCATAAAGCCGTCCAAAACGCTCTTTAAGAATATGATTGAATATTCGCCTTCGATTCCGGCCTTAAAGCTTCCGACAATCGACATGGCGCCGACGCAAAACAAAACCGAAGCGTTTAGAAAGGCGTAGGCAAAATTCTTTTGCGGCTTTCCGGCAGAAAACTGTTCGGGCTTTGCTGCATCTGGAGCCGGAGCCGGCGCGTCAGGCTTGTTCTCGGCGGCGGGTTCCACTTCCTTCTTTAAGAAAACCCGTTCCAAAAAGCGGCCGATTTTTAGAATCTTTCCGTCGATGTCTAGCGCGGTTCCTACAACTCCGCCCAAAATCAAGGCAAGCGCAAGGAAAACTACGTTTTGGTACTTAAAGGCCATTTGGACGCCGATTACAAAAGAGACCAAGCCGCAAGCGATTTGGATGGAATCCGTGATTTTTTGCGGAATTTTTTTGGCGAACAAAAGGCCGATTATAGAGCCTGCCACGACGGCGGCGCAATTGACGAATACTGCCAGCATTTTTTCAATATAAATGAATCGCGCAAAAATTTCAAGCCGCCGCTTTTTGCGCCGTTCTTGCGCGAATCCTTCAAATTCACTATAATAGTATGCACGAAAATTCAGACAATCGCGCGGGTCTTGGCCGCGTTCAGGAGAAAAAAATGGCAGATACAGTTTGCGCATTGCAAAAAAATCCCAATTGGAAGGGCCGCCGCGGCCCTGTTGTTCTTGTTATCATGGACGGCGTCGGCTACGGAAAATACGAAGAGGGCGACGCGGTAAAGGCTTCAAGAATGAAGTACCTTGACTGGTTCAAGGCCAACTGCCCCAACACAAAGCTCAAGGCCCACGGAACGGCAGTAGGACTCCCCACTGACGACGACATGGGAAACAGCGAAGTAGGCCACAACGCCATGGGCTGCGGCCGCGTCTTTGCGCAGGGAGCCAAGTTGGTCGGCGAGTCAATTTCGACAGGCTCCATGTATCAGGGAGCCGTTTGGAAAAAACTTGTTAAAAACGTTCAAGATAAAAATTCAACATTGCACTTTATCGGCCTTGTTTCTGACGGAAACGTCCACTCCCACATCGACCACCTTAAGGCGATGGTGGCCCAGGCCAACAAGGAGGGCGTGAAGAAGATTCGCGTCCACGCCTTGCTCGACGGCCGCGACGTTCCGCCTACAAGCGCGCTCGAATATTTTGAGCCATTGCAAAAATTCTTGGCCGACTTTGGCGCCGACTACCAAATCGCCTCTGGCGGCGGCCGCATGTTCATGACAATGGACCGCTACAACGCCGACTGGAGCATGGTCGAGCGCGGATGGAAGGCGCACGTTTTGGGCGAAGGCCGCCAGTTTGCCAGCGCCGTCGAAGCGATCGAAACTTACCGCAAGGAAGTTCCCGGCGTTCTTGACCAGGACATGCACGAGTTTGTAATCGCAAAAGACGGAAAGCCTGTCGGAACAATCGAAGACGGAGACAGCGTTGTTTACTTCAACTTCCGAGGAGACCGCGCGCTCGAAATCACGGCCGCCTTTGAAGAAAAGAATTTTGACCACTTTGACAGAAAGAGAGTTCCGCAAGTTGAGTACGCGGGAATGATGGAATACGACGGCGACAACCACAAGCCCGCGCAGTATTTGGTCAACCCGCCCAGCATCGACCGCACGATGGGAGAGTACCTGACAAAGAGCGGCGTTCACCTTATGGCGATCAGCGAAACTCAAAAGTACGGACACGTGACATACTTCTTTAACGGAAACCGCCCCGGCGAATTTGACAAGAGCCTTGAGACTTACGTTGAAGTTCCGTCTGACGTGGTTCCCTTTGAGCAGCGCCCCTGGATGAAGTGCGCCGAAATCACAGACAAAGTCATCGAAGCGATCAAGAGCGGAAAGTATCAGCACATTCGCCTTAACTATCCCAACGGCGACATGGTAGGACACACAGGCGTCTTTAACGCCGTCGTCTGCTCTATGGAAGGAATGGACTTGCAGCTTGGCCGCCTTAAGGCCGCGATTGAAGAAGCCGGCGGAATCATGTGCATCACTGCCGACCACGGAAACAGCGACGACATGTACGAGCACAAAAAGGACGGAAGCGTTTCCAAGGACGCAAGCGGAGAGCCCAAGCCAAAGACTTCTCACAGCCTAAACCCGGTTCCGGGAATCATCTACGACCCCGAGTACAAGGGCGAGTACGACGACAAGAACCTTAACGAGGGACTTGGCATTTCTTCTTGGCCGGCAACAATCATGAACTTGATGGGCTTTGTTCCGCCCGCCGATTACGACAAGAGCATTGTCAACATGAAATAAATAGGAACGCGCCGCCCAAAACTTTTGGACGGCGCGGCCAACTGCAATGCCGGGCTTTTACGACAGTTTTGACGTCGCGGTTGTCGGAGCGGGGCACGCTGGAATCGAAGCGGCCCTTGCCGCCGCGCGCATGGGATTAAAAACATTAGTCATAACTCAAAGCGTCGACGCTTGCGGCCGAATGTCTTGCAACCCAAGCATCGGCGGCATAGCCAAGGGCAACATCGTTTGCGAAATCGACGCGCTCGGCGGCCAAATGGCAAAGCTTATTGACCGCTCGATGATTCAGTTCCGCTTGCTCAACAAAAGCCGAGGCCCGGCGGTGCAAGCGCCTCGCAGCCAAGCCGACAAAATTTTGTACTCCCAGCTCGCGCGGCAAATTCTTGAATCGACTCCAAACCTTTCTACATTGATGGACACGGTGGTTGACATCATCGCCACGGAGAGCGACCAGCCGCTTCCGCCCAACTCGGACTCTAGCGCCGAGGCCGGAAGTATCCCCGGCGACTCGCGGACGGAAAGTGTTGGAACAAACCAAGGCTGCGCGCAAGACCAAAAAGCTGGGGCAAACCGAAATGGTTCGCAAGACCAAAAAGCGGCGGCCGGCATTGACTACGGCGTGGCGGACTCGGCGCGCGTCGGAATGCGGCAAAAAGTGACTGGCATCGTAACCGAGCGCGGCCGCGTCATTCCCGTGCGCGCGGTTGTCCTTACGACAGGAACATTTTTGGGAGGACGCATTTTTATCGGAGAATACGACGCTCCCTGCGGCCGCTTGGGAGAGGCCGGCGCTTACGGCTTGACCGCCAGCTTGCGCCGACTGGGCTTTACCACCGGCCGCCTCAAGACAGGAACTCCTCCGCGCATCTTAAAAAGTTCGGTTGACTTTAGCGTTTTGGAAGAGCAGCCCGGCGACGACGAGGTTATCCCGTTCAGCTTTGACGACCCAAAAATCGAGCGGCCGATGGTTCCTTGCCACGTCGTCTACACAAACACAAAAACCCACGACATCATTCGCGCCAACATCGGCCGCTCTCCCTTGTACAGCGGAAAAATTCACGGAGTTGGCCCGCGCTACTGTCCCAGCATAGAAGACAAAGTGATGCGCTTTGCCGACCGCGAGCGCCACCAAATATTCGTCGAGCCCGAAGGCTTGGGCACCGAAGAAATTTACCTTAACGGCCTTTCGTCGTCGCTGCCCGAATCAGTGCAGGACGAATTTTTGCGGACGATGGCAGGCTTTGAAAAGGCTGTTGTCAGCCGGCCCGGCTACGCTGTTGAATACGATTACGTCGAGCCAACACAGCTCTATCCCAGCTTGGAAACAAAGCGCGTGGCGGGCTTGTTCAATGCGGGCCAAATAAACGGAACCAGCGGCTACGAGGAGGCGGCGGGGCAGGGCCTTGTTGCCGGTATCAACGCAGGCTACTACGCCCGCGCCCACAAGGAATTGTGCGGACCGCTCGTTTCTTCCGACCAAGAAATTCCATGTTATCCCGCGTCGCTTGAGGCGGGCTGCATCTCGCCCCAGTTTAGGTGGACGCAGGAAGAATATACTTTGATGGCCGAACGCAGCCAAAAAATCGCGGCGGCTCTCAACGCAAAAATCGAGCGCGCGCAAGCGGAGGCGGGCCACCAAAAATTTCACGCCCTGCCAAAATTTAGCCCGCTTGTTCTTGGCCGAGACGAAGCCTACATCGGAGTTTTGATTGACGACCTTGTCACTCTTGGCACCAAAGAGCCTTACCGAATGTTCACCGCGCGCGCCGAGTACCGCCTAAAATTGCGCTACGACACCGCCGACCGCCGCCTGGCCCAAAAAGCCTTTGAGGCCGGCCTAAAGACTAAGGAAGAATACGAAGCCGTTTGCAAAAAATACCAAGACGTCGACCAGGCCATGCGGCTTTTGGAAAAGGATCCCGACGCGCAAAATCCAGACTTTACAGAAAAGGTTTGGTCGCTTGCTCAGATAGACTACAAGTACAAGTATTACATAGAAAAGCAGGACCGCCGCGTCGAAAAAATGCATAAGCTTGAGAACCTTCGCATTCCGCAAAATTTTGACTACGGCTCCATCCCGTCTTTGAGCGCCGAGTCGCGCGGCAAATTGGAAAGCGTCCGCCCGCTGACCTTGGGACAGGCCAGCCGCATAAGCGGAATCCGCAACAGCGACATTATGCTTTTGATGGTTTACTTAAAGTGATTAAAGAAGGTCTGCGTTGGCTTCCCAAGCCGCGTCAAGTTCCTTGAGCGCCTTTTTCTTTTGCGCGTCTGTAAGGAACGAAGCCTTGTAGCTGTTTTGCAGCAAGACCTTGATTTGGTCCATTGTAAAGCCGGCCTTTTTGTGCAAAGACCAAAATTCGTCAAGCAAAGTTACTTTAAAGAACACCGGGTCGTCCGTGTTGACAGTGACCAAAAGGCCCTTGTCAAAGAAGGCGCGGATTGGGTGCTCTTCTATCGTTTTTACAACTTTCTTTGTAAATGTGTTGCTAGTGGGGCAGACCTCAAGCGGAATTTGCTTTTCGGCCAAGTAGTCCATGAGCCTTTCGTCTTGGATCGAAGTGATTCCGTGGCCGATGCGCTCCGAGTTGAGAATTCTTATCGCGTCCCAAACTGACTCAGGGCCTACGTCCTCGCCTGCGTGGGCAACGGCGTGGAAGCCTTCTTTGTGGGCTTTTTCGAACACGGGTCCAAAGTCTTTGCAGGGGCCCTTTTGTTCCGCTCCGCCCAAACCGATTCCGATAATGCAAGAACTAGGATGGCTTTTCATAAGCTGGTAGTTGGTCATCGCGTTTTCAAGGCCAAAGGTTCTTGAAACGTCAACGAGCAGCTTTATTTCGATTCCGCATTCTTTTTTGATTTTGTTGATGTTCTTGGTAAAGTTCTTTACCATTTCGCCGTAGTCAAAGCCTTTCTTTACAAAGGCCGAGGGAGCGAAGAAAGCCTCGCAGTGGGTGATTCCGTTTCCCTTTAGATAGCGGGCAAAGTCGTCAAAGACATAGTCAAAGTCGCTTACTTCGGTGAATAAATCCTGAACTTGCAAGAAGGCTTTGATAAAGCCGTTAAGGTCTTCGTATGTAAAGAGAGCGGTTTGTTCGGCCTTGGACATTTTCTTTCCAAAGCGCTTTTCGTAGAGACGGCAGATTGATTCAAGCGTGATGACTGCTTCGATATGAATGTGCAGCTCCGCTTTTGGCACCTTCTGCATGAATAGATAAAAATTTTCTTTTTTCAATTTTGCCATTCTCCTACGTTTATTATCGGCATTAAGCGTCAAATTCTTTAACGCAATTTTACTATTTTATTGTCTTGTCGAGCTCGTCGATTATCGCGGCGAACTTGTCCAGCGCGGCTTGGACCGGCGCCGGGCTTTCCATGTCAACTCCCGCAACCCTAAGGGACTCTATCGGATACCGCGAGCCGCCCGACTTTAAGAAGTTAAAGTAGTCGTTTCGTTCCGCCTCTCCGCCCTTTGTGACGCGGTCTGCCAAGGCCAGCGCCGCGCTGATTCCTGTTGCGTACTTGTAGACATAAAAGGCCGAGTAAAAGTGCGGGATTCGCAAGCCTTCCATGTCGGAATTGCTTTCAAAGACCATCTCTGGGCCAAAATATTCTTCAAGCAAGCCGCGGTAAAGCTTTCGCAACACCGGCGCCGACAAGGGCGTTCCAGACTCAACAAGCTCGTGGGTTTTAAGCTCGTACTCGGCGAACATCGTCTGCCTGTGAAGAGTTGCCATAATGTCGGCCGCTCTCATGGCCAGCAAGTAAGAGCGCATCTCTTGGTCCTTGGCGTTCTTTATCAAATGCTGGAAAACCAATTCCTCGTTAAAGGTTGAAGCGACCTCGGCCTCAAAAATCGTGTAGTTGTATTGCATAAAAGGATTGTTCTTGGCGCTGTACCAAGAATGCATCGAATGTCCGCCCTCGTGCGCCATTGTGAACACGTCGCGGATAATCGAATCCTTGTAGTTTAGCAAAATGTAGGGGTAGCCTGTGTAGGAGCCGTTGGAAAAGGCTCCGCTGCGCTTTCCCTTGTTTTCGTAGCGGTCGACCCAGCCGCCTTTAAGGCCCGCGCAAAGAGTGTCGGTGTATTCTTTTCCAAGGGGAGCGAGCGCCTCGCGGCAAATCTCGACGGCCTGGTCGTAGCTGGTCTTGGTTTGTACGTTGGCCACAAGCGGAACGTAAACGTCGTAGTGGCGCAGCTGGTCAACCTTGAGCGCGCGCTTGCGGATTGAATAATACTTGCGCAAGGGGCCAAAGTTTTTGTGAACCGTGTCAATCAAGTTGCGGTAAACGCTCTCGGGAACCTTGTTGCCAAAAAGAGCCGCGTCAAGGCTTGACTTGTAGCCGCGCGCGCGGGCGATGAAAACGTCTTGGTTTACCGAGCCGGCGTAAAGGCCCGCCAAAATGTTTTGGTGGCTTTCAAAATTGTTGTAGAACTGCTTGTAGGCCTTTTGGCGGACGGAGCGGTCGGGGTTTTCCATAAACTGCGTCCAAGTGGTTTGGGTCAGCGGCAATTCCTTTCCGTCAACGTTGACCGTTCCGAACAAATTGTTTATGTCCACGTTCTCGGCCACGCTGAAAGTTTTTTCGGCGGTGGAGCCGCTCTCAGACTGCAGCGCCAAAATGCGCTCTTCCTTTTGGCTAAGAATATGCTCTTTTTGGCGGAGCAATTTTTGAACGTAAATCTTGTAGTCTTTGAAGTCGTCGCGCTCAATCCAAGCGGCGATGTCCGAGTCGGGAATGGCCGACAATTCCGAATCAAAAAAGCTTGTCAGCGCGGCGGCCTTGCTGGTTGCCATTTCGGCGCGGCCTTCCATGTCGGCGGCCTTTTCGTCGCCTTCGTCGGCGGTCTTTAGAAGGCCCGCGTAGCTGTCAACAAGCTCTATGTTTTTCCAAAGCTCTTCGTAGGCTTTTAGGGCGGCCAAAAGGTCCTTGGGGCCTGCCGCTAGTTTTCCTTGAAAGGCCGCGACGTTTTTTGCGTCGCCTTCGATTTTTGCAAGGGCCTTTTCCCAGTCCGCGTCGCTTTTAAATAATGTGGTCAAGTCCCACTTGTCGCCGGCGGGAACGTCTTTGCGTTCAGGAATTGCGTTACTATTCATAATGCAAAGATTATATAGAATTTTGAGCGTTTTTTCAAGGCGAAAGCGGCGCTAAAAGTTGATGTATTTGTCGGCTTCGCGCTGGGTGATGAAGGGCGTTTCGTCCACGGCTTCAAGGCTGCTTTCTTCTTCTTCGCTGGACGGCATGCCGTAAATGTCAATTGGGCGGGTAAATTCGCTAAAGTGAATGTGGCCCAAAAGCTTAAGGCCTCTTTTGACTTCTTCTGTAAAAGACTCCGCGGCAGGCTGCGAAATCAATATCGGAATGTTCATTGCAAAACCGAGCGAGCACATTTTGTCAATGACTTCCATTCCCGTAGAAATTGTGGAAAGGTCAAGACGGTTTCTGTCGCCGATGACGCCCAGCAAAAGGTTTCCGTTGTGGAGCGAAATGTTGAATGTGGCGCAAAGATAGTAGTCTTCGGCGCGGCGGCTGTTTATTGCCTGCAATTCGTTTCTGATTGCGCGGGCGGCGTCCAAAGCCGCAGGGTCTCCGTTCTTAAAAAGGGCGGACAAGCCTTGGTTGGTTATCGTGATTACCGACCCGCCAAATTGGTGGATTTTCTCGATTATGGTTGAGGTGTAAAATGCCAAAGTTTCGAATTCTTCGCGCAAGTTTATTTTTGTGTTGTCCGGCGACATCACTGCGATTCCTACAAACATAATCGTGGTTCTTCTTTCTTTGTGAAGACCTATTTTTAGGTCCTTGAGGTTTTTCTGGTCAAAGAATCGCAACGCTTTTCTGGGGATGAACTTTCTGTAACTAAAAAATAGTTCGGATAGGCTGTTTTTTATCTTTTTGTTTTTCTTTTGCTGAATTTCTAGAATCAATGCGATATAAATAATGTTCACTGCGCAGCCGAATGGAATTATGATGTCCGTAAGCGCGTAGTCGGAGTTGCCCATAAGGTATGGATAAAGAATGTCGAGCGCGATTGGAACGGCAACAATTGAGTAGAAAAACATATATGCCGCCGCCGTCGCTTGCCGATTCTTGATTGCAAAGACAAACCTTATCATTGAGTAAATCGTAAAGAACAGGCCCCAAATTACGCAAAACTTCAAAAAGTCAACGGCAAAGTGGACTGGCAGACAGACGAAAACTATGAATAGAGTCAAAGTGGCCGCGCAAAGGATGTAATCCGTAACTGGATGTTTGTTGAAAAAAGTCTTGTCGCAAGTATAGAGGGCGCTAAAGGCGGCGGCTCCAAAAACGATTGCGTTTTCCAGCTTGAACACAAGTCCAAAGGGGAAGAACAAAGAGGTTCGTCCAACCATGTTTAGGTTGTAGAGCGTGAATCTTAGAGCTATGAATGTAATCAGTATTCCAAACAACAGGTTGGCGATTTTTTTTCTGTCAAAGAACCACAAGAAATAATTTGACAAGAGGCAGAAGAATAAAAGGCCCAAGACGAATGCGTTTGTTATCATCATCTTTTGCTGCAGCTTTTCTATCGCCTCGATTTCTCCAAACGAAATTGGAGTAACTATGCCTGAGTCTCCTCCTGTATAGTTTGAGACTTGAATTACCAATTCGATTGTGCCTTCTTTGTCAGACACCATCGGGCAAAAGAGCGTTGTTCTTGCTGGTTTGTAGTCTTTTTTGTGGCGGGCGAATTTTCCGCTTTCCAAAACAAATTTTCCATTGACAAAAATTCTTGAGGCGTATTGGGGAGTCTTTCTTGAGAAAATTCCGTAGGCATAATTTGCTTTTAGGCCTGTGATCAAAATGCGGTAAGTGTGGCTTCCGTATTTTTGAAGCTGCTCTTTTTTGTTGACCTCTTGGTTTGTCCAAGACATAGGAACTTCGATAAAGTTTACTCTCAGGCGCGCTCCCCTCAAGGTTTCGAATGTTTGGTTTTCGTAAATTTCCCAGTCGCCGTTTAAGTACAGGCCGTTTTTTGGAATGGCGGAATTGTCAAAGCTTAAGATGCCGTTTGTCACGTTTTTGGCAAAAAGAGGCGAGCATAGTGTCAAGGCTGTCAAAACCAAAAGCGCTTTAAATTTCATCTTCATCCTCGATTGGTTCAAGAGTGTCTTCATATGACTGGTCGCTCTTCTTTATCGGAAGCGCGCTGTATACCAAAATCTGGTTTCCGTTTGAAATAAAATAGTGGCCTTCGTAAACATAGTTGATGTAACTGCGGCAGTAAGGCATCGCTTCTTCGGTTATCAAAATTTGCGTGTTTGTTTTTGACGTTTGCTTTCCTACCGCAAAGGCTATGTTGACGTCTTCCGAAAGCGCTATTGTGTCAAGGCGCTTGCTGGAGCCTATGGTTCCTACGGCGGCTTTTCCCGCGTGTATGGCAACGCCTATCGATATGTCCGTTCTTTTTTTCTTTCTTAGGTCTCGTCTTACATCGCGTATCTTTTTTTGCAAGCGCGAGGCGCAAGTTATCGCGTCGGCATTCTTGTGTTGGAAAATAGCCAGGCAGCCCGACATTGTGTATTTGGCGACAAATCCGCCTGAGTCGTTTATGATTGGCGATATGGCTTTAAATACTTCGGTTTGAATTGAATAAAGCTCCTCTTTTTCTATTGATTCCGCCAAACGGTTAAAGTGCTTTATTTCTACGTAGAACAAAATGGCGTCTATTATGCGGCATTCGCCTGGAATGATTTTGGTTATGTCGGCCGCTCCGAGCAATTTTAAAACTTGCGGAGGAACTATTTTGGCCAAAGTGTTGTTGGTGAACGAAAGTTTGTCCATTTGCTCTGTGACGCGGATAAACGAAAAGTCTCTGTTAAAGGCGTATACTCCGCATTGCGTTATTCCAAAAAGCAAAATCGAAAGCTTAAAGGTCATAAAGGAATGTATTGGAGAAAGTTTTTGCGGCAAAAACAAAAAGTCGCGCGCCCTGCAAAGCAAAATCACGAGAGTTATTAGAGTGCTTATGTTGTAAGCTATAGTTGTCGTTTGAATGCCGTGCTTGGAGTCAAAGGTTCTTCTTAGGACGAATTTTATCGGCGCCAAAAAGTTGATGAGCGAAAGGGTCATTGCTATGTCAACAAAAAGCCACCTAAAACTTTCAAAAATGCCAAGCGGCAGGACCATGGCCAAAAACATGTTGCCAATTCCGATTCCAAAAAGAATCTTGGTTCTTTTTGCCGGCGCTTTCATCATGCCCATTATGTACAAGACATCTATGGCGGTGACCGCGCATAATATCAATGTTGGCAATTTTCTGTGCAGCCAGAAGGGGAGTTCAATTCCTCTAGACAAAAGCAAGGAATGGCCGGTGAGGGTAATGGCCGCGCAGTAGCATGCGCAAATTATAGTTACGATTGTGTATGCATGCTGCCTTATGTTTAGCGAGCCCAAAAGAATGTTGTACAAAATGTGGGCGACCATAAAGGCCAAGATTAAGGCGTTTAAAAAATAATTTTGGGTCAAGCGTCTTCTTAGGGCGCTGATTTCTGACATTTTGATTTGCTTTACGATTCCGCCCTTGCATTTGGAAAAATTGGCTATGTGAATCACAATGTCAACGACGCCTTTTTGGTCGGCCTGAAAGTCAACTGGATTGAAAATGTCTCCGCTTTTGCACATGTCTTTATGTTTGCTCAAGAATCCGCCCGTGGCGACAATTTTTCCGTTGCACCAAATTCTGCTGGAAGTCATCAAGGCTCCGTACATGTCGCAGGAATACCTGTTGTACGGAATCAAGCCGGAAATCCGTATGTGGTAGGTTCCAAGCGACACGCCTTTTCTCATTGTATGCGGAAGGTTGACAATGGCGCTGGGGCCGGCGTTCACGGTTGGGTAAAATTCTTCGGGATCTACAAGGACCGAATTGTAGTAGTCCCATCTTTGCGAAATGTCCACAAATCCTTTTCTTAGAATGGACGGATCGCTAAGAATTATTTTGGAATCCGCAGGAAGCGCGGAAATGCTTGAGAGGACAAGAGATGTAAAAAGCAGCGCCAATTTGATCGCGCGGCGTAGGCTGAACATTATTCTATTATATCACAGGATTTCCTGTTTTTCAATTAAAATGCGAATCTTTTCGTCGGTCAGGTTTTGGAGCGCTTTTTGCGCCTCTTGGCTTTGGTCGACAAAACGGCCGCTTTCGGCGTAAAAGAGCAGGCAGCGGATTTTGGACTGGTCTCCGTCCGCGAACAAGTCTGCGGCCGTTTTTTTGTAGCAGGCCAGCTGGTTGCGGTAAATCTCGGGCCTTTCGGCAAGGTCGGTCTTGTAGTCCAGGACAGTCCACGTTCCGTCGGAATTTTTAAAGACGGCGTCCATCGTTCCCCTGATTACAAAGGACTTAATTTTTGTCTTGAATTTGTATTCCGCCTTATAATCGCGGCCGCTTTCAAGCGCGTCGCGCGCGGGGTTGTCCTGTATCTCTAGAAATTTGTCTAGTATCTTAAAGAAAGTGTCCAAGAGAATCTTTTGGTTGTCCAAAGAAAGCTTTTGGGCCTTTGGCTCCCATTTAAAGTATTCTTGGGCCAAAATATTTTGAGGCGTCCAATTCTTGTGGTCGCGCGACCAGCCCTCCATAAAGGCGTGGAAAAGCGTTCCGTAGTCGTTTTTGGCCATGCCTCCCGAATTTACAAATGAATTTATTTGCGGGTAGGCTAGGCTCGCGCTTTGGGCTTGGTCCAAAGATTGCGCGCCGCCTTGCGCGACGTCCAGTCCGTTTTCCTCAAGCGCGCTGGGGCTTGCCCAAATGTTTTGGGCTTGCGGTTTTGGAAGGGCGCCGGCGTTTTGGTAAATTGTCTCGATTTGTTCCAACGAGACTTTTGGGCCGTTTTGGGCCGGCCGCTCGCTTCCCCTAGTCGCAAAGGGAATTTCATCTATTTCGTAGGGAGCCTCTATCGAGTCCATTTGAGCGTACGCTTGCAAGAGGGCGGGCAGCGGACGTTCGCTTGGAGTTGCTGGCGGAACATTTCCTATGATGAACAAGCCTTTAATGGCGCGGGTAAAGGCCACGTAAATCAAGCGGCGCGCTTCGGCGTCCTCCTTGTCTTTTTCTTCGCCGCTTGCCATAAGGGCAAAAAGATTTTGCTTTTTGCTTTCGTTTGAGACAACCGCGCCAAAGCTGTCGCTTTGAAATATTTTTGAGTTGTCAGGCCGTTGGCCGGGCCGTGTTTCGGCAAGTCCCCAAACAAAGACGTATTTAAATTGCAGGCCCTTGCTTTTGTGGATTGTCATCACATTGACCGAGTCTGAGTTTTCTACGGGGTAGTCTGTTTCCTCTATGTCGATTTCGGAATCCTCGTTGCGGGAATCATTTTTTTCAATCGCCAGCTGGTCCACAAACCACGACAAGTCGCGCGCGTCCAAGTCGGCTTTTCTTGCCAATTCGTAAAGCAAGTCGTAATGTTCCTCGTTGGCGTTCAAAGAAAATTTGTAGCCTTCCTTTTGCCACAAGCGTTCGATTGAATCCGCGATTGGATTTGAAAGCGCGTAGTCGGTCATCTCCTTGTAAAAAGCGTTTGCCGCTTGGTAGCGCGTCAGCTCGTCTTTGGACAAGAGCGCTTGCGCGTCCAGCTTTGGGTCAAAGGCCTTTTGCGGAAAGAGCGAAAGAATTTTTTCGCAGGCGCCCAGCCCCAGCCCCGCGAACGGCGAGTTTAGGAATGACGCGAAGGCGTTTATGTCGGAAGGGTAGACGCAAAGGCGCAGGACGTTGTAAAAGTCGTTGGCCGTCGCCGCTGTAAATATGTTTCCTTGTTGGTCCAAAGAAAAAGGAATTTTGTTAAGCGAAAAAATTCGCGCGATGTTTGCGTAATTTGCGCGGCTCTTTACAAGAAGCGCGATGTCCTTAAAGGCGACGCCCTCGTTTTGATGCAAGGCCAAAATCTTTTTTGCGATGTAAAGCGCCTTTGCGTTCTTCTCGCTCAAGTAAGTGTCTTCGTCCGTTTTTTGCGAGGGGTAAAGACAAAACTGAGTTCTTGCGCCTGTCTTTGCTTCGGGCGTCTTTGTCTCTGGAAAAATCGCGCGGGCTTGTTGGTCAAATTTGGCTTGGTAGTCAAAAGCCGTCTGGCTTTCAAAAATTTTAGCTCCTGATTCTGTCACGCTGGCAGAGCCGCCGTCGCTTGGAATAAAGCCGCCAAAGATTTGGTTGAACTCGTCAATCAATATGTTGCTTGACCTGTAGTTTCTTTGCATCGGAAGCTTTTGGCAAGGCTTTATGTGTTCCTCCAAACTGTTAAAGACCGAAACGTCCGCTCCGCGAAATTTGTAAATCGACTGCTTTTCGTCTCCTACAAAGAAAAGGCGGTTTTGCATCAGCTTTCCGCTGTCGTCGTTTGAAAGCAAAAGAAGCAAGTCGCGGTTGGAGCCGTTGTTGTCTTGGAATTCGTCTATCATTATAAAGTCGTAGGAGTCGCGCTCTTGCTTTCTTATCGCTTCTTGTTGTTCCAACGCCAGCAGGGCCAAGTCGTTTGTGTCCTTAAAAGTCAACGCTCCGCTTTTTCTCTTAAAGTCATTGACAATGTCGGTAAAGGAGTCCAGCAGCTTGTGCAAGCCTTCCAAATAATTTAAGTCGCAAAAGAATGTGGCAAGGCCAAAGAATTCGTTGGCGATTCCGGGATTTTTTTTGTCCTCTCCAAAAAGTTTGTTTTTGACCAACTCGTTTATGTCCGGCTCGCCGATTTTGTTTGTAAATGAAAATTTTTCTATGGCGTTTTTTACGGCGTCAATTTCTTTTGACCGCTCAAAATCATTTGGCTGCAAAGAAAGCGCCTTTTGGCGCGCGGCCCTTGTCGGCTCCATGTTCCAAAAGGCCAGCGCCGCTACAAGCTTGGCGTGCCAATCCGCGCGGCCCTTTGGCTTTTGCGCCGGCATTAGGTCTTGAATTTCTTGAACGCATTCCTCTATTTGCAAAAGCGGTTTTTGCAAATTCCATTTGTCGTCCGCCGCCTTTTTTTGCTTTTTCAAACTTTCCGCAAAATAGCTGCATTTTTTTTGCTCGTTGACGGATTTTGCCAACGACGCGTTGTTGTTGGCCGCGGCCGAAAAAAGAGCCGCGCAGTCCTCTATCTTTGCAGGGTCGCAAATCCATTGCAGGGCCGGATCGTTTCGGTTTTTCATTACAAAGTCAAAGGCCAAATCCTTTGTTTGCGACGGGCTGGCTCCAGGGGCAAAGTCCGGCCTTATTCCGTAAAGGGGAGCGGCCTGCCGCAAAATGTTGGCGCTGTATGAGTCCAGCGTTTGTATTCTTGCCTTTGAAAAATTGTCTATGGCGTCCTGCGCCTTTTTCTTTGCTTGTGGGTCGGGGCTCCGTTCCGAAAAAGTTTTGAGCGTCCGATAAATGCGCTGGTACATCTCCGCCGCGGCTTTTTTTGTGAATGTCAGCGTAAGGATTCTTTCGACAGTCGGATTTTTGATTGTCTTTCCGTTTTCGTCCTTAAGGTCTGCGGTTATCAAGTAGGCAAAGCGGCTTGCAAGCGTTTGGGTTTTGCCGCTTCCGGCTCCGGCCGAGACGATTGTGTTTTTTAAGGAACGGATGACCTTTTCTTGGTCGGCGTCCGGCGTTCTGTCCAAAATTGAGCTGAATTCTTGGTAAGTCATTTTGCCGCTCCTAATATGTTGTCCTGCAAAGATGTTTGTAGTCGCAATTGACGCAATGCTTGTAAGGCTTTACGTCCTTTAGGCTAAAGCGCCCGCTTTGCAAACTTTGGTCCATCGACAAAAGAAGGCGCTTGAGGCTTTGCGTCGCAGCGTCAAAATCGTCGCAACTAACCGCGTTTCCGCGCGCATTCGGATCAATCACTTTTTTTTCTTCGCATTTTTTTATCGAGACAAAGCTGGCCTTTTGAACCTTGTCTTCTTTGTTGGGGTTGGCGTTTTGCCACAAGTAAACGTAGGCGGCGATTTGGCAGTCGTCCAGTTCCTTGGGGCTTCCGTCGGGATTGCATTCCTGTTTTTTTTGGTTCAGGTTTCCTTGCGGGAACGACGCGCTTGAGTTTTTATAGTCGATGATTGCAATTTGATTTTCTGGGGAACGCAAAACCAAGTCCATTCTTCCTTGCAAAACCGGCCCAAGCGTCGCGTCCTTTCCTTGTCCCCATTCAGTTTCGACAATTTTCCAGCCGCCAAAATTTTCTTCCTTGCAAAAATCCCGCAAGAATTTTACGACTGCCTGCGCGAAAATTTTATTTTGGCTTTTTAACGCTTCCTTTACCAAGGCGCTTTTTTTGTAGGACGCCGCTTCCTTAAAGGCTTCAAACGCAAGGTTTTCCAATAAGGGGAACAGAATTTTTTCTTCGTAATCTTCGTCGCCTTGCAATGCGATTTTTCCGGAGCTTTCGGAAAATGTCGGAAGCGCAAGGCCCTTGTCCTTTAAGTCCTTAAAGTACATTTCCAAAGTTTTATGGTTCACGCTGCCTTGGTCATAGTTTTCGAACAAGTCTGTGTCCAGCGAAAATTCGTTTACGCGCAAAAGGTCCTTGAATATCCATTTGCGGGGACAGGGAAAAAAGTCCCTTAAGTCGCTTGGCGTAAGGTGGACCAAATTTTCGCTCTTGTCTTTCTTTCCGCGCTCGATTTTTGTTTTTTGTTCTATCGGCTTTAAAAGAAAATCTTTGTTCTCTTGGTTGTCTTTTATCGGATCCATTGATTCCGAATCGCCGTTTATCGTGGCGTAATTGTCCAGCGCCGCCTTTTGCGCGTCGGTCAACAGGCGCGGCGGATTTTTTTTGTCGGCCAAAAAATCTTTTTCGATTTTTACAAAGTCGCCTTTGTCCAATTCTTCGTCGGGGCCGCGCGGATCTTCGTCGGTGGCAAGAGCGGAGTGGGGGATTGCAAAGCCGTCCAAGGCCTTTTGCGCCGCGCTAAATACGCAGTCGCTGTTATGCGCGTAGGAGCGGACGTAAGCCTCAGAATGGTCGGCTTGCGCGTCGTCAAGCAAAAGGCCGCGCTCTTTGGGCGACAAAAAGGCCAGGGGAATTTTTTCGACGGTTATTTTGTCTTGGCTTGCGTTTATCACAAACTGTTTTTTGATCGCGGCCAAGGCGCTGACCTTGTAGTCGTAGACCGCCACGCCGCGCTTTTTGCTTTGCGTTTGGTACTGGGTGTTCTCCGCTTCGTTAAGAAAAAACGAATAGTTGTCGTTGTTGCCTATCGCCAAGTCGGGGAACTTTTCTTCCAGCGCGATAAGCTGGTCCATAACCGCCACGCAGCGGCTTAGAATGTTGTTGGCCGCCTCTTGGATTTCCTCTTGCGGCTTTATGAAGGCGCTTTCAAATTCTTTCCACGCGTTTTTTATTTTTGCAAAGGAGTTTGCCGAAGAAATTTTTTGCAAAGATTTTTTGAGCTTTTTGTAAAATTCCAGCGCGTTCAAAAATTCAAGCGACTCGCCGTCCTTTCTTACGCCTTCGTCCAAGTCGACAAGCCAGGGGTCCACAAGCTTTCCCTTTGAGTCTGTGTATTGGGCCAGGCACTTGTATTCTTTTCCAAGGCGGACGAGCGTTTCCATCTCTTGCGGGTTTTTCCACGGAAAGTTTGAGTCAAGGACAAGGGCGCGGACGCTTTTGTAAGAAAAATTTTGCTGGACGCAGTCTTGAATTTTTCTAAAAATTCTTCCGGCCCCTGTCGTTCCCAACTTTATTCCCGACCTTGTCACAAAAGGAATTTGGTAAAGCTCAAGCTCGCGCTCAACATAAGGCCTGTAATTTTCTATGTCGGGAACGCAAAGCGCCATGTCGTTCCAATCCGTTCCATCTTTTTGCGCCTTTAGTATTTTGAGCGCGGTCATTCTAAGTTCAAGCCGCGCGCTTGTCCAATAGTCGGCCTTTATAGGTTCCGCGCTTTTTGGAATTTCGACAAGAATCACTTTGCCGCTTTTTTGCGCTCCTTCCAAAACTTCCTTGTACTCGTCAAAGTCGTCCAACAGTTCCGGAAAAAATATTATGTAAGTTTTATTGTCCGCAGGGTCAAAGACCGCCTTTTGCCATGACGGCTCAAAAAGTTTTCGCTCTTCCAAAAATTTTGAGTATTCTTGGTAAAGGCGCAAAAAGTCGCGGTTTTCGGGATTGTCCCGTTCCCCGATAAAACTCTCTCCATCGCACGCGTCCGAGCCGGCGCCGCTTTCATCCGTTCCGCCTTGCATAAATTTTTGCGCCAAAATCCGCCAGCGGCCAAGCGAAGGCAAAAGGCCCGAAATCCAGTCGGTGAACGAAAGCGCGTTTTCCTTGTAGTCGGAGTTTATAAGGCGCTCAAAAATCGGTTCGCCGTTTTTGATTCTTTCCAAAAGGCCGCGCGCAAAAAGCTTTCTTAGTAATGAAGGAATTGATTCAAAGCCCTGGCGCTCTATTTTTAGAGTTTGCCCCTTGAACGCGTCCCACGCCAAAAATCTGTCCAGCGCCACGCTTTGCGGCCAGCCGTCCTTTCCGTCTTGGCGGACAATAAAGTCTGTCCAAGAATTTGCCGCCACATCTGTGTTAAATATGAATACTGAACTTTTGTTAAGGATATGTTCTTTTAGGACTTTTTCGATTGCGTTCACGCTTTTATAATATCACGCTTTGGGCGGTTTTTCTAGTGGAAATTTAATCTTGCGGTTTTATTCCTAATGCGCTATTATCTATTCAATAATGTTTGTATTGCAAAATAGTTCCGAAAAAAATGGAGTCTCTTTAAGCCGCCTGTCTATGCGAAAGCGCTCCATCATTTTGTTTTCGGTTTTGGTCATCTTTCTTGTAACTTCTTTTTGCTATTACGTCCTCAATTCGCTTACGATGAACATAAGCAACTTTTACAAGGACGCAAGCGAATATACTGTAAACTTTAACGCGGTTTCTTTGGAAAAAAGAATCGCAGACTATATGTCGCATCTGGAAAATTTGTCGCGCTCTCCGATTTTAAAGGAAAAAGACCCCGTAAAATTGAGCCTGGAGCTTTCAAAAAGCGAAGCGCTTGACGACCCTTATATAGTCGGAGTTTATTTTTCGGATTTGCAAGGCAACGTTCATTTGCCGAGCGGAAAAGACATCAATATTGCCGCCTATCCGTTTTGTTCGGATTTGATTTCCGGCAAAATTAAGTCGGTCGTTTCAAATGCAGCCAAGACGCCTTTTTATAAAGATGAGATTTTTTGCGTGGCGCGTTCCATCTATGATGGCGACGGAGCGATGCGCGGAATTTTGATTGTTGCCGTCAATTTGCTGGCCATAAAAAATCCTGTCAGCCGAATGGCCTTTGTCGAAAGCGCCAACGCCTTTGTGATGGACATCGACGGAAACTTTTTGATTGAGCCTGTGTTTGACAGCGTTATAAGACAGTTCAACGAAGATCCAAAAAAACTCGCGCGGCGGGACGTCGAGGCCATCTCCAATTTTAGGGAAAGCATTGTAAGGCAAAACCAAGGCTCTTTGACTTTGAACTCTGTTTCCATGGGAGTGGAATACATTTCGTTTGCAAGGATTTTGAACACAAAATGGATAATTGGCTTGGTGGAAACCGAGTCAAATTCTTACAGGGAATTTTTGGAAATTCGATCCAAGATAATTTGGTATTGCGTCATTTTTTGCTTTTTGTTGATTGCGGCCTTTGCCTTTTTAACTCTTTCGGGAACCCGCGGAAAGTCTTCGCACCGCTTGACCTTGCAGCAGGACAGCGACTTTGACGAGCTTACAGGTTTGTGGACTGAATCTCGTTTTGAGGAAGAATGCGAGCGCTTGCTCAAAAACAATCCCGACACAAATTACATGATTTTAGGAATTGACATCCGCGGCTTTAGAATAATGCAGCAGACTGACGGCGTCGCGGCGGCAAACGAGCATTTGATAATGTTGGCAAAGCGCTTGGGACAAATCGCGATGCAGCAAAACGGAATCGCGGCCCGCGGCGCCATCGACCACTTGTATTTGATGTATCCAGTCACGGACAAGGAAAGCGCCTTAAAAGAATTCAATTCTCTTTTGTACAACGGAAATTATTTTGCAGGCAGGGCGGGGGAGCGCGTTCCGACAAAAACCGGAATCGTTTTTGCAGGAAAGGATTACGAAAAGGACACCGTTCAAAATTTAATTGCAAAGACCAGCTACGCCCGTCACGGAATAAGGTCCAACTTGCTTCAAAACTATTCTGTTTACGACGCCAAGATGGAAGAGCGTATCATCAAGGACAAAAAAATCGAGCGCTACATTCCAATCGCTTTCTCTCACAAAGAATTTTATGTTGTCTACCAGCCCAAGGTCGATTTGACAAACGGCAAGGTCATCGGCGCCGAAGCCCTTGTCCGCTGGGAGTCGCCGGAACTTGGCCTTTGCATGCCAGACGAATTCATAACGCTTTTTGAAAAGAACGGCTACATAAACCAGTTGGACTTTTACGTTTACCAACAAGTGTTTGAATTCCTTAGCGCGCGCCAAAAAGAAGGAAAGCCCAACGTTCCGATTTCGGTCAATATGTCGCGCTTCCATTTGGGAGACGACAACTTTGTGCAAAAGTTCTGCGACCTCTTTGAAAGGTACGACATTCCTCCGCAATTGATAGAAGTTGAGATTGTGGAGCGCTCGGTCGGAACCGGCGACGACCGCTTGCTCGAAGTCACAAAGCAATTGCACGAAAAGAAATTCCGCGTGGCCATCGACGACTTTGGAAACGGCGAGTCGTCGCTCAACATCATTTCCGAAATTCCCGCCGACGTGCTCAAGCTTGACCAAAAGTTTATGAAGAGCGACGGCACTGGAAGGCCTGCCAGCGACGACGAATACAAGATTGTGGCCAAGATTGTCGAGATGGCAAAGTCGCTCGGAAAAGAAACCATTTGCGAAGGCGTCGAAACCGAACAACAAATCGCCTTTTTGCGCTCGGTTGACGTCAATTACGTTCAGGGCTACTACTATTCGCGGCCGCTTAAGCAAGAGGACTTCATTCTTTATTTGGAGAGGAACGCTTGAAAAAGTACACCGCAGCCGTCGTAGGAACGGGCCGCATAGGCTGGACTTTGGGCTTTGACAAAAAGCGCGAGCAGCCGGCAAGCCATGTGGCTGCCCTCAAAAAAAATCGCAGGATAAAATTAATCGCGGGCGTTGACAATAATCCAAAGACGCTCGCTTTGTTCCATAGCAAAAATCCATTGGTCCGCGCTTGTTCTTCGGTGGACGAGCTTTACCAAAATTGCTCTCCCGACATCGTTGTCGTCGCGGTAAACGAAGACGCGCACTTGGGCGTTACGCTTGACGTTTTGAGCCGCTCGCCCAAGCTTGTTATTTTGGAAAAGCCCGTCGCCCTAAACCTTAAGCAAGCGGCCAAGATAAAGGCGGCCGCAAAAAAATACGACGTTCCGATTTTGGTAAACCACGAGCGCCGCTTTGCCCTTGACTACAATGCCGCAAGCCGATATCTTGCGCAAATCGGCGGCGTCCAAATGATTAGCGCCAAGCTTTTTTCGGGAATGAAGCTCTACGATCCTGACGCCGAAGAAAGCGGCGCCTACAGCTTGCTCCACGACGGAACGCACTTGGTTGACATAGTTTTGTTCTTGCTTGAAAACCTAAGCGGCGCGCAGGGCGGCTCGGAGCGCGCCTTGCTAAAGAATCCTGTCGTCACCGGAGTTTTTCGCGACCCAAAAAACAAAAGCGTTGTCCGCGAGCTTTGCGCGCATTATTCGACAAAGGTTTGTCCCCAAGTCTCTTTGTTCATGTCGGGCCGCAGCCGCTTTTTTGGATTTGAGCTTGACATTTTGGGAACGGAGGGCCGCGTCTGCATAGGAAACGGCTACGCAAAATTTTACAAGCGCTTTGAGTCAAACCTTTACACGGGCTTTTATTCTTTGAGCCGCGACAAGAAAATCGTTCTTCCAAAAAAGACCGGCTACTTTGCCAACATGGTCCAAAACGCCGTCGACTTTTTGGACGGCCGCCGCCCGTTGATGTCGACGCTTCAGACAGGCATCAACGCGCTCGCTGTTTTGGAAGATATTAAAAATTGCTTGTAAAAAAAAATCCCGCGCTTGGCGCGGGATTTTTGCCTTTTTACTTTTGCGCGATTCCGCAAAAATCTTTTATCGTTTTGTATCCCTTTCTTTTCATAAAGGCTTCAAGGCCTTCGACGATTTCTTTCATAGCAAGCGGATTTGCGAACGTGGCCGTTCCAACTTGAACGGCGGCCGCTCCCGCCATGATGAATTCAACCGCGTCGCGCCAAGTGGCGATTCCGCCGATTCCGATTACAGGAATCCGTTCCTTCTCCGGCAGCTTGTTCATCGCCTCGACGACTTCCCAAACAAGCCTCAAAGCGATTGGCCGCACCGCCGGTCCTCCAAAGCCAGCCTTTATTTTGTCGAACACCGGAACTCCGCGCTCGATGTCTATCGCCACTCCCTGGAACGAGTTGCACAAACTGATGGCGTCGGCGCCGGCTTTTTTGCAAGCCATCGCAACTCCTACAATGTCAGACGCTTGGGGCGTAAGCTTTACGATTAGAGGCTTGGTGACGATTTGCCTAATCTTTTTTGTTATGTCGCCCGCGCTCTGGCAAGCCATTCCCAATGCGGCGCCTCCTGTCGAAACATTGGGGCAGGAGATGTTGAGCTCGATCGCGTCGACGTCGCTCTTTTCCAAAAGGCGGGCGCCCTCGCAATAACTTTCGGCGGTCGAACCGGAGAGGTTGGCGATTACCGCGGCGCCGAGCTTTTTCATTTGAGGAAGCTCTTCCTTTATAAAATGAGGAATGCCGGGATTTTGCAAGCCGATTGAATTCATCAAGCCGCTGGGCGTTTCCCAAACGCGGATGCCGGTGTTTCCTTGCCGCGGCTCAAGCGTAAGGCCCTTTGAAGAAATTCCTCCAAGGCTTGCGATGTCGAACACAGATTGGTATTCGGTTCCAAAGCCAAAGGTGCCCGAGCTTGCGATGACTGGGTTTGACATTTTTAGGCCGCCGATGTTGACGCTAAGGTCAACTTGTTTGGCCCGCTCGCGCCGTTCAAGCCGCGCCGGCTCTTCAAAAATAATCTTTTGTCCCGCAAAGACAGGTCCGTCCTTGCAGCATCTTTTGTAGCCGTCAAGGGTTTGTATCGTGCAGCCCAAGCACACGCCCATTCCGCAGGCCATTCTTTGTTCTAGCGAAAGGTAGCACTGAATGTTGGCCTCGCGGCAAATGCCCTGAATGTAGCGCAGCATCGGAGTGGGGCCGCAAGCGTAAATTGCGTTGTAGCGCTTTGCCTTTATGTAGTCAGTTGTAAGGACCGCGCTCACCATTCCGTGAACGCCTTCGCTTCCGTCGTCTGTGGTTATTGTAAGAGTTTTTGCTCGGACGTTTTGCAAGCCGTAGGAGCCGCTTTTAAAGCTGGCGTAAAAATCGTAAGTGCCTTCCAAAAGGCTTGACGCAAAGCCCGCCATCGGAGCGATTCCCACTCCGCCTCCGACCAAACAAATGTTGGCGTTGGGATCCGGCCGCGGAAAAGTGTTTCCGCAAGGGCCAAGAAGCTCGACTTGGTCGTCCTTTTTGAGCGAGCAAAGCTCTTTTGTTCCCTGGCCTTTTAGCAAAATCAAAAATTCAATTTTTGCCGATCCCTTGTCTGGAATTATTTCTACATTAAATACGCTTATCGGCCTCGCCAAAAGCAGCTGGGACTTCTTGGCCCGCAGCATAAAAAACTGGCCCGCCGCCGGAACGGATTTTTTGTCCGCGGCCAATGTCAAGGTGTAGACGCTTCCTACAGGATACGCTCCTTTTGTGGGAACGCAGTCCAACACTGCGGCCGTTTGGAAAATCGCGGGCTGTTCGTCCTGGCAAAAGTCTTTCATTTTAATCTCCTATCAGTACGGCTGTTTTTGCGAGCCGGGGCGCTCTAAAACTTTTGCGACTGCGCGAATTTTTGCAACTCATCTTTTGCCGCAAGGCAGGCGCGCAAGGCGCTGTCGGCGATGTCGTCAAGCGAGAGCGAGCCGGCCCCCAATTTGTCTTGCAAAGCAGCGTCTTTTTTGTAGGCGCAAAGAATGCCGCGGCTTGAGTTGACCGCTCCGCCCGCATTTTGCAAAAGGGTTCCGCAAATGTCGGCAGCTCCGCCTTGGGCGCCGTAGCCCGGAATCAAAAAGAAAATTTCTGGATAAGCCTTTCTTAGCGCAAGGGCGTCCTCTTGGTGGGTGCAGCCCACGACCGCTCCCACAGGCGAGCAAGTTTGTCCCGCGAATGTTGCGGCCATTAGGTCTTTTATTCTATTTAGTTC
>JAFZLA010000087.1 GCA_017551705.1 Treponema sp.
GCGCACGAGCCGCATTCGATGCAGTCCATAAGGCCGTATTTTTTGGCGGCCTTTAGGTCTTCCGCGTCAACCGAGCGGACAATCAACGTGGGGGTAAGTCGCATCGGGCAAACGTGGACGCAGGCTCCGCAAGTGATGCAGGGGCCGCTCTCAGTCATGTCGATTTCTTTTGAAGTCAAGAACAAAACGCCGCTGGTTCCCTTTTGGACGGGGAAGGCCGCGCTCTGCATTGAAAATCCCATCATGGGTCCGCCCGACAAAATCTTGGCGACATTCGCTTCTTCAACTTCTATTACGCTGGGAATCAAGTCGCTTACCAAAGTTCCAAGCGGAACCAAAAGGTTTTTGGGCTCCTTTACGCCAAGGCCGCTTACGGTAAAGGCGCGCTCGATGAGGGGCTTTCCAAGCCTAAAGGCGTCGCTGATGGCGCAAACCGTTCCCACGTTGCAAACAACGCAGCCCGCGCTTGCCGGAAGGCCGCCGCTTTTGACCTCGCGGCCAGTGACGGCTGTGATGATGTTTTTTTCGGCGCCCTGCGGATATTTTGTCTTTACGACCTTTATTTCGATTTTGGGAAGGGCGGAATTGGCGGCGGCGGCCTTGTCAATGGCCTCCTGAATTTTTGGAATCAAGTGAGCCTTGTTGCTTTCCAAAACAATCTTGGGCTCGCCGCCCACAATTTTTTGGACAATCAAAAGGCCGTCGCAAACCTTGTCGGCGCTTTCGTCAAGCGTCTGTTCGTCGACGGTAAGGTAGGGCTCGCATTCGGCCGCGTTGAGCAAAACGTATTCTATTTTGCAATCCTTGGGCGGATTGAGTTTTACGTGAGTGGGGAACGACGCTCCTCCCATTCCGCAAATGCCCGCGTCCTTGACTCGAGCCAAGGCCTCTTCCTTTGAGCAAGCAAAGGGGTCAAGCGGCTGCATGAAAGTCTCGCCCGCGTAGGGGTCTTCGTCCGCCGCGATCACTATGCAGGGTACCTCCGCGTTGGCGGTGGAAAGGTTAGAAACGATTTTTTTGACCGTTCCGCTTACGGGGGAGTGGACAGGCGCGCTTACAAAGGCGTCGCTTTTTGCGATGACTTGTCCGCGGCTAACCTTGTCGCCGACGGCCACCACAGGCTGGTTGGGCGCTCCGCCCATTGTTATTGGAATTGTGAGCGTTTTGGACGCCGGAAAGGCGGGCGTAATTTTCTTGCCTTCCGCCAGCTCCTTATGCTCTGGAGGGCAAATTCCCCCCTTGAATGTTAAGGTTTTCATTGGTTTTGTTCTCCAAAATTTATGGGAAACATTCTATCACAATTATATGGAAAAAACAACCAGTACGGCTGTTTTTGCGAACATTGTGAGCAAAAATGTTGCCGCTTATTCGGCCAATTAATGATTTTGGGCTTGCAAGCAATTGTATTGCCGCTAAAAAAAAGCCCCGCCAAGAGGCGGGGCAATGCCCATCAGGCATTATCGGAGGCGTGGGTGGGAGGGGAAAACGCCCCCGACATTTATATTATCGTCACCCACACGCCAAATCTTTAACTTTTTTTAAGATTTTTTCCGATTTTTTAGCCGCAAATCTTCTTTTGGCATTCCGCGTACAAGTCGGCCGTTTTTTGGACGATTTCGGCGGGAATTGTCTTGATGTTGGGGTCGCCGGCCAAATTGTTGGCCTTGAGCCAGTCGCGGACAAACTGCTTGTCGTAGCTTGCGGGGCTGGTTCCAACCTTGTAGGCGTCGCGGCTCCAAAAGCGGCTTGAATCGGGCGTCAAAACCTCGTCGCCCAAGACCAAGTCGCCGTTTTCGTCAAGGCCAAACTCAAATTTTGTGTCGGCGATGATTATTCCGCGCTCGTAGGCGTAATCGTAGCATTTTTTGTAGATGGCAAGGGCGGCCTTCTCAATTTTTGTTCCCAATTCAGCGCCCAAGTCCTTTTTCATGTAGTCAAGGGTAACGTTGATGTCGTGGCCTTCCTTGGCCTTGGTGCTAGGCGTGCAAATGGGCTGGTCCAATTTTTCGGCCTGCTCGTATTTTTTGTCAAAAGAGTGGCCCAAGAAGGGCTCGCCCTTTTTGTAGGCTTCGTACATCGAGCCGAACATGTAGCCGCGGACAATCACCTCGTAGGGAACCATCTTGAGCTTTTTGACCAGCATCGTTCTTCCTTCAAATTCGGGCTTTTGGAAGTCGGCAGGCATGTCCTTTACGTCGCTGGAAATCAAGTGGTTTTTGCAAATGTCCTTTGTAAGCTCGAACCAATGCTCGCTTACGGCGTTGAGAACTTTTCCCTTGTTTGGAATGTCCACGGGCAAAATCACGTCAAAGGCGCTGATTCTGTCGGTGGTCACGATGACCATGCGTCCGTCTTCCAAGTCGTAAACTTCGCGAACTTTTCCGCTGATGATTTTTTTCATATATTGCTACTCCTCTTTTACGCTCGCGTCAACATTGACGCTGATGTTATAGCTCTTTCCGTTTTGAATGTTAACTTTTTTTGTCACTTCGTAGCCGCCCAAGTTGAACTTGAACACATGCTCTCCGCTTTCCAATTCCAGCTGGCTGTTGGCCGCGGACTCGATTCCGTCGACATAAACCTTTGTTCCTTCGGGGGCGGAGACGCGGACCGACGGCGCCACGCTTTGCAAGTCCAGCGAAAGTTTTGTGATTTCGCCCTGGGCAATCATTACGGCGCGCGTCTCGTTCCTAAACTTGTCCGAGACTATCGAAACATTTCGTTTTCCGGGTTTTAGCAAAATCAAGCCTTTTTCGTTGGCTGTGACAGGCTTGTCGTCAACAAAGACGCTGTATTCGCCAGCGTCGGCAGGAGCGGCCACCTTGAGCGCGCCGTAGTCCGTCGCCACCGCTTTGGCGCTGACTTCAAACTCGGCTTCCATAACGCTTTTGGGAACGCCCTTCATCGCCAATTGGTTTCGCAAAAATATAAAGCCCCGGCTTGTGTCGGGAATCAATGTTTTGTCGGCGTAGGGGCTGGTCTTTATCGTGTTTCCTTTTACAAGGGGAACTGCGATTGTCCAAGCCAGCTGGCCGGGATAAAGGCCCGAATAAATTTCCGTTCCTGAATAGTCTATGCCCTTTTCTGAGGGAAGGGGAGAGATGTTGTTGTAAAGGGAGTAGAGGATTGTGTTGCGGTAGGCCGCCAAGGCTTGCGGAATTTTTACAGTAATCTCGACGCCTTGCACAAAGGTCATGTCTTCGGGCAAAAAGGCAGCCACGCAGTCGTTGATTCCGCAAGTTTTGCTTTCGGAGCTTCCGCTGGCCGGAACTTTTATGCAAACAGTTTTTCTGGTTCTAAAGACATCCGCGTCCGCCGCGGCCAAAAGGGCCGCAAAAAGCGCCAGGGCCAAAAAACTTTTTTTACTAATAAAACTCATCCTCTTCCTCAAAAATTCCCGTAGGCCGAAGGATCCACTGTCTTTCCGTTCAGCCAAATTTCAAAATGCAAGTGCGGGCCGGTTACTTGTCCAGTGCTTCCGCTCTTTGCGATCAGCTCTCCGGCCCTGACAACCGCTCCCTTTTGCGCGCTGTCCAAAATCGAGGACAAGTGCGCGTAAAAGCTTGTCATGCCGCGGCCGTGGTCGATTTGAATCCACTTGCCGTAAACCGCGTTCTCGCCCCGGCCCGAAACCGTTCCGCTTTTGCAGGCAAAAACGCTGGAGCCGTTGGGAACCGCCATGTCGACGCCCCTATGGAATTGGGTTTTGTTGCCGCCCAAGGGGTTGGTCCTTTGGCCGTAACGGCTTGTGATCCTGTAGTTTTTTACCGGCAGCTGCATTGTTGTGTCTAAAAAAAAAGCGCGCTCTGTGGTGGTGAACTTTTCGCCGGGAAAAAAGGCAAAATCTTTTCCGTCGATATTATAGCGCAAATGCTTTGTGTCTTCCAATAGGGCAAGACGATTTTTTTGCAATAAAAATTCCAGCGCGCTCAAATTTTTGCTTTCTTCCATGGGAACAAAAATGCCGTCGGCGCTGGGCAGCAGCAGGGTTTTGCCTTTTAAATATTCTCCGCTGCCTGTGATTCCGTTCAATATGCAAAAGCTGTCGTAGCGTATGCAAAAGCGGCCCGCCAAATTGAACAAGTCGTCGTCGTTGTTGACTGTGTAGGCGTAAAATGAGGGAATGACTTCCTTTCCGCTGGTGAAAAGCCTTTTGTTTTCCTCAACCTCGTCGTCAAACTGCTTTAGCATAAAGTCCTTGTCGCGGACGTTGAGGGAGTTGATTTGGGGAACTCTTGATTTCTTGATTTGAATCGGAGCGTTTTGCGCTTTTGCGGGAAGGGCCGCCAACAACAGCGCCGCGCAAAGAAACGCCCTAATTTTTGCCATTGAATTTTTTCCAAAAAAATAAGGCGGCTTTATAAACTGCAAATGCCGCCGCCAAGGTTATGACAAAGGCCGTGTAAAGGCCCGGTTTTTTTGAGGCAAAAAGCCATAGCGGCGCGACCACGGCAAAGGCCGCGATTGCGCACGCCAAGATAAAACCCGCAAGTTGCAAAAGTGAGAAAAGCTTGGATTTTATCTTAAGTTTCATTTACTCTTCCGAAATCGCTTCGGCGGGGCAGGCGCCGGCGCAAGATCCGCAGCTGATGCAAGTTCCAGCGTCGATAACGCGCTTTGAGTCCTTTTCAGAAATCGCCGATACGGGGCATTCAGATTCGCAGGCGCCGCAGTTTACGCAAGCGTCAGAAATTTTGTAAGCCATAGTTTCCTCCTAAGGCGGATTATAGCGCAAAAGGCTCTTTTTGTCAAAAAAAAAGACCCGCGATTTGCGGGTCCTTTGCCACCGGTCAGAATCGAACTGACGACATACGGATTTTCAGTCCGGCGCTCTACCAACTGAGCTACAGCGGCGTGTAAGGGTGATATTATCAGATTTGAAAAAATATGTCAAGAGAAAATCTAGCATTTTTTTGCAAAGCGCGCTAGAATAGACGCCTATGAAAAAGATTGCTTTTGCCATTTTTGTTTTGGCCTTTTCCGCCGCGGCCTTTGCAAGGGATTATACGGCGGCTGACGTAAATAGATGTCTCAAGGATTTTTCAAGCGGAATAAACAAGACTTTGCCCAACGCAGCGACCCAGCAAAACGTGTATTCGCAGGCTTGGATTGGAAAGCTTTTTCCGTCAACGCCTCCGCACTTTGCCGTCGGAATCGAAACTGGCGTTACAAAACTTGATTTGTCTCCCTTGGGAACTATGGCCGACATTTTTAAGGTTGGCGGCCTTCCCAAAACTTTTGTCTACCCGACAATCACCGCCAACGCAAGGATCGGCGGCTTTGTCTTGCCTTTTGACATTGGCTTTTCTTGCATGTACATGAACTTTTCCAACCTCAAGACTGTTTCCGACGGCTTTGGAATCAGGTTTTTCAATGTCGGCGGAGACGTTCGCTACGCCTTGCTTAAGGGCGAGGGCGCTTGGCCCCAGCTTTCTTTGGGAGTGGGCTATTATTACATTGGCGGAAAGGTTTCGTTTGACAAGGACGGCGTGAGCGCGGGAATAGACTACGCGACCCACACCATGTTCGGGCAAATTCAAGTTTCAAAGACCTTTGTGTTCGTGACGCCCTTTGTCGGCTTTAGAGGAATTTTCTCAAAGTCCAACGCGGATTGGTCTTGGTCCGTCACCGACGCAAGAATCGCTTCCGCGGCTTCGTATATTGGAACGGAAACCTCCGGAAAGGGAAGCGCAAATTCACCTTTTGCCGACAGCTTTATTCCGCAAATTTACGGCGGCTTGGGCTTAAAAATCAGTTTCTTTGCGATAAACCTTTCGGGCTCCTACGACTTTAAGAATTCAATTTGGGGCGGCGACCTAAGCCTGCGCTTCCAAATGTAGGGTCTTTTTGACGCGCTCCTTGAAATATATTCTATAATTATATATAATTTAGGAATGAATTGGCTTATTCTTTGCGCTCCAAAATATGCGGAGCAGGGCGCCGACCTCAAGGCGTTCTTAAAGCGGAACAAAATTTCCGCAAAGACTTTTACCATAGAAAAGGACGCCGAGCTTTTGCCTGGCGCTCTTCCCGCTAAAATAAAGCTTTACAGCCATTGCGTTTTTCTTGACCCAAAGGCTCCCGCAAAAAACGCGGCCTTTGCCTGGGGCGTGGCTCTTGGACAGGGCCTTTGCGTTTACGCCCTCAAAAACGAATGGACGGCCTCGGCAAAAAAATGCGGCTCTCTAAAGGACTTTGAGTCTTATGAGCGCCTGGCCGCCTTTTTGCAAAACAACATTCAGGCAATCGCGCAAGAGGCCAAGAAAAAAGAATCTTGGAAAAAACTCTTTGACAGCGGAAATCCCTTTACCGGCGACGC
>JAFZLA010000088.1 GCA_017551705.1 Treponema sp.
TAAAGTAAGTTTATAATGATAATGTATGAGCGACAATAATTACAAAGAAATTTGGAAAGAGGCTCTTAGCCAGATTGGAAACCAATATAAAGAAAATGGCCGCGAAAACGAGTTCAACCTTTGGTTCAACCTTGAATATTTGAGGGACGAAGGAAATTCCATCACAGCCGCTGTCGCCAGCGATTTTATGCGTTCCCAAATGATAGAAAAGGGAAACATTCAAACTATCAAAAACAAGATAAAAGAGATAAGCGGAATCGACATTGAGATAAAATTTGAAGTAAAGAATACAAACATCTCAAAAGAAGAGTCCAAAGAAGAAAAACCTTCCAAAAAGCAGGAAAAGGCGTCAAATTCAGAAAAATCATCCGAAGACGAGCCATTGCAGCATCCAGACTTAAAAGAAGACTATACATTCGACTCGTTTGTTCCGGGCGACAACAATATGTACGCCTATAGAGCCTCTATTTCGGCGGCCGAAAAGCCTGGCAAAGCCTATAACCCTATTTTGCTTTATGGCGGAAGCGGTTTGGGAAAAACCCACCTTATGCAATCGATTGGAAATTACATCTACAAGGCAAAAAAAGGAAAAGTAAAGCTTTCTTATTTGAACACAGAATCCTTGATGAACGAATTTACAGGAGCTTTGGCAAGCACAACTCAAAAAAACAACGCCATAGAAAAATTTAAGAACAAATACCGCAACCTTGACGTATTTTTGCTTGACGACATTTATTTTTTGGAAGGAAAAGAAGCCCTTCAAGACGAAATATTCTACATTTTTGAAGCATTGAACCAAAAAAAGGCCCAAATGGTATTTACCTGCGACCGTCCTATAAACGAAGTCAAAGGAATAAAAGAAAGGCTTAGAACCCGCTTTAGCAACGGAATTTGCATTGACATGCAGCCGCCGAACTATGAGACAAGAAAGGCCATTTTGCAAAAAAAACTTTCTTTGATGAACAAAATCCTTAGCGACGAAATAATTGATTTTATAGCCGCCAACATAGAAAGCGACGTTCGCGAACTGGAAGGAGCCTTGCAAAAAGTAGTAGGCTACAGCGAATTTATGAACAAAGAAATTACATTTGACGTCGCCAAGCAGCTTTTGCAGGAAAACATAAGCTCCAACCTTGGAGGAAACATTTCGATAGACACAATTCAAAAGATTGTGGCTGACTATTACGGAATTTCTGTCTCAGAAATAAAGAGCAAAAAGCAAAACAAAAAAGTCGCTTATCCAAGGCATGTTGCCATTTATATTGCCAGAAAGCTTACAGAAATGTCATTTACAGAGATTGGAAGCGAATTTGGAGGAAAAGACCATTCCACCATAATGAGCAGTTGCAAAAAAATTGAGGAACAAATAAAAATAGACGCCACTTTGGACAATGCGATCAAGAACATGATTAAGGATATTAAAAACAAAAAATGAAAGTTTTGAGATTCCTTATTTTATATTAAATTTATATAAATTTAATAATAACAATAATAAGGTCTGTTGATATGTTGAAAGTTGTCTTAATTTGTTATAAAGCAATAAATTAGAAAGTTGAAAACAAAAAGTCAAAGTTCCACAAAAGTTCCACTTTTCCACAATTTAAAAAGTTTTCCACAAAAGGCTCACACAAAAGAAACAAAATTTTCTCAATTTATAATTGACGATTCATAATTACGAATTATTAATTATAAATTATTAATTGATGGGAGGCACTATGCAAAATGAAAGGATTGCGCTATAATAGAATTCTTAAAAAGTAACAAGGGAGGCTTGTAAAAATGAAGTTTCAGTTTGATCGCGACGCGATGATTAAAGAAGTGGCTATAGCCCAGGAAATAATAGCCAATAAAAGTCCTATTTCTGTTCTTTCGAACGTCCTTTTGATTGCCGAAAACAACACTCTTACGATAAAGGCTTCTGATTCTACAGTTGACTACATAACAAGAATTCCAGTGGAAATTCAAGAAGAAGGATCCACTACGATTTACTGCGACAAGTTTATGAAAATCATTTCAAAGGCTCCGCAGGGACAAATCGAATTCGAAAAGAGCGACATCACCGTCACAATCCGCCCGCTAAAGGGACGCTTTACCCTTAAGAGCATCGCGGTTGACAAGTTCCCCGAAATCAATTCTTTGGAAGGAGCCTCTTACTTTGAGCTTCCCGCCAAAGAGCTTAAAGAAATGATTCAGCAAACTTCTTTTGCCGTAAGCGAAGATGGAAACCGCCACTTTATGATGGGCGTTCACTTTGAAAAGCAAGAAGACAACTTGATTATGGTCGCCACTGACGGCCGCCGCCTTTCTTACGCCGAAAAGTCTTTGGGAGGAATTCCTGACTTTCCGCAGGCGATCGTTCCTACAAAAATTTTGGACTGCGTCCTAAAACACGCCAGCGACGAAGGAAACGTTTCTGTCGCCGTAATCGACAAAAAGATTTTCTTCAAGTTTGGCAACTACGAATTTTCTTCGCTTTTGTTGGAAGGAGAATTCCCCAACTATCGCCGCGTAATTCCCAACGACTTGGACAAAACATTCCAAGTTCAAAAGTCAGACTTGCTCGACGCGCTTGACCGCATCGGAATTTACGTTGACAAAACTTCTTTGAGAACAATTTTCAAATTGACTCCCGGAAAGTTGACAATCTTCTCTCCGGAATTGGATTTGGGAAGCGCCGACGAAGAAATTCCTTGTGAATACAACGGCGAAGAAATTATGTTGGCCTTTAACTTCCGCTTTGTGGAAGAGCCTCTTAAGTTGACATCGGCCGAACGCATCGCATTTGACTTTAAGGACGCCAACAAAGCCGCCATCATGAGAACGGAGCCCAAGTCAGATTACTTCCACGTAATCATGACAATGAACTTGAACTAGTTCAAATTCTTTAATGGCTTTTTTGTCGCTGTCATTTTATAATTTTCGCAACTTGCAAAACGACAAGATAGATTTTGACGCAAAAGAAATTTATCTTGTCGGCCAAAACGGGCAGGGCAAAAGCAACATTCTTGAATCCATTTACTATTGCGCCTACGGAAATTCTTTCCGCACCCACAGCGACACCGAAATCGTCCGTCGCGGCGAAAAAGATTTTAGCGTGCGCGCGCTTTACCAAGAAAGCGGCGGCGGAACTCGCAGCGTAAACGTCATTTACAAAGACGGCAAAAAAACAATCGAAAAAAACGGCAAGAGAATTCACGACAGAAAAGAATTGATAAACACGATGCCTTGCATTCTTTTTTGCCATGACGACTTGCGCTTTGTGGAAGGCGACCCAAGCGACCGCCGCTTTTTTTTGGACCAAAGCCTTTCGATGTACGACGTTCTTTACATCGACCTTTTGCGCCGCTATCGAACCGCTCTCAAAAACCGAAACGTTTTGATAAAAGAAAACAAGCGCGAAATGCTGGACATCTATGACTTGCAGCTGGTGGAGAACGGTTTGGAAATTCAAAAAAAGCGCAAGACGGCGGTTTTTAAATTCAACGAAATTTTCACCAAGCTTTACGAGCAAGTGACAGGAATCGAAGGCCTTACGATAACTTACGAGCCAAGCTGGAAGGAAGTCAAGGACGGCGTGATGAGCCGAGTTCCAAGCGCTGACGAAGTTTTGGAAATTTTAAAAAACAAAAGAGAAAGCGATTTTGTAATGGGAACTACATTGAGCGGCCCCCACCGCGACCGCTTGCGATATTTTTGCGGAGGAAAGCCATTCGTTCCGATAGCGTCGATGGGGCAGCGGCGTCTTATCGCGCTTTTGTTGCGCGTAAGCCAGGCGGTTTACTACAGCCAGACGATAAACGAAAAGCCGGTTCTTTTGATGGACGACGTAATGTTGGAATTGGATCCCGACAAGAGGCAAAAGCTTACAAGCCTTTTGCCCGAATACGAACAGTTGTTCTGCACATTTTTGCCTGGCGAACCTTACGAGCGGTACAAGCGGTCAACGACTGGCGTTTACTTTATAGAGAACGGAGGCTGGAAAAAATGAGCGACGATTTTATCGACAGCGCGCAAATGATATCAAAGGTCTTTAAAAACATCTCCAGCCAAGACGTGGAGAACAGTTCAAAAATTCAGCAGGCATGGCAAACGACGGTTTCAAAAATTTCTGGGAACGGAGAAAAGCTGGCCGCGCATTCTTCTATCGTGGATTTAAAGAACGGAATTCTTTTGGTCGAAAGCGACCATCCTGGCTGGAACCAAATGCTGCAAATGCATAAAAAATTTATTCTGACCGGCCTCAATCGGTTGAGCGGCGGCGTTAAAATTGATTCGCTTGCGTTTAGGGTAAAGGGCAGCGACGCGTCGTTGGCCAACAGTGAAGAGGTTGCAAGAAAAGCAGTTGAAAGATACGCCCAAAAAATTGACGCGGAGCAAAAAAAGTTGGAAGAAATGGGCTATGGCAAGCCTAACGCCGCCGCGACGTCTGGCGCTGACGACAGTTCCGGCGGCCAAGGCCGGGAAAGCCTTCCTCCGGAATTGAACGCGATTTTTGAGCGTTTGAAAAACAAAGCCAAAAGTTAAATTCAGGGCAAACAAATTATAATTAATCCAAAACGCTCTCGGGAAAATCGAACGGCCTTACTCGCGGTTGCGCCTTTTAGGGCGTAATAGCGGGATTAACGCGCAAAGCGAGCGGCCGTCCGCATTTTCCCTACGCGTTTTTATTGAATTCTATCCGTTTGCCCTGAACAAACGTATTGGTAAACAAAAAAGCGGCGCGAAGGCGCGGGCGGCATTGTGAAAACATTACGGCGGGCAAGCCCGTCGTTTTGCGTAAGGAAATTATTTATTTGCTCGCTAATGCGAGCGGGCAATCAGTTTGCACCATATTTAATAAATAGCGACGAGCCGTGCGGAGCGCTAAAAGCGCGACTGCAATACCTTAAGAGGCCTCGTTTCCAACGGAAACGAGATAATCTAGCGGTTTCGCAATGCCGACCGCAACTGGGAGCCGCGTTTTAGATTATTTTATTAAACGTTTGTTCAGAGGACTAAAACTTGACAATAGGGCCGTTTTGGTCGATAATAGAAAAGATATGTTGCCAGTAGTTATTGCAGTAATTTCATGTCTCGCAGTCATCGCCGTTTTGAGCATTGTAGGCGGAAGAAAGTCTTCCGGCGGAGGCGGCGGCGAAAAGAAGGCCGGAAAGGCTAGAGTTGGCTCGCAGAAAAACCGCGCCCAAATCATTCGCGACTGCACAAAAAAACTTTCTCACGATCCATACAACACGCAGGCCCTTTTGCCCTTGGCCGACTTGTATTTTAACGAAAACTTGTGGGACAAGGCGGTGACGCTTTACAACACTCTTGTTGACTTGGCCGCTTCACATCCCGACGTGGACCCAGCCTTGGTTTGCTTGCGCCACGGAATTTGCTGCTTTAAGCTAAAGAGAATTCCCGAAGCGTTAAAGAGCTTGGTGACAGTTTACAAATTGCAATCCGACAGCTTTGACGTCAACTATTATTTGGGCCAGGCGTGTTTTGCAAACAACGATTTTGAAAAAGCGATTCCTTGCTTTAAAAAAGCCTACACAATAAATCCCGAAGCCGCGGGAATAACAATGCCCTTGGGAATGGCGATGTACAAGGCAAAAAAATATCGCGACTGCCTTCCTGTTTTAAGAAAAGCCTTGAACGACGACCCTCAAAACAAAGAGGCCTTGTTCGCGATGGCCGACGCCATGCAAGAGTGCGGAGCGGGAGACAAAGCCCTTAAAGTTTTTGTCCACCTAAGGCCGGATCCAGTTTACGGACCAAAGTCTTGTTTGTCGGCCGGCGTGATACACGCCCGCATGGGACAGAACGAAGCGGCCGTCCAAGATTATGAAATCGGCCTCAAGCTCAAGGACATTCCGACAGAAACATTCCTTGAGTTGAACTACCGCTTGGCGCAATGCTATTTTTCGACCAACAAAATCGCGCAGGGCTTGCAGTGCTTGACCACAATCAACAACACCGTTCCAAATTACAAGGACGTTTCTACGTTGATAAGCCGCTACAAAGAGTTGAACCAAAACACAAACTTGCAGCTTTATTTGACAAGCGGAACCAGCGACTTTGTCGTCTTGTGCCGAAACTTGGTCACAAAGTTCTACGCTCATTCTTACGTTAAAATTTCTGACGTTGAAGTTTTGCAGGAATCAGTTGAAATTCTTTGCGAAGTTGAAACTCCTAAGTGGGAAGACGTCGAGCTGTTCCGCTTTTACAAGGCGACAGGATCTGTCGGCGAATTGTTTGTGCGCGACTTTCACGCAAAAATCAAGGACAAGAAAGTTGACCGAGGCTATTGCGTAACGCCTGGCGCCTTTAGCGAAGAGGCGCACAAGTATGTCGAAGGCCGCCCGATTGACTTGATTGAAAAAACTCAGTTGATGGCGCTTCTCAAAAAAGTCACTTTGAAATAATTACTAAATTGCGCTCGCGGTCGTCGCCGTCGTTTGTGTCGGTCAAGAAGGGAACGTCGAGCGCGATTATTTTATACGCGCGGGGATTGTTGTCCGCGCCGCATGCGCTGTCTTGCTCAGAGTAGCCAAGCGCGCCCATCTCTTCCAAAATTTTTTGCCGCCGCGCTTTGTAGGCCGCCAAAACGCCGCCGTCTTTTAGAACGGCCATAAGGCTTTTGAGCATTTTTTTGTCCAGCGGCCTAAAGGCCCTGAAGGTTGCGATGTCGATTGAGGCGGCGGGCGTTTTTTCCAATTCCCAGTTTTGGACAACAACATTTTTTAAGCCCAAAATCGCGGCGGCGTTTTGCAAAAAGGCGCAGCGCTTGCTCATTCGTTCTATCAAGACAAAATTGAATTGGGGCAGGGCCGCCGCTAGAGGAATGCCAGGAAATCCGCCGCCGCTTCCTATGTCGGCGATGACCAGCTCGGACTGTTGGCCAGCCAGGGATTGCTGGAGTGTCGCCGCGCGATTTTGCGCAAGGGCGGCGATATGCTGCCAGGCCGAAAGGCTGTCCAAAACATGGCGGACGACGATATCGTCATGGTCGCTTGTGTTGACCAAATTGTATGCTGAGTTGAACAAGACTAGCTCTTTGATGTATGACTCCATCAAGGGCGCGAGCCTGTCGATTTCTTGTTGCGGAAAATTTAATTTTTGCAAGCCTTGGACAAGTTTCATTTACTTTTGCCGATGTCCAACAAGAGGTCGCAAATGGTTCCGTCTTGAAGAAGATGCAATGTCACCAAATTGCCCACGCGGGACGCGGTGATGTTTTTTGCGGAGCAAAATTTTTGCAGGGGAGTCGCCGCTTCTTTGCTTTGCGAAAGGGTGGGCGTGACGGTGTAGACTGTCTTTGAGTTTTGCGTTCCGCTTGCCTTGAACAAAAGGTAAAAGGTTTCGGAAACGTTTTCGTTGTCGCAAAGAGTCCGCTCGTCGCCTGTGAGCAAAAAGCTTCCGTCGCTTTCGGTTTCGCTAAAATAAACTTGGACGCATTTAGAAAGCACGTCGTTGGCGTTGACGACAAAGCGCAAAATTTTTGGAGGGAGCGGCGACGGCTTGGCTCCGGTCGAAGACGCGGCCAAGCTTGTTCCTTGCGCTTTTTTTATTTCGGACAGTTCCGAAAGAATTTTATTGAGCAAGGTTTTGTTGTCGGAATCGTTGGAGTAGGCGGAACGGTTGAAAAAATTGTTTCCCAAAAGTGACGATACGTTTGTGATGGAACCGCTCTTTGCCATTTGAACCAAGTCTTGCGCCGAAAGGTTAGAAAAAGATCCGCCCTCGCTTTGGGCCAAAGAATTTTCAACGCTGTTTTGGACTGCGGATTTTTGGCCGCCCTCTTTTGTTTGGCTTTGATTTTTTTGCGAGTCCTGGTTCAAGAATTGCTTTCCGGGCGTGTAAAAAGTTCCGCCGGCGACGGGCGCCGAAACGCGCGGCATTGAAGGCATCGAAACGTTGGGAGAGCCGATTGTTACCGGTTGGACAGGCTGCAAGGGTTGAAAGCCGCCCGTCTGTCCCGAATTAGAAGGCGCTGTTGGAGCGACAGGAGCGGCGGGCGCTTGCGGCGCGGATGTTTGCGAGTTGGCGGCTGCCGCAAAAAGAAGGGCGGCGGCAAAAAAGGCCGCGCGCTTTGTTCCGCAAAAATTACATGTTGCCAAGGCTTTCCTCCACGTATTCAAGGCGCTGCTGCAATTGCTCGATTGTCTTTCGCAGGCGCTTGGCTTCTTTTTCCAGCTTGGTCTTGGGGTCGTCGGCTTGCGAGGCGCGGGCCTTTTGCTTCATCATCTCGCTAACAGTGACCGGACTGGTTCCCGAAAGCAATTGCTGCTCGGCGGCCGCGCGGTCGTCGGCCTTTTTGATGGAACTGACAAGCTTCATGTTTTCAAAGCCGATGGCCGGGTTTACTTGCACCGTTCCCACGCGCTTTAGGTCGCGGACTGAATTGCGCGGCAGGCACAAAATTCGGTCCACGTAATCTTCGTAGCGGATGTCGGCCTCTTCGCAAAGGGTGTGGGCCTTTATCAAAAGGCGGCCAAATTCGGCCATCAACTTTCCGTTGGGTTCCAAATATTCCGACTTGATTTTTTTGGTCAGTTCCACCAACTCTGGCGAGACCGAAATGTCGATTTTGTAAAAGCCCATGTCCTCGGCAATTTTGAGCAGTTCCTGAAAGCGGGCCCAAAAGGCCGCCGTGTGGCTCTTTGCGTTTGAGACGTAGTCGGGGCCGTAAAGGGCCACGTCGTCTTCTGTGACCAAGTGGTGGGTGTATTCATGGACGGCGGTGTAAACCAGTTCCGAGTCGCTTTTGAAGTTTTTGTTGTGAAGGATTATCTCATGCGTGTCGGGCTTGTAAAGGCCGTTTACGCGCTTGCTTTCTTTTCCGCTTTGAGTGACCGTAAAGTCCAAATTTGACTCGTGGATTTTAAGCAGCATCTCTTTGATTTTTGCGTTGTCCATATTCCGCATTTTAGCGCATTTTGGGGAAGTTTTCTAGAGAGCAGGCAGCGTCCGCAAGGACGCGGTGACCCCGCTCGAAACTCCGTTTATGGGGTTGCTTTCGTAAATACGAGCGGCTATTGACTAACTTTACAAATTTATGATATATTCACCTACTACTATTTAGAATATTATTTTTATAGGAGATATATGCCATGTTAAGGACATATCAACCGAGCAAAGTAAAGCGCAATAGAAAATTTGGATTCCGCGCCAGAATGGCGACAAAGGGCGGACGCAAAGTTTTGGCCCGCCGCCGCGCCAAGGGACGCCACAAGCTTTCTGTTTGCGACGAGCACAAGAAGTACTAATTTTTAGCCGGAATTGCCTATGGAAACAGATTCGGTTCAAGGCGGAAAATTTAAGCGCGTTGAGCGGATAAAGAGTCCCGCGGAGATAAAGAATCTGTTTAAAAATGGCGGCAGGGAAGGGGTCAAGGGAGCCAAGCTGTTTTACGCAAAAAACAACCTTGGCTTTAACAGAATCGCCTTTCCTTTGCCGCGCGGTTATGGAAACGCCGTTCAAAGAAACGCTTCCAAGCGCTACAGCCGCGAAGCATACCGATTTTACAAAACATTCCTGAACACCGGATACGACATTCTATTCTTAGTTTATCCCGGAAACGATTCGTTCAACTCAAGGTGTGTTCAATTTCGAACATTATGCAAAAAGGCAGGACTGATAAAAGATGAATAAACTTTTGACGAAGTTTTTTCGCGCCCTTATAAGGCTTTATCAAGTCACGATTTCTCCGCTCTTAGGGCCGTGTTGCCGCTATTACCCCAGTTGCTCTCATTATGCAATGGAGGCGATAGAAAAATACGGCGCTGGCAAGGGATTGTCATTGTCTTTCGCTAGAATTCTTCGCTGCAACCCGCTTTGCAAGGGCGGCTTTGACCCTGTTCCGTAATCCGTAGGCCATTCTAATTTGGGAGAAAAGAATGGATAAAAACACCATTATGGCCGTAGTTCTTTCGGCCTTGGTATTGATTGGCTACACAATCGTTCAAGTTAAATTTTTTCCGAAGCCTCAGCAAGAGCAAGTGACGGAGCAAGCCGCGCAAGAAGCCGCCCAGGCCGAAGTCGAGGCCGAGCAGGCAAACGTCGCCGGCGCCGAAACCGCTTCTTTTGTGGCGGCCGAAGACACAAACGAGCCTGTCTTGACCGAGCAAAAGTATGTCGTCGAGACAAAGAAAGTCCGCGTGACATTCACCAACAAGGGCGGCGACATCGTGGGCTACGAGCTTCTTGACCACAATGACTCAAAGACTGGCCGCGGCGTCGAGATGGCCGAGAACGTCACGGCGACCAACCGCGCCTTTGCCTTGAGCTTTGGCGGAGCGGACAGCGGCATCATAAACGACTTGTTTGTCGTAAAAGAGTTCCCCGAAGAAAACGGCGAAAAGAAAATCGCCTTTGCCAAAAAGTATTCGGACTTTACTTTGATAAAGCAGTACACCTTTAAGGACGACGACTACATGTTCAAGATGAACGTCGTTGTTGACGGAGGCGAAAATTTTACCGCGCTTGACTTTGCCACAAAGAACGGAGCCAACGCTTCTTACACATTGAGAACGTCTCCGCAAGTGGGACCCGAATTCAATCCAAAAGTTGACCGCTACGAAAGCCGCTCCTTTATCGCTTTGAGCGAAGGAAAAGGAAAGAGAGTCCGCCTTGGAAACAACCAATACAAAGAGTACAACAAGCCCTTCAACATCGCGGGAATCGGCGGAAAGTATTTTTGCGAACTTGTCGTTCCGGCGGAGAACGGAAACTTCCAGACGGCTTGGTATTCGACCAACGCCGCGGCCGGAAAAACGATGGGCGACGCGCAGGCCTTGCTTGTCCGCAAGCCCACGACTCAAAAGCAGACAAACGACGTTTATTACATCTATGTAGGCCCGCGCAATGAAAAGGACCTAAAAAAATATTTGTCCGCCGAAAGCAACCAATGGAAGTTGAGCGGCTACCGCTTGACGGACGCGTTGGAGACCAGCGGCTTTTTGGGCTGGCTTGAGACAATCCTCAAATGGATATTGGAATTGCTCTACGGCTTTGTACACAACTGGGGCGTCAGCATCATCTTGATGACAATCATTCTTAAGATTGCCTTGTTCCCGCTTACGATGAAGTCTTCGATGGGAACGCTCAAGATGCAGGAAATGCAGCCCAAGCTTACGGCCATTCAAAACAAGTACAGGGACAACCCGCAAAAAATGCAGGAAGAGACAGCCAAGGTTTACCAGGCCGCGGGCTACAATCCGATGAGCGGCTGCCTTCCGATGATTTTGCAAATGCTCTGCTTGTTCGCGATGTACAACTTGTTCAACAATTATTTTGAATTCCGCGGAGCCAGCTTTATCAAAGGTTGGATTGACGACCTAAGCTCGGGCGACAGCGTCTACCAATTGAAGGTTTTCCTTCCGCTTATAGGAAACCACGTGCGCGTGCTGCCTGTAATTTATTTGGTGTCGCAGTTGTTCTACGGAAAGATTACGCAGCTTGGCGGAACGATGCAAAGCGCGCAAAGCTCGGGACAGATGAAGTTTATGACTTACGGCTTGCCCTTGCTCTTCTTCTTCTTGTTCTACAACGCGCCCAGCGGATTGATTTTGTTCTGGACCATAAGCAACTTTATCCAGATGATTCAGCAAATCATCATCAACAAGACAAAGCTTGCCGCCAAGAACAGCAACGTGATTGACGTAAAGCCCGTCAAAGGCAAAAAAAGAAAATAATTTTTTGGGAGAAAATATATGACTTACGAGTACGAAGGAAAAACAGAAAAGGAAGCGATTGAAAAAGCCGCCCAGGAATTGGGATTGGAGCGCGACCAGTTTGACGTTGAAATTCTTGAGACGCAAAAGAATTCATTGTTCAAAAAAGGCTTTGTAAAAATCCGCGTTCACACCGAAGGAAACACTCCGGTTGCCGACAAGGATTATTCGGATCAGCCCAGAGCCGTCAGAAAGGCTGTGGCCAACCCGATTCCCCAGGACGAGTTTGAGCAAAAGCTGATCGACTTTGTGACGCAGGTAATCCAAAAGATGGGCTACGAAGTCAAGGTCGAAATCATGTTCCGCGAGGAGCGAAAGCTTGGAATCAAGTTGCAGTCTGACAGCTCTTCAATCTTGATTGGACGCAAGGGAAAGAACTTGGACGCCTTGCAGCTTTTGATGAACGTTTACGCCGGCCATCTTGGACGCGAAGACATCCGCATCATTTTGGACACAGAGAACTACCGCATCCGCCGCGAGGAATCGCTTGTGCGCTTGGCCTACACAACGGCCGACAAAGTCCGCTCTTACAGAAAGTCAATTTTGCTTGAGCCGATGAATCCCTTTGAGCGCCGCTTGATCCACACCACGCTCAACGACATTCCGGACATTGAAACCAAATCCGAGGGAGATGGTTTATATAAGCAGGTGCGCGTTCTTTACAAGGGCGTCATCTAAGGACTTATATTGAAACGATTTTTGAACAAAAAGGCGTTGATTGCGGCCTGCGCGCTGGCTCTTTTGTGCGGCGCGGCATTCGCCCAGACAGACGCGGAGCGCCTTGAGGCCGAAAAAAGCGCCAAAAGCCACGAGTTTTCGGCCGACGACCGCGACTTGCGCTTGCTTCCGCAGACGGAATTTTCGCAGGCGATAAAGGAATACGTTTTTGGCGCATGGACTGACAAATGCGGCCACGCGCTTGAAAAAGTTTACGTCGTTCCTAAGGCCGGCTTGCGCGCTGGCTTTGACATCCAGGCCGCAGGCGAGTTGATGCGTTCCATCAGCAAAATGCAGGGAATGTTGTACTACAGCCGCAGCGACAAAGACTGGGGCGTTTTGTACAGTTCGGCCTACAGAATCCAAGACGCGCAAAGCGACGCGGCCATCGCGGAGGACACGACTGGTAGCGCCGACGCAAAGACTGTTTACGCCTTTATGGACGACCACACTTTTGGAAAGGCCAAGTACAAAATTACTTACAAGCAAACGCAAAAGCAGCTTGTGATGTTTATGGAAAACATAAGCCCGCTTTGCTACGGACCTTTAAAGGCTGTGCAGCCGGGCGGATTTAAAATTTGCGCCAGCGTGATTGACGACGGCGAAAATTTTTTGGTTTACACTTGCGACTACGCGGAATTTAAAATCATCAGCGCGCTAAAGAGGCGCCTTTACAATTCGTTTGAGGCGCGGCTTGAGGCGATTTGCTTGTGGTTTGTAAAAAACGCGCGCTAGCGCATGGGAGGCTTTATGAAAACGCTTAATAAAAAGAATTTATTTGCGGCTTTGGTTGGAACAATATTGCTGGCCAGCGGCTGCGCTCAAAACAACAAAATGGAGAAAAAAACTATGGACGCTCTAAAAGGAAAGGAAGGCGTTTTTGCCGTTCTTAAATTGCCCAAAGGCGAAGTCGCTCTTGAACTTTACTACAAGGACACGCCGCTTACAGTAACAAACTTTGTAGGCTTGGCCGAAGGAACGATGGATGCCGCCAAGGGAAAGCCGTTTTACGACGGACTTAAGTTCCACCGCGTAATCAGCAAGGCCAACGGCGACGACCAGGACTTTATGATTCAGGGCGGCGACCCCGAGGGAACAGGACGCGGAGGACCGGGCTACAGATTCGCCGACGAAATTGTTGACAAATACAAGTTTGAAAAGAAGGGCGTTTTGGCTATGGCCAACGCTGGCCCCGGCACAAACGGAAGCCAGTTCTTTATCACTGTGGCTCCCACAGGCTGGCTCAACGGCAAGCACACGATTTTTGGAAAGGTAGTCAGCGGCCAGGATGTTGTTGACAACACCAAGCAGGGCGACGTGATTGAAAAAGTTACGATTGTCCGCCAGGGAAGCGACGCCGAAGCGTTTAAGGCTACTCAAGCCGACTTTGACGCCTTGAACAAAGCCGCCGTCGAAAAGGCAAAGGCCGCCAAGGCCAAGCAGTACGAAAGCCAAATCAAGTTGATTGAAAAAAAGTGGCCGGGCTGCGAAAAGGACGAGAACGGCATTTACTACAAAGTTACAAAAGAAGGAAGCGGCGCTGTTTGCGGCGGCGGAAAGAACGTTGCAGTCCACTACAAGGGATTCTTGCTTGACGGAAGCGTCTTTGACCAATCGCAGGGACGCGGACCGCTTGAGTTTGGAACGGCCAGCGGACAGATGATTCCGGGCTTTGACGTTATGGTTCAGCAGATGAAGGTTGGCGAAAAGCGCACGATTCTTTTGCCGCCCGACATGCACTACGGCGAGCGCGGATATCCGGGAGTCATTCCGGCGATGTCTTACATTGGCTTTGACATTGAACTCTTGAGCGCAAAATAATATACTAGAGGAACTAAAAAGCGGCGGGCGGGGGAAATATGGACCAGGCGCAAAAGCAGCAGTTTTTAACTTCATTCAGCGAGCGGGTCAATGACATTGTCGTTGAAGTCAAGATGGCGGAACTTGTGGCTCCTGCCAGAACTTTTAGCGAAATGAATTTGTTCCCGCAAAGCAAGCAGTCTCTTTGGGGACTGATCGTTGTTTGCCGGCGCAGCCTTTATTTTTACGTTCCTTCTGGGGTGCAGGCGTTGATGTCTATGATAAGCGCCGGCTCCAGCTCAAAAATTGTAGAAGAGCAAATCTTTTGCTTTAACAACGCCGACGGCTTGCAGTTGCGTCCCGCCAAAAAGCCGTGGTTCAAATTTTTTGCGGCTGAAAAAATAGAATTTTCTTTTTTGAACGAAGGCCACGAAATCAAGGGCGTGTTTAGCGTAGGCCAAGACAGCCAAAAGCTTATGGCCGCTATGCTGCAAGCCTACCGTTCCTAATCCAAAGCGTGGCACAAAATGCGCGCCCTTACGGTTTTATGCAAAGTCGTTGACAACTTTGGCGACATCGGCTTTGTCTACAGGCTTTCTAAAAATCTTTGCAAAGTCAATCCCGATTGCGACATCCGCATCATCACAAACGACGTGGGAACGTTTTTAAAGCTTGCGCCGGAATTAGGTGGCAAGACCAAAAAGGGGGCCGCCAACGAAAAATGTTCGCAAGCCCAAGAAGGGGCCGCCCGCATACGGCTCTTTGACTCTAACGCCGCCGACCTTTGCCGCGCCGAGTTTACGACCAACCCGCCCCGCGTAATCCTGGAATGCTTTCAGTGCGGCCGTCCCGACTGGCTGGAAGAAATCTTGTTTGGCGGCGAGACTGGGAACGGTGTCAAGACCGAGACTGCGGGCGCGACAGAAATAGAAGGCAAGACCAAAAAGGCGCCGCCCGCAAGCGTGCTTATCATCAACATCGACTACTTGACGGCGGAACCCTACGCCGAAGAATTTCACAAGCTAAAAAGCGGCACCCGCAGCGCCAGCGTCAAAAAATATTTTTTTATGCCAGGCTTTACCGCAAAGACCGGCGGCCTGATACTGGACGAGCCCGAAATTGAGACTGACGGCAAGACCAAAACTGGGGCGGCGGGGATTGATGGCAAGACCACAACTGCCGGGCCGCAAATCCTGATGTTCAGCTACCCAAAAAACTTTGCCCCCATAATCCGCGCCATCTTGCGCTGGAACCCAAACGCGCAAATCAACCTTGCCCAAGGCGCTGGCAAAGAAAGCTTTTTGCAGGCGGCCTCATGTTTTAACCTTGCAAACAATTATGGCAAGACCACAACTGCGGGCGGCCTAAGAATTTGTGAACTGCCGTTTTTTTCGCAACAAGACTGGGACAAAAACCTTTACGCAAGCGACCTGCTTTTTGTGCGCGGCGAAGACAGTCTGACCCGCGCGTGCCTGTCCGCAAAGCCCTTTGTTTGGCAGGCCTACCTGCAGGACGACAACTACCAGTTGGTCAAAGTCCGCGCCCTGCTGGATCGAATGCGGCCGCACTTTGACCCCTCCGACTTTGCCGCGCTGCAAAACTTTTGGCTTTTGTACAACGACGCCGACTTGACTGGCAGTTCCGACTATGAGCAAAAAATGGAAGCTGCCTGCCACGAATTTTTGACCCGTTATAACAGCCTGCGAGCCGGCTTTGAATCCTTTGCCCGCAGCCTGCGCGACCTAGGCAATTTTACGAAAAAGTTGTTGGATTTTGTTGCGGAAATGGAAAGTTCCCTCTAAAAAGTGTAATAAAAGCCCAAAAATTCCCTCAGAAAAATGTAATCGGGATTATCGGCAAAATAAAAACGCATTTTAAAACGCGATTTGGCCTTTATAAATTGCCGATAATGCGATAGCGGGGAAAAAATCGGAATTTCCGATTTTTTCTATCAATAGTAAAAAATTAAAGCAGATATAAAGCAATAGCAGCTGTTCGGAAATTCCGACAAGTTTAATCTACACAGATGAAAACGAAAAACAAATCTCTCCGTTCGCTTTGCAGAAGAGGCAACTCACAAGGATTTCTTTATAGTTCAACCTGCTCAAACAAGCAAGAATCGTGCCAACAGTCATAAATTTTATTAAAGTATTACTTTAATTTTTTTATTGTTCTTTTGCGCTAGAATGTTGCCAATAACTGCGCGCAAAAGGAGGATTTTATGAGCGGCGGAAGTTTGGATTATTTTTATTTTAACTTTGAAAACCCTCTTTCAAGAATAACAAAAGAGGTTAAATGGGGAAAGAATCGATGGACGCCAGCGACGTTGATGGAATTTCAAAACGGTATAAAATTCTTAAACATTGCTCGGATTTATTCGCAAAGAATTGAATGGTTGTTAAGCGGAGATGACGGGGAAGATAGCTTTCATGAACGATTAAAAGAAGAAATCTCGGCTCTTGAGGCTAACGCAGAGAAAATAGAGCCACGACTTCAAAAATGTTCTCTTTGCAAGAATTTTGACGGCAAAATTTGTGACCATCAAAGGGAAATGCAATTCTCTTATCATGGACACCCTGAATTGGAAAGAATGGATAAAGAAGACTATAAAAGAAGGCTAACAGACGCATCTGATTGTTGGGAGTTTGAAGAAATTAAAGAGGAAGATGATGAATAGAGCCAACGTAATTGGCAAGGGAGGGTACAATCTGTCCCCACCCTTTATGAATAGGAATCGGTATATCGGAAATTTCTACAAACTGCAACTGTCCGAAAAAATCGGACAGTTGGTGACATTTTGTCACCGGCTGATGAAAATCGTCAAGTTAAATTTCAATGCAAAGTATAACTTGTGCAAAATTTGCACAAGTTGCCGATAACAATAAACTTGTAAAGACTGCTAGTGCGTGACAAAATGTCAAGAACTGAAAATAGATAACCAATCGGTGACTTTTTGTCACCAGTTGAATAGCAAGAATCATGCCAACAACCGAAAAATTTATTAAAGTATTACTTTAATTTTTTTTCTGGCCATTTGTGCTAAAATTAAGGTGGTTTGGAGCTTTTATGGACGAACTGAGCGCAAAAAAGACAATCGAACTAACCGCTGATTTGGAACTTATGCTAAGTTGCGCTATGCGCTATTGCATGGGGCGACGGACATACATTGTAGGCTCTTTTTGCAGTTACGTAGAATCTATTTTGCCAGATTTGTCTATTGTAGAGTTGGAGCGCATGCAAAAAGATTTTGACAATCATTCTTTGGATGTAGGAACTGGTTATACAACATGGGGCGATGATTGTGACAGGAACGAGTGGATGTCTTTTAAGAAAAAATTAGATTTGGAAATAGCTGCTCGCTCAAAGAAGATTTGATTTCAGTATGTGCAAAATTTGCACAAGTTGTCGATTTTTTTTGGAGGAAAAGTGAATAACGAAAAACAACTTGATTTTCCAAATAATTTAAAAGATTCTCTAAAATCGTTGGGGCAAATGGTTTGCGTCAATCAAAATTTCGCGGCAGCTATGCTTTATAGACTTATGTTCCGTCATGAAAAAAATATTTCTGTTCTCGATAAATATTCAGACCAGTTGCTTGACGGACTTGCAGGTATAGGAAGCATTTATGTAAAAGAGGATTACAAGAACTTTTTGCAGTATTTGAAGACTGTTGTTCCTAGTGAATATGAAACACATAAAAGAATGTTTGATGAGTATACCGCAGAAGATGATGAACTTTATGACAATTGAAGAATATATTTGTAAATGTTAAAATAGAAGAGAGTTCAGTATGTGCAATTTTTGCGCATACTGCCAATGGTTATAAATTTTGTTAAAGTATTACTTTAATTTTTTTCTGGCCATTTGCGCTACAATTAGGGCCATGCAGGAGGATTTATGAAAGAGATAAACAAAATCAAAGTGTTTGAGAATAAAAAGGTTCGGGCTGTATGGAATGAAGAGGAAGAGGACTGGTATTTTTCGGTAGTTGATGTTGTTGCAATTTTAACAGAAAGTCCGAATCCAAGAAAATATTGGAGTGTTTTGAAATCTCGTCTAAAATCTGAAGGAAGTCAGTTGACTACAAATTGTAGTCAACTGAAGATGCCCTCCGCAGACGGAAAATTTTATAAAACAGACGTTCTTTCCACAAAAGGCATTATTCGTCTTGTTCAATCGATTCCTTCTCCAAAGGCGGAGCCGTTCAAACTGTGGCTTGCTCAAATTGGATCGGAGCGGTTGGACGAAATAGCGGATCCGGAAAAAGCGATTTTGCGTGGCGCTGATTTTTATCGGGCAAAGGGCTATACGGAAGCTTGGATAAACCAGCGGCTTAAGACGATAGAGATGCGCAAAGAGCTGACGGACGAATGGAAGGCCCGCGGAATTGAAAAAGAAAAGGATTACGCGATTCTCACCAACGAAATGACAAAGGCTTGGAGCGGCCTTTCTGTAAAAGATTATAAGAATCTCAAAGGGCTAAAAAAAGAGAATCTTCGCGACAATATGACAAACATTGAGCTGGTTCTTAATATGCTTGCGGAAGTTTCCACCACCGCAATTTCAAAATCCAAGGAGCCGGAAACGTTTGACCAAAGCCTTTCGATAGCAAAAGAGGGAGAAAACGTCGCAAAAGGCGCGCGTTCCGCCCTAGAAAGCCGCATAGGAAAGTCTGTGATAAGCCCGTTGAACGCAAGCGACAAACCTGCCCTCGAAGTAAAAAATGACGAGGAGAAAAAATCAAAATAACGGAGGCCTCTATGTCACGCGAAGAAAACATAAAAATATTTGAAGACACTGTGGCCCTTTGCCGCTCGAACCAAATCTTAATGCAAA
>JAFZLA010000089.1 GCA_017551705.1 Treponema sp.
CTCCCAAAGGAAGTCCCGGATGTCCAGAGTTGGCCTTTTGAATGGCGTCCATCGAAAGCGCGCGGACAGACAGCGCCGCCGCGGCAATTCCTTTTTCGTTCATAGAATACCTCTACTCTTTGTTGGCTGCCTCGGCGAGTTGTTCGACCGAAGCGCGATTTCTTAACAATTCCACAAAGGAATCGTCTTTTATAAGACCCGCCAACCGTGAAAGAACCTGCAAGTGGCTTTGTGAATTGCTCGTAAGCAAGACAAACATCGTGTCCACTTTTCTCCCGTCAGGCGCGTTCATGTCGATTGGATTCTTTAAATAAACAACTGTAATTTGCTGTTCGTCGCTTCCGGACAAAATAATGTCGCGGCAGTGAGGAAGGGCGATCCCCCTTCCGACAGCGGTGCTCAAAACTTTTTCGCGGGCGCTGAGGCCTTCGTACAAAAGGTCAGGCGTCACGGATTTGGGCAAATGAATTTTTGTCTTAATTTGTTCGTAAACTTCAAAGGGCGTGTCGGCGTCAACGCTGTTGATGACGCCGCCTTTCAAAATCAATTCTCCAAGATTAACTTTTTCTTCCATAACTTTTTTCTCCCACAATTTAAACAATCGTTATGCTTTTTCTTTTTTCGGACTCAATGACGCAACGCAGAGCGCCCTCGATATCCTCAAAATTGTATTCCATTCCCTCAAGCGAAAGGCTCAAAGTCCCCTTGTCTTCTATCGCCGCGTCGGGATTTGAATCGATAGATTCCAGTATTCTATTGATGTGTCCAAAAAGCTGCGACAAAATCACAAGCTCGTTTTGAGGAAACTTGTCAAAATTTGCGGAAGACGTCTCGACATCGTAAACAAGCGAGCAAACTTGCTGATAAAGGTCAAGCGCCTCGCTCCTTATTTCCGCCACAGGGCAATCCGCAAAATAATTGTAATCTTTTGATATTATAGCATGTCGGCTCGCGATGCGCAATAAAACATAGCGCTTTTCGTCTTGCGTAAGCGCGAAATTTTCGGGGAACATAGTTTGCAGCAAAACAGCCAAATCGGTTTGCTTTTTGTACTTAAAGTCGCGCAAAAAATTGTCAAGCACGTATTCCGGAATCTTGAACTTCAAGTTGCCCAAATCGCCCGGATCTTTTTTCATGTCGTTTTTGTTCCACTTGCCCACGGCAGGAACGTCCTGCCCCTTGTACCACAAGCGGGTCTCAACGCCAAAAAGTTCCAAGCCGATTTTTTTTGAGCGGAGCAAAAAATTTTCCACGGAGTCGCAGTTGAACGAACAAAGGTTTTCCATGTCTTCATAAAAGGCAAAGGCCAACTGTTCCTCTATCGTGGCGCAAGGCCCTTCGCGATCCAAAACCTTTATCAAAGCCTTTTCAAAAGCTTCGCCCCAAGCCGCCCGGCCGCTCTCAGCGTCGCCAATTTGAACAATCGCTCCTGACTGGTCGCGGGACCTTTGCTGCGGAAAAATTTCTATTTGGCCCTTGTCCCAGTCAATGACGCGGCAAACTATTCTGTCGCCAGCCTTCAATCCGTCGCCGTCAATAAACTGGCTCAAGTCGCAGCCTGTGATTTTTACAATTGACGGAAGCTCAAATTCCGTGTCGGCGATGTTGTAGTCTGACATGGCGGGGTCCGCCGCTATATACTGAACTTCGTACTCTTCGCCATAAAGAATGTTCAAGTCCAGCGCTGTTTCTTTTCGGAACTCTCCCACTTTGTGCGGAACAATTTTTCCGCCGCAAATAAAAGTCCAGCTGGCAGGATTTTGCATCTCGTCAACAAAGGGCATAAAGCGGCTTCCGGGAACGAACATCTTGTTCTTAAATTCTTCGGCTGTCAAAGTAAAACTAAAGAATTTTCCGGTAAACGCCGCGGCGCGCGTGATGAATTTTCCGTCCTCAATCCAAGAAACATAAGGGCTGTCGGCGATATAAATTTCGCCCTCGCGCTGCGAAAGGTTAAAGCCTTTGAGCCCCATCTCGCGGGTAAAATCTTTGAGAGTAAAAGGAGTTTTGCGCGACCTCAAAAAGTCGTCTACCGCCAAGTCTTCAGAAAACTGCATGCTGCCTATACGTTGCGAATGTCTTCCACAGGGCACTTAAGGTCGTTAAAAATTTTCTTCAGTTTTGACACAGGAACGCCTGTCACCTTCAATGTAAGAGGACGTTTCTTTTTGTCGCTGGGAGCGGTGGTGACAAGAGATATGATGTTGCCGCCCGCTTCGGCGATTTTTTGCGCGATCTTGGCCATTTCGCCCGGAGTGTCGTCGGGATAGACAACCGCGCGCGCGCCCTTTTGCGTAACGCCAAACATTTCGGCGAACATAAAGAACAAGTCGCTTTCGGTGATGATGCCCACAAGCGCGCTGCCCTTTACTACAGGCAAGCAGCCCACTTGCTTTTCTACCATAATGCGGGCGGCTTCCTCAACCACCTCGTCGGGAGACACGCTAAATACCTTTGTGGTCATAATCTTCTTTACGTTCAATTTAGAAAGAAGATAGCTTATTTCGTACATGTCCAAAGTCGTGGCAAGGCTGGGACCTGCTTGCAGCAAGTCGTTCTTTGTTATGATTCCAACAAGCTTTCCGCCCTTTACGACAGGCAACTTGCTGATATTGTTTTTGTTCATCAATTCTTTGGCTTCTGTTACAGTCGTCTCCGGCTCAACAGTGATGACCGATTTTTTCATTACGTCTTTGACTATCATTTTACGCCTCCGTCTATATTATAGCGCCATTTTTATTTTTTCGCAAATTTTAGCCGCCAAGATAGGCTTCTTTTACCGCGGGGTCTTTGGCCAAGTCCGCGGCGGCTCCGTCTTTTGTAATCGAGCCTGTTTCCAAAACATAGGCGCGGTTGCTGATGGAAAGCGCCTTAAAGGCGTTTTGCTCAACCAGCAAAATCGTCGTTCCGTCTTTGTTGATTTTTTGAATAATCTCAAAAATTTCGTCGACCAAAATCGGAGCCAAACCCATGCTGGGCTCGTCAAGCAAAAGCAATTTGGGCTGGGCCATCAAGCCGCGGCCCATGGCAAGCATTTGCAACTCGCCGCCGCTAAGGGTTCCGCTGATTTGGTTGATTCTTTCCTTAAGGCGCGGAAAGAGCTCGTAAACTTTTTCCAAGTCGGCCTTGATTTGCGCCTTGTCGTTGCGCGTAAAGGCGCCCATTTCCAAGTTGTCGCGAACGCTAAGGTTAAGAAAAATGCGGCGGCCTTCGGGAACTTGAATCAAGCGCTTTCGGACGATTTGGTCGGGCGCCAAGTTGGTTATGTCCTCGCCTTCAAATTCAATCTTTCCGCCGCGCTTTTTAATTATGTTCGAAATGGCGTGGAGCGTCGTCGTCTTTCCGGCGCCGTTGGAGCCGATCAAAGAAATAATTTCGCCCTTCTCTACGTTAAAGCTTATTTCGCGCAAGGCGTTTATCGCGCCGTAGCTGACAGACAATTTTTGAACTTTAAGCATTCAAAGCCTCCTGTCCAAGGTAAGCCTTTATTACCTGCGGATTTGTCTTAATTTGGTCGGGACTTCCCTGCGCGATTATGCGGCCGTAGTCCAAAACCATAATGCGCTCGCAAATGCCCATTACCAATCTCATGTCGTGCTCAATCAAAAGAATCGTAAGCTTAAATTCTTTTCTAATAAAGGCGATCATGTTCATAAGGTCTTCGGTTTCCTGGCCGTTCATGCCGGCCGCGGGCTCGTCAAGCAAAAGAATTTTTGGGTCGCTGGCAAGAGCGCGCGCGATTTCCAATTTGCGCTGCTCGCCGTAAGGAAGGTTCTTGGCCAACTCGTTTTTCTTTGAGTCAATCTTGAACAAAGAAAGCAAGAGATTGGCTTTCTCTTCCATTTGCTTTTCGTCATTTCTAAAGCGGGGCGTTCTAAAAAGCGCGTCGATCGGATTTGACGAGCGCAAATTGTGCAGGGCAACCTTTACGTTGTCCTCAACGCTAAGGTTTCCGAACAAGCGAATGTTTTGGAACGTGCGCGCGATTCCCAAACGGCAGTGGTCCGCGGGATTCAATTTGTTTATAACGCGGCTCTTTCCCCGTCTGTCCCAATAATTTATTTGGCCTTCTGTCGGAGTGTAAACGCCGCTCAGCATGTTGAACACAGTCGTCTTTCCCGCGCCGTTGGGGCCAATCAAGCCCACCAACTCGCCTTCGTAAAGGGAGCAGTCAAAGTCGCTGACCGCGCGCAAGCCTCCAAACACAATTGAAACGCCGGAAGCTTGCAAAACCATTTTCTTTTCTTCTGCCATCACTTTGCCTCCGCGTTTTTGTTTTTCTTCATCTTTTTTCTAAGGAACTTTTGCGCCTTTTCAAACGCTTTGACAAACGACGCTTCTTTTGTTCCAAGCAAACCTTGCGGCCTGAAAATCATTACCAAAATCAAAACAACCGGATAGAAAAGCAAGCGGTAGTTTTGCAAGAAGCGCAAGAACTCCTGCAAGTAAGTCAAAACATAAGAAGCCAAAACGCTTCCTGTTGTCGAACCCATTCCGCCCAAAACCACAAAGATCAAATAGTCGATGCTCTTTACAAATCCCGCTTGGTCTGGCTTGATGAATCCGATAAGGCAAACGTAAAGCGCGCCGCCAATTCCGGCAACAAAGCTTGCCATTACAAAACCAATCATCTTATATCGGAAGACACCGATTCCGCTTGAGTTGGCGGCAATCTCATCTTCGCGCACCGCAAGAATCGCTCGGCCATATGACGAGCGGATAAAGTTTTGTATCAGCGCTATCAGTATCACCAACGTTCCTGTCACAACCGCAAAAGCGACCGCTGCATTAAACACCATAATCGTGTTGAACTGAATTCCGTTGGGGCCGCCGGTCCATTGCTTTAGGTTGACCAAAAAGACGCGGATGATTTCGCCAAAGGCCAGCGTGACGATGGCCAAGTAGTCGCCTTCCAAGCGCAAGGTTGGAAAGCCTATCAAAAAGCCGAAGAAGGCCGTTATCGCGGCGGCCAACACAACCGCAAGCGGAAGCGGAATGCGCGCGTTGGTACAAAGCAAAATTGTCGAATAGCCGCCAATGGCCATAAAGCCCGCCTGTCCCAACGAAAGCTGGCCTGTGATTCCGCAAATGATGTTGACGCTCAAAGCCATTATCGCGTTGATTCCGGCCAAAGAAAAAATCTGGGCGGTGTACGCGTCGATGGCTCCGGCGGCAATCAAGGCGGCGGGAAGCGCTGTGGCCAAAATTCCAACAACAAAAAGTATAATCGTGTTTCTAAAATTCTTTGTCATATCGTCAAACCTTTATCACTCGCTTCTTTCCCAAAAGGCCCGTGGGCTTAACCAACAAAATCAAAATCAAAATTCCAAAACTAATCGCGTCGGCGTACTGGCTCGGGCCGTAACCCTTTGTCATAGTCTCGGCGATTCCCAAAATCACTCCGCCAATCATCGCTCCGGGAATCGAGCCAATTCCTCCCAAAACGGCGGCGACAAAGGCTTTGAGGCCCGGCATGTATCCCATCAAAGGATCGACTTGCGGATAGGCGCTGGCGTACAAAACTCCGCCCGCTCCGGCCAAGACTGAACCGATCGCAAAAGTGACCGCGATTGTCTTGTTGACGTTTATTCCCATCAAGCTTGAAGCCTGCATGTCGTAGCTTACCGAGCGCATGGCCTTTCCTGTGCGCGTGTAGTTGACCAAAACGTGAAGCGCGAGCATAAGCGCCACGCTGGCAACAATGACAAGCGCCTTGATGCCAGGAATCGAGACGGGTCCTATGTTTATCTCAGGAACGTTGAGCGCGGGGAACTGCTTGGGATCGGGACCGGCAAATGGAAGAACGCGCATCATGTTTTGCAAAATCAATTCCACCGCGATCGCCGTGATAAGCGAATTGAGGCGCGGCGCGTTTCTTAGCGGCCTGTAAGCCAAGCGCTCGATTGCAACTCCAAGCAAGCCGCAAAACACCATCGCCACCAAAAGAGCGCCGGCAAAACCAAAGCCGCTCGCTCCTACCGCGATCAAAACATAATAGCCAGCGTACGCGCCCATCATCATGATGTCGCCGTGCGCGAAATTGATGAGCGTGACAATTCCGTAGACCATCGTGTAGCCAAGCGCGATGAGCGCGTAAATGCTTCCAAGCGAAAGTCCGTTGATGAATTGCTGCAAAAACAAAGAACCGCCGTCCACTTTTTTACTCCTATAAAAAAGGCGCTTGCTCCGACCAGCGGAACAAGCGCCTCGTTGCGCGATTTACATACTACCGCATTTTGACTTTTTATTCAATACCAAAAAGTCGCGAGCGGCTTACGGCTGAACTGTTGTCTTGTAAACAGCGGCAAGCTGTCCGTCGTCGCCCTTTACCAACTCAAGCATAACCGCGGCTTTAATCGGGTTGCGCTTGGCGTCGAACGAAAGGTTTCCTGTAACATATTCGCCCTGAATGCTCTGGAGAGCGTTCTTAACGGCGGTAGCGTCGGCGCTGCCAGCCTTAATGATGGCGTCCTTAAGAAGGTAAACTGAATCGTATCCAAGAGCGGCAAAAGCGTTGGGGTCCTTGTTGTACTTGGCGCGGAAAGCGGCTACATACTTTTGGACAGCCGGGCTTGTTGAGTCAACGGCGTAGTGGTTAGAATAGAAACCGTTCAAAACTTCGTCGCCGGCATTGCTTGTCAATCCGTCCCATCCGTCGGCTCCAACAAAAGCCACGTTGATTCCCTGGGCGCGGGCCTGCTTGGCGATCAAGCTTACAACATTGTAGTAGTCGGGAAGATAAAGAACGTCAGGATTTGAGTTCTTGATCTTTGTCAACTGAGCGTTGAAGTCCTTGTCGTTTGTGGCGTAAGATTCCTTAGAAACAATTTTTCCGCCCAAGGCTACGAATGTCTTCTCAAAGTTTTCTGTCAAACCTACAGAGTAGTCGTTTCCGATGTCGTAAAGGATGGCGGCGTTCTTGGCGCCAAGGTTCTCAACGGCGAACTTTCCGCCTACAGTTCCCTGGAAGGGGTCGATGAAGCAGGCGCGGAAAATGTAGTCGCCGGCGTTTGTGATGTCCGGAGCGGTGGCCGCGGGAGCGATCTGAACGATCTTCTGGGCCTGGGCGCGGCTTGTAACAGCCTTGGTGCATCCAGATGTGAGGGAGCCGATTACAATCTTAACTCCGTCTTTTGTGGTCAACTTCTGGAAAGCGTTGACTGTCTTGTCAGGATTTCCTTCGTCGTCTTCGCTGACCAAAACAACTTTCTTTCCGTTAATTCCGCCGGCGGCGTTAATTTCTTCAATGGCCAAATCAATGCCGTTTTTGCATTCAACGCCATAAACGCTAACGTTTCCGCTCAACGGGAAGATTCCGCCGATTGTGATGCTGTCAGACTCTTTCTTGCCGCATGATGCCAAGGCAAAAACAGCGGCTGCCGCGATAGCGGCCAAAGCAAATTTTTTCATATTCAATCTCCTTTAAATTAGATTTGCGGTAATTTTGCTGAATTAAGGGCTTTTTGTCAATAGAATTTCTTTAAAAAAAGTAAATAATTTAAGTATTATTCAAACTAAAATGGCCTGATTTGGAAAAAAAAAACCGCGCTAAACGCGCGGTTTTATCGGTCGCTTTATGCTTCAGCGGGGGCTTCGGCAGCAGGAGCCTCAGCGGCGGGAGCAGCTTCTTCAGCCGCAGGAGCGGCTTCGGCAGGAGCGGCCGCCGGCTTTTCCAAGCGGGCCTTGTTCTTAAGGTGAGCCTTGCAGAACTTGCAAATCATCACCTTTTTGCCGTCAAGGTCGTACTCGTAAACAACCTTGATGCCTTCTGTTTTGCAGATGGGGCACAATCCGCGGCCGTGATTAGCGGTCTTGCGAAGTCCAGTTCCACGATGCGCTTTAGACATTATTTGCTCTCCTTCGCTTCTTTTTTAGCGGGCTGTTTTTTATCCGTCTTTTTGGCTTCTTTCTTAGCTTTGGCAGCGGCTTTCTTTTCCTCAGCCTGCTCAAGCTTGAAGTCAACCAATTCAAGAATCACTACATCAGCGGCGTCGCCTTCGCGGAATCCCAACTTAAGAACGCGGGTGTAACCGCCGTTGCGTTCCTTCATGCGGGGGGCGATTTCAGTAAAAAGCTTGTTCAAAACTTTTTCGTCGGCGATATATTTTGCTACTTCGCGGCGATTGTGAACGCTGTCAACTTTGGCGCGAGTTACAAGCTTTTCAGCCTTTCTGCGCGCTTCCTTTGCCTTGGCCTTAGTGGTCGTAATGCGTTCAAATCTAAAAAGAGAAGTAACCATGTTGCGCAACATTGCGCGGCGATGCGCTGTCGTGCGGCTCAGCGCGTTAAAACCAGTTCTATGATTCATCTGATTCTTCCTTCTTCTTAGTTAAATTAACAGCATCCTTAAGATAGCTGTAGTCCGTCATGCCCAAAGTCAAGTTCCATTCAAGCAACTTTTCTTTGATCTCTGTAAGACTCTTTTTGCCAAAGTTTCTGGTCTTGGCGATGTCATCTTCAGTCTTCTTTGTCAATTCGCCGATTGTGCGGATGTTGGCGTTCTTCAAGCAGTTTGAAGAGCGAACTGACAACTCAAGCTCCTCGACCGGAGTGTTCAACAAGGCGCGGACTCTCTCGTCCTCTTCGCCCATATCGTCGTCACCAGAAGAATCGCTGTCATCAAAATTGATGAACACTGAAAAATGCTCTTTGGCGATTTTTGCGGCTTCGCTCAAAGCGTCGGCCGGCTCAATCGATCCGTCAGTCCATATTTCAAGGCAAAGCTTGTCATAGTCGTTTCTTTGTCCAACGCGGCAGGGTTCGATAGAATACTTAACCTTTTTGACGGGGCTAAATATCGCGTCCATCGGAATTGTTCCAACAACTTCGATGTACTTGTCGTTAGTTTCCGCGGGAACATATCCTCGGTTCAAGTCAACTTGGATTTCCATGTCAACCTTGGCGCCGTCCATCATTGTGAACAAGGGCACGTCCTTTGACAAGACTTCCAACTGGCCTTCTTTTTCGAGGTCATTGCTCGTTACTTTTCCGGGACCCTTAAATTCGTAAAGAATTGTGTCCTGTTCCGCGTCGCCGGCAAGACGAACGCGCGTTTGCTTCAAGCTGTTCAAGATTTCCAAAGTGTCTTCTGACACATTGGGAATTGCCTCAAATTCGCTTGAAATCACGTGCGGAACATTGTCAGAATCATAAGAAGTGATTCTGATAGAAGTAACTGCGTATCCCTGAATCGATGACAACAAAACACGGCGCAGGGTGTTTCCTACAGTCGTGCCGAATCCGGGTTCAAACGGATAAGCATAAAACTTTCCATAGTTCGCCTGAGAGGTTTCTTGATTCTCAAAACGCACGCCCTTAGGTCTTTGAAAACCTTTAAGCAGATTTTTGCGAGCCATTTGAACTCCTTATTATTTAGAATAATATTCAACCACAAGCTGCTCTTTTACATCGTAATCGATGTCGCTTCGAGACGGCAGAGTAGCAACCTTTCCTGACAAATTGTCCTTGTCGGCTTCAAGCCAAGCCGGAACTTTGCGCTCTTCGATTCTGGCAACCAACTTCTTGATGCTAGAAGAAGCCTTGCTCTTTTCTTTGAACGCGATGACATCGCCGGCCTTAACCAAGTAAGACGAAATGTCAACTTTCTTTCCGTTTACGGTGATGTGTCCGTGGCTTACAAGCTGTTTGGCTTCGTTGCGAGTCTTGGCAAAACCAAGGCGATAAACAACATTGTCCAAACGAGACTCAAGCAACTGGAGCATTACTTCGCCAGTAACGCCAGGCTTTCTAACAGCCATTTCGTAGTAAAGTCTGAACTGGCGCTCAAGAACTCCGTAGATAAAGCGGAGCTTCTGCTTTTCGTCAAGCTGAAGAGCGTATTCAGATCTCTTTCTGCGAGTCTCTTTTTGATTTCTCTTGCTAACTTTGCCGTAGCCCAAAACGAGCGGATTCAATCCCAATTTTTTGCAGCGTTTAAGGATAGGTGTAGTGCTTTTACCCATTGTTTACTCCTTAAGAATTACATTGAGCGCGTCTTGCGCGGGCGGCATCCGTTGTGCGGAATCGGGGTGACATCAGAAATAGACTTAACTTTAAGTCCCTGATTTCCAATGGCGCGGACAGCGTTCTCACGGCCCATGCCCGGTCCCTTAACGAATACGTGAACTTCACGCAAACCGTAGCTCACGGCCTTTTGAACAGCCGTCTCGGCGACAGTCTGGGCGGCAAAAGGAGTTGATTTCTTGGCGCCGCGGAATCCAAGTCCGCCGCTTGAAGCCCAAGAAAGCGCGTTGCCGTTCAAGTCTGTAATTGTTACGATTGTATTGTTGAAAGACGCCTGAATGTAAACGTTTCCTTCGTAAACGCTCTTCTTTTCCTTTCTCTTTTTTACAGTAGCCAATTAGTTTACCTCCGCCTTACGCTTTCTTCTTGTTCGCAACAGTCTTCTTCTTACCCTTGCGAGTTCTTGAATTTGTACGTGTTCGCTGGCCGCGAACCGGAAGTCCCTTGCGATGGCGCTGGCCACGGTAAGATCCGATATCGATAAGACGCTTGATGTTAAGACCAATTTCCGAGCGGAGACGGCCTTCAACCTTGTACTCTTTGTCGATAATTTCACGGAGTTTTGTCAACTCGTCCTGAGACAAATCATTCATCAACGTCTCTTCTTTAATTTCCGCTTTTTTGCAGATTGTGCGAGCCGCTGAGCGACCTATGCCGTATACATAAGTCAAAGCGATTTTAACTTGTTTATTAGGGAGGTCAACTCCCGCAATTCGAGCCATCTGTTACTCCTTAAGCTCCGCTTAACCCTGTCTCTGCTTATGCTTGGGGTTAACGCAAATGATTCGGACAACGCCGTTTCTTTTGATAACCTTACACTTGTCGCAGATAGGCTTTACACTGGTTCGTACTTTCATAAAAGTCCCCCTGGGAATGTGATAGTTATTTCCCGATTATGGCAATTCGCAATGAATTACAATCGGGAAACACGAGTATAGCACATTTCGCCAATTTTAGTCTAGCCCTTCGCCCAAAAATCCTATAGAAAATTCTAGAGGCTTCTTGAGCGAATTCTACCCCTTTTCATAAGACCATCTTGATGGTGCATTCTCAAAAGGGCTTCAATCTGGCTCATTGTATCCAAGTCTACGCCAACCATAATTATCAATGAAGTGCCGCCCATCAGCATCGCTACTGACTGCGGGAACTTAAAGACAAGCTGGATGACCGTGGGCAATATCGCTATCGCCGCAAGGAACAAAGCGCCAGGCAATACCAAACGGTTGAGTATCTTTTGCAAGTACTCTTCCGTCTTGTCAGTCCTTACTCCAGGAATGGAGCCGCCGTTTTCCCGGATTTGCTTTGCTATTTCAGTGGGGTTCAGGGTTACCTGAGTGTAGAAGTATGCAAAGAAAATGATAAGGATGACTAATACTACATTGTACCAAATTCCCGTCGGATTCAGAATTACAGCCAATTTCTGAACCCATCTCGCAGCGCCTGAGTTGCTGGCAATTGAAGAAACAAGCTGCAAGGGAAGCGTCAAAAATGAAGAAGCAAAAATCAAGGGAATGACGTTTGACGGATTCACTTTAAAGGGAATGTATGTGTTCTGAGCGCCATACATTTTTCTGCCTACAACGCGCTTGGCGTAGTTGACAGGGATCTTGCGCTCGCCGGACTCTTCGAATACGACAAGAGCGATGATGCCTACAAAAATGATAAGGGCTACAATTACAAAAACAATGTTCAGCTGGCCGTTGCGGACCTGCTCGGCAAGTTCGGCCACAGCGCTAGGCATGCGGGCCACGATTCCTGCAAAAATCATGATTGAGATGCCGTTGCCGATTCCGCGGGCGGTGATTTGATCGCCCAACCAAACTGTTACCATTGAACCTGTCGTTACGGTAAGAATCGCAAGGAGCTTGAAGGCGATTTCGTTGTTCAACGAAACTACGCCAATGTTCTTTGCGTAAATTGTAACCGCAAACGACTGAACGACGCAGACAAAAATCGTTCCGACTCTTGTCCACATCTGCATTCTCTGCTGGCCGCCCTCTTCCATAACCGCTCTTTTCATAGAGGGGAAAATGATAAGAAGGAGCTGCATGATAATCTGTGTTGAGATGAAGGGCATTACGCCCAACATGAACACAGAAAAGTTAGAGAACGCGCCGCCAACAAAGAAGTCCATATAGCTAGCAAAAGCGTTGTTGTTCTGCGCGGCAAGATTGTTAAAGTATTCAAACAAAGCTGCTGCGTCCACTCCCGGAATTGTAAGAACGCATCCGAGTCTGTAGACAGCCAGTACAACTAGAGTGAAGAAAAGACGGCTGCGGAGTTCTTTAATTTTAAACATGTTCGCAATTGAATTCATTTATTCCGCCTTAGTCTTTCTTTTCTGTTTTTTCAGCCTTCTTAACCTCGACGACAGAGCCGCCGGCCTTTTCAACCTTTTCTTTGGCAGACTTTGAAATCTTGTCAACAGAAACAGTCACTTTCTTTGTGATGTTGCCTGTTCCCAAAACTTTTATCAAAGACTTCTTTGACTTGACGAGATTCTTGGCAATGAGAGTCTCCTTGCTTACTGTCTCGCCGTCGGCATACTTAGCCTCGATGTCAGAAAGGTTTACAACGTCATACTCAACCTTAAAAGGATAGTTTGAGAATCCGCGCTGGGCGATGCGGCGGTAAAGAGGCATCTGTCCGCCTTCAAAGCCTACATACGGCTGGGGCGAACCGCTTCTTGACTGGGCGCCCTTGTTGCCCTTTCCGGCTGTCGTTCCAAGTCCTGATGAAGAGCCGCGGCCAACAATTTTTCTCTTTTTGTTGGCGCCTACGGGCGCTGTCAATACTGGATTGTATTCTGCCATTACTGGATCTCCTCAACTTTTACAAGGTGAGCCACAGAGGCCACCGCTCCGCGTACAGAAGGA
>JAFZLA010000090.1 GCA_017551705.1 Treponema sp.
AGAACGATTGTTATTCTGATAAACTGACAAAAGAACAAGTGGAGATTTTAAAGCGTTGGAGCCGCCTTACAAAAGACCAGCGCAAAAAGTTGGCGGATTTTCTGGATTCGATTGGGTAAAAAAAATCACTGTTGCTTTTTTAAGAAAATGGCATTATAATATAACTTAATATTGGAGGCTTTTATGTCATTTCCTGCTCTTGAAAAAAAGCTGAATTCTCTTCCCCAAGCCGCTCTTGCGGAAATATTTTCATATATTGACTACATTTCTTATAAGTTTTCTGACTCTGAAAAACGCAGTTCTTTTGAATCCAAAAAGAAAGGCTTTGGCTGTTTAAAAGACATTCCCTGCAAAATGTCTCCTGATTTTGACGAGCCAATTGAAGAATTTGCGGAGTATATGTGATGTTTCTTTTAGACACACACGCTTTAATTTGGTATCTAACAGGAAGCGACGAGTTGTCCAAAACTGCGCGCAGGCTGATGGAGACAAAACGCTGCTTTTTTAGCTACGCATCCTTATGGGAAATTGCAATAAAGCAAGCAAAGAAAACACTCGAATTTGAAATAGAAATTCCAAAATTGAAGGAAGTTTTGGAAGATGAGGAGTTTATTTATCTCGCTCCCACAGAATATGACGCAGAAAGAATAAAAAAACTCCCCGACATTCATAAAGATCCATTTGACAGACTGCTTGTAGCTCAAGCCATGGAAAATGAACTGACCATCATAACGCGTGATTCAAAAATTCCGCAATATGATGTAAAAACTGTGTGGCAATAAACGCCCTTGCCGTTTTGCCAAATTTTTACTATATTATAAGTTATGAAAAAACACATTGCATTCACGCTGATGGCGATGGCTTTGGCGGCGTCGCTTTTTGCGGCGGACATTTTCGCAAGCCCGGCTGGCTACGGACCGGATTGGAAAGTTGTGGTAAGCATTGACGAGCAAAAGACTTACGTTTACAAAAAAGACGCGCTTGTGCGCCAGATGGTTTGCTCCACCGGCTTGATTGACGGCGACAACGACACGCCGCTTGGCGACTACATCATAAACGAAAGCGGACAAAAGCGCGGAACTTCTTTCTTTTCAAAGCGCTTCAACGTGGGCGCGCGCTGGTGGGTGGGCTTTATCGGCGGCGTGTATTTGTTCCATTCCGTTCCGATTGACTCGGCTGGCAACGTGATTCCTGCCGAAGAAGCCAAGCTCGGCAAGCCTGCAAGCCACGGTTGCGTGCGCCTCAGCATGGAAGACGCAAAATGGTTTTTTGACACCGTTCCCGACGGAGCCAAGTTGCATATACAGAAAGAAGCAGCGGCAAAATAAGGAGACACTAATATGGCTAAAAAAATTCCAATCACGCTTTTGGCGGGTTACTTGGGAGCGGGAAAAACAACGCTCCTCAACTACATTCTGAACAATCAAAAAGGCTACAAGGTAGCCGTCATAGTGAACGACATCGGCGAAGTCAACGTTGACGCCACTCTCATTTCAAAAGAAGCCAACATCACTGACACTTCAAGCTTGGTTCCGCTTACAAACGGCTGCATTTGCTGCACGCTAAAGACAGACTTGGTCCAGCAAATCGAAAGCCTCATCGCGACAGGAAAGTTCGACTACATCTTGATAGAAGCCAGCGGCGTTTGCGAGCCTATGCCGATCGCCTCCGCAATCGAGCAAATCGAAAGCGGCTACATCGACAATGTGGTGAGCGTTGTTGACGCGATGCGCATGGCCACCGAGTTTGACCAAGGAAACGCGCTCCTTAAAAAGGATATGGGCGAGGAAGACATAGAATCGCTTTTGGTCCAGCAAATCGAATTCTGCAACACGCTCATCATAAACAAAGTTGACTTGGTAAACGAGGACCAGCTTGGCAAAATCCGCGCCGTCGTAAAAAAGTTGCAGCCCAACGCCCGCGTCATAGAAACGACAAAGTGCGCGGTCGATCTTTCCAGCATTTTGGGAACAAAAGAATTTGACTTTGAAAAAGTTTACGAGAGCGCGGGCTGGGTGGCCGAGCTCAACAAGGCCGACGCGGAAGGCTACGACGAAGACGAGGCGCGCGGCCATCATCACCACGACGATGACGATGATGACGACGACGACCACGACAAGCACGAGCATCACCATGATCATGACCACGAACATCATCACGACCATGACCATGAACACCATCACCACCACGAGCACAAGCACGAAGGCGACACAGGCGGCGACGAGGACGAGTACGGAATCGGAAGCTTCATCTACTACCGCCGCATTCCCTTTGACCGCCAAAAGCTGGACAAAGTCGCCAGCGACTGGCCCAAGAACATCATCAGATCGAAGGGCATAATGTGGTTTGACGACGAGCCCGATATGATTTATGTTTTGGAAACAACGGGCCGCCAAATCGTCGCGGGAATCTCAGGCCAGTGGCTTGCCACCGCTCCCAAGGCCGAGCAGGAAGAGATTCTTGCCCAAGACCCCGAGATGAAAAAGAATTGGGACGAAAAGCTCGGCGACCGCATGGTCAAGCTTTGCATTATCGGAACTCATTTGGACAAAGAAGCGATTTGCAAGCAGCTTGACAGCGCGCTGGCGTCATAGGAAATACGTTTTCATCAAACCCTTGCCTTTTACTTCGATGTCGGCGCTGTCGCCGTAGTAAAAGGCAGTTTTTGTCTGCTCGTATGTGGCGGTGGAAACGTGGATGCGCATCGGGTCGCCGGTGCTTTCCATTCGGCTGGCGACGTTGACCGTGTCGCCCCAAATGTCGTAGATGAATTTTGACTTTCCGATTACGCCGGCCACCAAGTTTCCTGTGTTGATGCCAAGGCGGATTTGCACTTGTATGTGGGACTTTTGGTTAAAGTCGACTACGTCGCGGATAAGGCCCTGCGCAAATTTTACCATCTTGACCGCTCCGCCGTTGTTGGCTTCTTCGGTAAGGCCGGTGGCGGCCATGTAAGCGTCGCCGATTGTCTTGATTTTTTCAACGCCTTCCTTGCGGGCGCGCTCGTCGAACATCGAAATCATTTGGTTTAGCATCGTTACGACTTCTTCGGCCGTCATGCCGCCGCTCATTTTGGTAAAGCCAACGATGTCGGTGAACAAAACCGTCGCGTTGGGGAAATTTTTAGCTATTGTGCGGTCGGGGTGCTCTGTAAGCTCGGCCGCCACTTCTTTGGGAAGAATGTTGAGCAAAAGTCCTTCGGCCTTTTCGTTGGCGATTTTAAGGTCGCGCGTGCGTTCCTCAACTTTTTTCTCCAGCTCGCGCTGGTAGCGCTTCATCGCGCGCCACTTGAGCCAAACGCCAAAGGCCGCCAAGCCGATTATGGCGAGCGAGAGCAAAATCCAAAAGCGCTTTAGCTGCCAAATGTACGGCTCCTTGATAATCGTTATCGGATCGCAAGGCTCGCTTTGGACTTCGTCTCCGTTGCGCGACATTACGGTAAAGGAATAAGTTCCCGGCTTTAAGTTGGTGTAGGAGACGTTCCTAAGGCTTGACCAGTCGGAATACTCGCTTTCAAATCCGTCCAGCTTGTAGCTGAATTTTATTTGTTCCGAAGAAATAAAGCTGAGGCCCGTAAATTTTATGCTAAGGCGCTTTGCGGACGGAGCCAGGACGATTGCTTTTTTGTCGTAATCTTTTTTTGCGTTGTCAATCGAGTATTCCTGAATTTCGATTTTGGGCGCGCTTGTGTTCTTGCCTGCCTTGACGGGGTCGTAAATGGCAAAGCCGTCAATCAGCGTGAACCATATTCTTCCGTCGGAATCTTTCATCGAAAGCGAAGTTGCGGTTGTTCCGCCTGAGACCAAGCCGTCGGACGCGCCGTAGCCTGTCATGTTGATTCGTTCCGCCTGTCCCGACAAAACTTTTTCCATGTCCAAAAGCGGAACCGAAAGAACGCCCTTGTTGCTTGTCATCCACGCCGTCTGCGTGTAGTCAAATAGAATCTGGAAAATTCCGTCTGAGCTCAAGCCTTGCGCGGAAGTCAAATTTTGGAAAAAGTCGCTTTCTTCAACATACTTTGAAATTCCTGTTCCGGTAGTGACCCAAAAACCTCCATTTGAAGCCTCTCCAATTTTGAAGATTACGTTTCCCGAAAGTCCGTTCTCCGTGCTGTAATGCTTTATAATTTCTTTGTCGCGCAGAACGTAGATTCCGCCGCCGTCTGTTCCAATCCAAATCTGGCCCTTTTTGTCTTCGTAGACCGCCATGATAAATTCGTTGGAAAGTCCGCTTTCGCGAGTGATGTTTGTTATGCTGCCGTCGGAATGGCTTATGACGCTAAGGCCTTGCGTGGTTCCTACATAGTAGTCGCCGTTTGACGCTTTGATTGACGCGCGGCATTTGAGTCCGGCCAGTCCTTCCTTTTGAGTCCAGTTTGAAATTCTTCCGTCGGGAGAATATTTTATAAAGCTGCGCTTTGAGTAGCAAGAAATCAAAAGCTCTCCGTCGTCAGTCATGCGCACTTCGCGTATGCGGGAGCCTTTTGTGTAGCGCGTGATTTCGTTTTCGAAAAACTTGTTGTCCTTGTAGCAGTAAACTCCGTCGTCCGCTCCCAGCCATACAAGGCTGCGGCCC
>JAFZLA010000091.1 GCA_017551705.1 Treponema sp.
CGTTTGTTCGAGCGGTTTCACCGCGTCCTTTGGACGCTGCCTGGCCGCTTTTGTTGACCAATGCGGCTTCTTCTATTATAATCATTTTCTATGAAAAACTGTGTTAAAGTATTTGCCTTGCTCGCGCTTTGCTCTTGCTTGCTTTCTTGCAAGTCAATGATCGCCAACAAGTTGGGCGACGCGGCCGCAGGCTCCAACAAAAACGGAGTCGCGATTCCCAAAAAAGCCGGCTCGCCGGACATGATGATGGCCTTTATGGGCGAAAAAGACCCGCAAATCATCGCCGAAGTTTTGCCCATGATTGTAAAGACCTACGAAATCTTGGCCTTGCAAAACCCCAAGCACCAGGGCCTCCAAATAATGGCGGGCCAGCTCAACGTAATGTACGGAAACCTTTGCGTGCAAACGCCGGCCGAATCCCTTCCGATAGCCGAGCTTCAAAAGCAGGTTTCGGAATTTAACCGCGCAAAATACCACTATTTAAAAGGCCGGCAGTATATTCTTGACGTGTTCGAGAGCCGCTGGCCTGGCTTTGAAAAGGCCTTTTTGTCAAGCGACGCCGAGGCCATAAAGGCCGCCGTCTCCAAGCTGACCAAGAACGACGTAAACGCCGCTTATTGGGCGGGCGGAGCCAGCCTTATCGCGTGGTCGCTGGACCCCCTTGACGTTGACGCGCTTTCTTCCATACAAGGACCGGTCGCCTTGCTCGAAAAGGCCGCGAGCTTTGAGCCTGGCTATTCAAACGGAGCCATTTGGGACGCTCTTTGCCAGTTTTACACCGCGGCCCCCGTCGATTTTGGCGGAGACTACGAGCGCGGCCTGGAATGCTACAAAAAGGCGCTTGATATTAGCGGCGGAAAGGCACCCGGAATCTACATAACCTACGCGCAGAGCGTTTGCAAGCCCGCCGGCGACCGGGACGGCTTTGTCGACAGCCTCAACAAGGCTTTGGCGATAAATCCCGACGACGATCCGTCAAGCCGCCTTATGTGCGTCTTGAACCAGCAAAAGGCCCAATGGCTTTTGGACCATGTTGACGATTACTTTGTCGTTTGGTAAAATAATAGCGGCAATAAGATTGTATGCAAAACAGTAATTGATGGTTGGCCGCATAAGCGGTATACAGCGGATTGCTTGAATTGTCGCAAAAGCGACAAACCGCTGGGCGCGCTCGCACGGCTTGCGCGTTCAGCCGGAAATTATTTTTTTTACAGGAGATTTATAATGAAAATGCTTAAGAAAATTACGGCCGTCGTTTTGGCGGCTTCTTTGGCGGGAATCGCTTCCGCAAAAACTATCATCAAAGTGGCCTCTGTCGCTCCGGCGCGCTCCTCTTGGGACGTTGACCAAAGAACGATTTCGGCCGACTGGGCCAGAATCACTGGCGGCGAAGTCGAGCTCCAGTTCATGAACTCGGACTCTATGGGCGGAGAAGGCGGAGTCGTCAAAAAGCTCAACTCAGTCCGCCCCGGACAAAAGCCTCCGATTGGCGGAGCGGTTTTCACTTCGCTGGGAATCGACTCTTTCTGTCCCGAAAGCCACATCATGACCCTTTGCGTTCCCCTTATGTTCCGGAACCAAGAGGAAGTCAACGCCGTTTTGGACAAGTTCACTCCCGAAATGCAAAAGCCGCTTGAAGCCAAGGGCTATACAGTCTTGGGCTTTTTCAACATCGGCTGGTGCTGCTTCTTTACAAAGAACCCTGTCCACACTCCAGACGACCTTAAAAAGCAGCGCCTCACTGTAGGCGGAAACACATCTCCAATGCTTGCCAACGCCTTTAAGTCCGCCGGCTACCTTACGATGGACGTTCCGGCCGACAAGCTTTTGCAGAGCATGAAGACTCCGGGCGGAGTCGAAGGCGTTTTCACAATTCCTATGTACGGATACGCCGCGCAGTATTACAAGACGCTCACAAACATTCTTAACGTTCCCCTTTGCCCTGTAATGGTCACATTCATCATCTCCAAGGCTGAATGGGACGCCATCCCCGAAAAATTCAAGCCGGAGCTTTTGGCCAGCATCAGAAGGGCCGAAAAGAAATTTATCGAAGCCCAGCAAAAGAACGACTCTGAATACCTTAAGAGATGCGAGAGCGGCGGAGCGGTGGTGTTCACTCCAAACGCGGCCCAGCTCAAGCTTTGGAACGACGAGTTTGCCGACAAGGCCCGCTATATGTACGACCCCAAGAGCCCTGTGGCCGACAAGGATTTTTACGAAAGAATCACAGCTTTCCTAAATAAATTTAGAGGCAACTAATGCTTAAGAAAATCGAAGACGCGTTTGCCGTCGCGCTTGTCGCTCTTTTGAGCGTCACGGCGCTTGTGATAAAAATCATGCAGGACAACTTGCATTTGCAAGTTATGAACGCCGACATGATTATCGTAAACCTTGCCTTTGTCTTTGCTTGCGTGGCGGGCCTCATCACATGGCGCGAAAAGCGCGCCTTGAGCCTTGCCAACATCACCGAAAAATTTCCGGAAGGCGCAAGAAATGTTTTAAAGGCAATCGCGTCCTTCGCAACGGCGCTCATCATCACCCAGCTTTTCTTGGCGTCGTTCCTTCAATTGGCCAATCCCGACCAATTCACCAACAAGGTTTTGCAAATCCCCGAAAAAGTCTACTTTGCTTTTTATCCGCTGTGCTTTTTTATGATTTTGCTTTTGCTCTTTCAAAACTCTGAGGGCAAGGCGCAAAAAATCGCTTCGGCGGTGGGAATTCTTTTTGGCGTTTTGACGTCGATGAACGCCGTGGCCGGAATCATTTGGTATTGGACAGGCAACTCAGACTTGCCCGCCATGTACGCAATGGCCGACGGCTGGAACGCCCTTTGCGACAAAACAATTTTGCTTTGGGTTGTCGTTTTGATTTTGCTGGCCTTTGCCGGCGTTCCGCTTTTTGTTGTGATTAGCGGAATCACTTACGTAATTTTTTCAAAGGCCGGCGGCTACATCGACGTAATTCCGATCGAGGCTTATTCAAAGCTGGCCGACAAATCCATCGCGGCCATTCCTTTGTTCACAATCGCCGGATATGTTTTGGCTCAAGGCTCGGCGGGCAAGCGCTTTGTGGAGCTCTTCCGCTCGCTGTTCGGCTGGTTTAGGGGCGGAACGGTTGTCGCCGCGGTTTTGGTTTTGACATTCTTCTCTACGTTTACAGGAGTTTCGGGCGTCACCATTTTGGCGCTGGGCTCTTTGCTTGCGGTAATTTTGACCGGAAGCGGCTACGACAAGGACAGGGCCGAAAGCTTGATAACATCTTGCGGGGCTGTCGGACTTTTGTTCCCGCCAAGCGTGGCCATCATCATGTACGCTTCGTCAAACTACACCGTCATCACCCAGTTCGAGCCGGGCTTTGACATCATAACGCTTTTTAAGGCGGCCTTGATTCCCGGCTTTATCATGGCGCTTTCGATGATTGTTTTGGGAATCGTCTTTGACAGCAACAAAGACAGGCCTCCGTTCTCAATCAAAGCTATTGGAAAGTCTTTCTTGGATTGCATTCCCGAATTGCTATTGCCTGTCTTGATTTGCGTAACATACTTTACGGGCTTTTTCAACTTGTTCCAAGTGGCTTCCTTTGCGGTAATTTACGCGGTTGCCTTGGTTTTCTTGTTCCGCCGCGACTTTAACGTAAAGCAAACGGCGCGCGTTGTGGCAGACAGCGTTCCAGTTTCGGGCGGAATTTTGTTCATCATCGCCGCCGCGGCGGCCCTAAGCTATTGGATGCAGGACGCCAACATTCCAGAGACAGTCAACGCCTTTATCACGACGTTCATCAAGAACAAATTCTTGTTCCTCTTTTTGATGAACTTGGCGCTTTTGGTGGTGGGCTGCTTGATGGACATCTATTCCGCGATTTTGCTTGTCTCGCCCTTGTTCCTTTATTCCGCCGCCTCCTTTGGAATTCCTGTAGTGCAGGCAGGCGTTATTTTCATCATGAACTTGAGCATTGGCTTTTTGACGCCGCCTGTAGGAATGGACTTGTTCATTTCTTCGTACACTTTCAAAAAGCCGGTTGGAAAGGTCATCAAGGGAGTCCTGCCTTTCTTGCTGGTCCAGCTGGTCGTCTTGTTGCTCGTAACCTATATCAGCCCTCTGACAACGTGCATCGCAAAATAATCCGCCTTCTGTCAGCGCTTGCTCTTTGCGCCGCGCTTTTTTCCTGCTCCTCCAAAACGGGGGAACGGGAACAAAAGACGCGAAAAGCGGGAAGGGCGGTTTATGACCAGGCCCTTCTTTTGGAACAAAAAAAATCCGCCGCCATCGACAAGTACATCCAATCTTTGACAGAACGCGAGCGTCTTGCGCAACTTTTTGTGATAAACCTGGAAGGCGACGAAAAATTTTGGTTTGTGGAACGGGTGGAGAATGAGGAGGCGTCGCAAGACCAAAACGCGCCAGGCAAAAATCTTTTGCAAGGCCAAAAAGAGCCGCCCCTTGTTCCCTGCGGCTACATTTTCTTTTCGTTCAACATAGCGAAAAACCCCGCTCAAATCGCCGCCTTCACAGATTCTGTCCGCGACTTTGCCCGCTCCCAAAATTGCATTGAGCCATTTTTGTGCCTTGACGCGGAGGGCGGCTATGTCAACCGATTGCGAGGAGTCGCCGGACCCCTCCCCGAAAACGAATGGGTGTCGCAAAATCTTAGCCCCAAACAAGCCTTTTTGCTTTACTCGCTAAACGCGATGCAGTTGCGCGCTCTGGGCTTTGACCTAAACCTTTCGCCAGTGGTCGAAGTCCAAAACTCTTCCAACCAAGAATTTTTGGACGGCCGCTCTTTTGGAAGCGCCGACAAGGTTCAAAAATACGCCTCCGCCGCGGTCGTGGCTTACCAGACAAACAAGGTTGCCGCTGTGTTAAAGCATTTTCCGGGCAACAACAGCGTCGACCCGCACGCCGCCCTTCCAATCCTTTTGTTTGGCCGCGACGAATTTGAGCGCGACGTTTTGCAGCCGTTTGGAGAGCTTGTAAAAGAAAAGCCCGCCGGCGTTTTGATGAGCCACGCGCTCGTAAAGTTTTTGCAAGACCAGGGCGGCGGCTCTGGCGACAATCCTTTGCAAGACCAAAATGCGGCGGACGAAAATCGTTTGCAAGACCAAAAAACGGCGGCCGCCATTCCCGCAAGCCTTAGCGGGTATTGGATCGGCGACATCTTGCGCGGCCGGCTTAAATTTGGCGGACTTGTTTTTAGCGACGACATCTTTATGGCGGCGCTTGAAAAAAACGGTTGGCCCAGCGAACGAGCGGTTGAGGCCGCCATAAAGGCCGGCGTCAACTGCATTTTGATGAGCGAAAAGCGCTTTGTAAACGAATGGAAGCTTGTAAAAAAACTTTACCATAACGACGCGGCCTTTAGCGCGGCTTGCGACGACAGCGTCCGCCGGGTTGTGAAATTTAAGCTGGACGCGGGCGTCCTTGAATATGACTTTGCCTCGCAGACTGTCCGTCCTCGCTCCGCCCGCGCCCCGCTCCAAGAAAGAATGGAGCGCTTTTACGGCGCAAAAAAACTCAACGAGGAGCTAATCGCTAAATATGAAAAAGAGTAAAAGCGCGGGCGAAGCGCAAAACAAAAACGCTGCCTCCTTGCGTGCCGGCCAAAAGCTCCGAGGCGCGGACGGTTTTGAAGAATATTACTCAAGCCTTTACGGCGGGCGTTGGCCGGCCTTAAAAGCCGCGCTTTTAAAAGAGAGCAAGCCGCTTCCCCTTGTTTGCTTTGACGGCGCTCCACAATATTTTCTTGACGCGGCTAGCGTTTTGGCAGCGATTACGCTTCCCCTGCAAGGCGCCAAAAACATTTTGGACATGTGCGCGGCTCCCGGCGGAAAAAGTTTGGTCCTTGCAAGCCGCATGGATTCGGACGCGAGCCTTTTGTGCAACGAGCGCTCGTTTGAGCGCGGCCAACGCTTGCGCCGCGTCATCGCAGAGCATTTGCCGCAAGACGTTCAAAGCCGCGTCCAGTTTTTGTGCGGAGACGGCGCGGTTATGTGCAAAAAGCAGGAGGCTGTCTACGACGCGATTTTGCTCGACGCGCCTTGCTCTTCGGAGCGCCATGTTTTGAACGACCCTAAGTATTTGGCCGACTGGTCGCCGGCGCGGGTAAAGAGCCTTGCAATGCAGCAATGGGCGCTTTTGTCGTCGGCCTACAGGCTTTTAAAGAACGGCGGTTTTTTGCTTTACTCAACTTGCGCGCTTGATCCTACGGAGAACGCGGGCGTGGCGGCCCGACTGATAAAGAAATTTCCCCAGGCCCGCGCCGTGTCCTTGGAAGAGGTTTTGGCCTTGCAAGAGACGGGCAAAAAGGAGATTGGGGGCTTTTTTGACGTCGCGGCGCTGCCAAAGTTTGAGGCCCAGGAACTGGGGTTTTCGATTTTGCCGGACGCGCAGGACGGAGCTGGGCCGATTTATTTTTGCTTGTTCAATAAAGGTATGGACAAAAATTCCTGAATGTTCTATAATATTTGGCGACTATGAACAAGGATGAGTTGAAAAACGTCAAAAAGAACTTGTCAAATATAAGTGATTTTGACGAATTGCTAGATTCTCTTTTAACACAAACGCGAAAGGCGATTCCATCTGATGCGGGATCGATTTACCTTGTCGAAGACAAAAAACTCACGATTAAATGCGCCCAAAACGACACCCAGCAAAAAGAGCTTGAAGAAGGCGAGGAGCTTCCTTTTGTTTCCTTCTCTTTTCCGATAACAAAGACTTCCATCGCGGGCTACTGCGTTCTTTCAAAAGAGCCGCTCAACATTAAAGACGCTTACAACATTCCAAAATCCGAGCCTTATAAATTTAACGTCGGAACGGACGTTGTGACTGGCTACAAGACAACATCTTCAATCGCGCTGCCCTTGTTTGTGGCAGGCGGCCGAGTCCTTGGAGTCTTGCAGCTCATAAACCGCCTTGACAAAGACGGCAATGTGACGACTTTTAGCGACGACGATTTGGAAGTCGCCCAAGACTTGACTCTTAGCATTTCTTCCGCTTTGGAAATGGCCGAGGCTGCGGAACTTTCAAGCGCGGCCTATCGCGGAAAGCACTTGCAGAGCATTTTTGAAATTGACCAAAAGCTCAACGAAATCCAAGATATCGACGTTTTGCTCGAACGCATTCTTACAGAGGCGCGCAAAATCGTCAACGCCGACGCCGGTTCGATTTACGAAGTTCAAGGAAAGAACCTGGCCATCAAGTACGCGCAAAACGACACTCAAAGCGCCAAGTTACAGCCCGGCGAAAAGCTTCCGTTCTTGTCATTCTCGTTCCCGATTACCGAAAAGTCAATCTCAGGCTATGTCGCTTTGACCGGCGAGCCTTTGAACATTCACGACGCTTACGAGATTCCCGAGGGTGTTCCGTATTCGTTCAACCCGGCGTCGGACAAAAACACAGGCTACCATACAAAGTCGATGCTCACGATTCCGCTAAAAATCGCGGACTCAAGCTTGCTCGGCGTTCTTCAAATCATCAACGCCAAGAACGATGACGGAGATTACATTGAATTTGACGAGGACGCGGTCCTTTACATAAACCACTTTGCGGCCAACGCCGCCAACGCCTTGGGACAAGCCAAGAGCCGCCGCGACTTGATTGACGCAATGACCGAGATGGCCAACATGCGCGACCCCAAAGAGACTGGCATGCACGTAGCGCGCGTTTCAAAATTTTCTGTAGAAATTTACGACCGCTGGGCCTTCAACCACAAGGTTGACGAGTCCACTCGCGAAAAATTCCGCGACTTTTTGGCCACTGCCAGCAAGTGCCACGACTTTGGAAAGATCGGCATCGAAGACAAGATTCTCAAAAAACCCGGCCGCTTTGACGACGACGAGCGCGCGATTATGAACAGCCACACTTGCTTGGGCGCGCTCTTGTTCAAAAACTTCAACTCGCCGCTTTTTGAGATGTGCCAAAACATCAACTTGCGCCACCACGAATGGTGGGACGGAACGCGCGGCTATCCTGGAAAATTTGACTTCCTTAAATACGAGCAGGGCAATCCGCTCCCCAAGGCCGAGGGCCTTAAGGGCGAAGAAATTCCTTTGGAAGCAAGAATTGTTTCTGTCGCCGACGTGTTTGACGCTCTAAGCCACGCGCGCGTTTACAAGCCGGCGTGGACGATGGACGACGCGGTAAACGAAATTCAAAAGTCGGCCGGAACGCAATTTGACCCTGGCGTGGTCGAAGCCTTTATGCAAATCAAGGACCGCTTGATCGCCATCAGCAACTCTTACGGAAGCGACTAACTTTGCGCACGGGGCGTTTTTTAGGCTTGCAACGCCTTGTTGAAAGTTTCGGCAAAAAGCTCAAATTCTTTTTGGCCGTAAGAGTCGCGCCTTTTAGTTCCCAATCCCAGCTGTGACATTTGCATGCTAAGCTCGCGTTCCTTTAGCGCGCGCTCGATGTTCTTTTTGTCAAAGACTTTTCCCATGTCGTTCATTGCGCGGACATTTTTTTGCAATAGGGCCGCAGCGAGCGGAATGTCGCGGGTTATCGCGATGTCGCCAGGCGCGGCGTTTTGCAAAATCCATTTGTCTGCGGCTTGGTCCTCTTGGGGGCGGACAATCATTTTGACGTTGTCGGGCAGGGGCGCCTCTTGTTGGCCTTCAAGGATGTTTTTGTTGGCTATAAAATAAAGTTGTATTTGATTTTTTTTTGCCCGCGACAAAAGGTACTTGCGGACTCTTTGCGGACACGAATCCGCGTCGACCAAAACTCGGGCGGCCATCAGCTGAGCGCCCTGTCGATTTTTTCTATCATGCTTTTTGTAAGGCGGTCGGCCTCAAGGTCTTCTAAGGGGTCGTCGCCGGGTTGGCTTTGGGCGCCCTTGGCTTCTATCGCCTTTTGCTTTTCTTTGTAAAGCTCGTCTGCGATTAGGATTCCGGCAAGAACCGCGGCTTGCTTTTGGTCTTGAATGTGGTCGTTTTTTTGTATTTCGTTGCAGACATTGCTGTAATAGTCGCGGATTTTTTCAAGGTAGGGGAGGTCCTCTTGGGCCCTAAGAGTGAACGATGTTCCTAATACATTGATTTGGATGTCTGCCATTAAATTTTGTTTTAGAAGATGTCGGGAACGCTTTCTTCTTGAGTTTCAAAGGAATCGTCGAACAAGTCGGCGACCAGCTCTTGTTCCGCGCTTTTGTCTTCAGATGTTTGCGCGATGGCGCTTGCTTGTGTTACAGGCTCCGCTTGGGCGGGAGCCTCGTTTGCGGGGGCGGGAGCCGGTTCTGATTGAACGGGTTCCTGCGGGGCCGCGGGAGCCGCTTGGACTTGTGTTTGCGGAGCCGTTGTTTGCTGGGCAGCCTGTCCGGCTGAATTCGCAGAGTCACCAAGCGGGGCTTGGTGCTCTCTCGAGGTATTGCAGTCGGCTTCAACTTTGTTGAAGCCTCCGCTCGAGTCGAGCACCGCGTTCTCCACCGCGTCCAAGCGGTTGAGGGCGCCGAGGATTCCGTCTTCAATCTTTTTTTCGTCAGCGCTAAAGCGTGAAAGCAACTCCGATTTTTCAGAAAGCGCTTTTGTGAGCTCTGAACGCTCGGCGCGCAGAGCATCGTTTTCTGCTTTTAGCTGTTCGATTTTTTGAACAGCGCTTTCAACTTTTTGCTGCAAAAGGCGGATTGTGTCAACGGAAATCATCGGCTTCCTCTTTTTTAGGCCAAAGCCTTTTTGGCGGCTTCGACAACAGCCTTGAAAGCTTTGGGATCTTCGATGGCCATGTTTGACAAGGCCTTGCGGTTGATCGTAATTCCAGCCTTTGTAAGACCGTCGATAAAGCGTGAGTATGACAAGCCTTCGTCGCGAACGGCCGCGTTGATACGGGCAATCCACAATGAGCGGTACTCGTGCTTTTTGTCCTTGCGTCCTACATAAGCGTGGTCAAGGGCTTTTGTAACCGCGTCTTTGGCGGCCTTAAAGTTTGTTCCTCTGCGGCCTTTGAAGCCTTTTGCCAACTTAAGGATTTTCTTTCTTCGGTCGGCTCTTCTTGTTCCATCTACTGCTCTAGACATACTTTGCTCCTATTAACCGTAGGGAAGCATCTGCTTCCTGACTTTTGCTGCCTCTGATTCCGCAAGAATTCCTGTCTGGCGGAGCTGTCTCTTTCTCTTAGGTGAACGCTTGGTCAAAATATGGCGCAAGTTCATCTTCTTGTACTTTACCTTTCCTGTTCCGGTAAGCGAAAAGCGCTTTGAAGCGGATTTCTTTGTCTTCATTTTTGGCATGGCCAATACCTCTTTAATTTTTGGCTTTTGATGCTATTGTCATCGACATGAACTTGCCTTCCATAGCGGCGGGCTTTTCGATGACATACGCCGAAGTAAGCCTTTTTAGAACTTCTTCAAGAACTCCAAATCCCAAGTCAGTGTGGGCAAGCTCGCGTCCGCGGAAGCGGATCGTTACCTTAACCTTGTTGCCTTCGTCAAGGAACTCTTGTACATGCTTAGCTTTCGTGTCAAGATCGCCCGGTCCAATTTTGGGCTGCATCCTGATCTCTTTTAGTTTTAATACCTTTTGCTTTTTCTTGGAGTCACGGAGTTTTTTCTCCTGTTCAAAGCGGTATTTTCCGAAATCGAGTATTTTGCAAACAGGCGGATTCGCTGTTGGCGCCACTTCAACAAGGTCGAGATCCCGATCTTTAGCCATTTTGAGCGCTTCCATCGTGGGAACGATTCCCATCTGGTTGCCCTCATCATCGATAAGTCGCACTTCTCTTACGCGAATTCGTTCATTAATTCGCGGTCCCTTATTAATGTCTGCCAACTGGCCTCCTCGTGTTACAAAAAACACACATGTAAATTAAGCGTAAAGTAGATTATACCGCAAATTTTGTCATCGTGTCTAGTAGCGGCAATGGAATTTTATTGCAAGCCAATAAGTGATAGAGCGCCGCATAAGTCGCAACGCTGCGCTTGCGGACTGTCAGTATTGAAAGAATTTTGCGATTGGTGTAGTATATAAGTATGATTTTGTTTTTGCTGATGCTTTTTCCCCTTAGCTTTGCCGTATGGATTTGCTCAAAAAAGGAGCCAAAGGCGCCTTATTTTTTTAACGCTTTTTTGGGCCTTTTTTTGGCGGCCGTTTTTTGCGCCTACAAGTATTTCTTTTCTCCATATTATTTTTTGACGCCCGACTCGTTTTTCCGCAATTTTATCCACATTTTCTTGGAAGAGATTCTCCTTCCTTTGGCCGTTTTGACAGCCGCTTTTTTGTTCATTTACAAAAAGGACAAAATCGCAAGCCGAATCCAAAGCATTTTTCCGTTTTACATGGGCTTTTACGCCGTTTACACGCCTTTTAGGGTTTTGAGCGGGGAGCCGCCGTATCCGGCCTTCGCGCTTTTTGTAAAGCCCGCCATGTTCTTGTTCATGGTTTTGGTTTTAAATTCAAGGCAAAAAGTTTTGTTCGTTCCGGCCAAGCGGGCCTTGCTTAGCGCAAAAGAGGCGGCAATTTATTGGGCTTCTTTTGTCGTCGACCTTCTTATGCCCGCCGCCGTCGAAGCCTTGTGGATTTTGGGAATGAAGCCGCCCCTTACGATTTTGTTCCTCTTGATTTACGCCGCTGGCGCCTATTTTTGCCTGCTGCGGGCAGCGTCCGACAGGACGCGGTGAGGCCGCTCGCAATTGCCGTTATGGTCTTGCGTTCATAAATACGAGCGGATTTTGCCTGGCGAACGAGGCCGCCCAAAAAGATTAAAAAATCATAAAGGGCCGCCTGTCAGGGCAATTTCAACTAAAAATGCCCTGTTTTAGGGCCATTTTTCCCCTTCATACCTCTAAACTCTGCCGCTAGAATTCCGACAATAGTAGTATGAATTCATTCAATCGATCAATTGACTTGCTGCACAAGGGCTTGGACGTAAACGCCCTGCGCTATCAGGTTACGGCCAACAACATCGCCAACGCCGAAGTTCCAAACTTCAAGCGTTCCTCTGTAAATTTCGAAAGCGAGCTCAAGCGCGCCTTTGAGTCGGAGGAAAACGCCCGCAATTCGTTTGACCTTAAGCGGACAGATCCCCGCCATTTTTCAATCCATAACGTAATGGACTGGCAGGAAGTAAAGCCGCGCCGCGTGGTCGATTGGAATTCAACCGAGAACGCCAACGGAAGCAGCGTTGACGTAGAGACCGAAGCGATGAACGTCATCAAAATCCAGATGCAGTATCGCTTGCTTAGCCAATTGGAAAACTTTGAGTTTAGCCAAGTAAAGACAGCGATGCAACCAAACAGGTAGGAACGGTCAAGGCACGCTTCGCTTGAAGCCTTGACACGTTCCTTTTGCGGCGCGAAAAAAATTATCGCGCCGCAATAGCTAGAAAAATAGGGGGATAAAATGGGATTATTTTCTGCGATTAACATAGCTTCAACTGGATTGAGCGCCGAGCGGCTTAGAACGGACGTCATTTCGAACAACATCGCCAACGCTTCGACAACCCGCACGCAGGACGGAGGCCCCTTTAAGCGCAGCCGCGTGGTTTTCCAACCGGTGGCCGACGCCAACCCTACGTTCCGCACTCCATACCTTCCTTCAAACTTGGACAACGGTCCCGGAAAGGGCGTCAAAGTCCGCGAGATAGTCGTTGACACAAGCGAAGGAAAATTGGTCTACGACCCCGACCATCCGGACGCGATAAAGACCGGACCCCGCGCCGGCTACGTCGAGTACCCCAACGTCAACATCGTGAACGAAATGGTGGACTTGATTTCGGCCAGCCGCGCCTACGAGGCCAACACGACCGTAATCGAAGGCTCCAAGGATATGTTCAATTCCGCTCTTGAAATTGGACGCTAATCGCGCTAGAATGACAGGAGGGTGGAAAAATGAAAATTAACGAAATGCCTGTCTTGCAAATGCAAGGCTTCGAAAACATCAAGAACACAAATCCGCTTCCGTCATCTCCTCATGTCAACATACTTTCCGGGGCGGAAGAAAATCAGCGCATAAAAGAAAAGTCTTTTGGCGAATATTTGTCAGAAGCTTTTGGCGCGATGAACAAGCAGCAGAACGATGTGGCCGCCCTTGAGCGCCAAATCTTGACCGATCCCGACAGCGTTGACATCCACGATGTGACCACTGCGATGGCCAAGGCTCAAATGTCAATGACATTGGCCAAGACCGTCGTTGACCGCGTCATCACCGGCTGGAACGAAATCACGACAACGCGCTAATGTCCGAGCAAGTCAATAGGGAAGGAGTTTTCGTTCCCCAGACCGACTCGGTTTGGCCGCAGGAGCCGGACCAACCGCTTTTGCAGCCAAAGCATTTGCGCCAAGTGGTCGTGGACGAAAACTACCCATTCATCGACAAATCATTTAAATTTTTTCTTTGGCGAAATTTAATTTATGCGGGCATTTGGACTCTTGTTTTCTTTTTGCAGCATGTCCGCTACGGAATTAAATTTGTCGGGCTAAAGAATTTGCGCAAGAACAAGGCGCTCTTTAAGAACGGAGCGGTCACTGTTTGCAACCACGTTTACCGCTGGGATTTTTTGGCCGTCGTCCAAGCCACAAAAAGGCGCCTTTGGTTTCCCGCCCGCGCCGAAAACCTTATGGGAAGCGACGCCGCTTTAATCCGGGCGGTGGGCGGCATTCCAATCGCGCAAAATTTTAGCGGAATGAAAAAATTCTACGAGGCTTTTGACTTTCTCCACCAAAAGAAAAAGTGGATTCATGTTTTTCCCGAAAGCTGCCGCTGGACTTGGTACCAGCCGATACGCCCCTTTAAGCGCGGCGCCTTTGAGTTTGCCCACCGCTACGACATTCCGGTAATTCCAATGGCCATAAGCTATAGAAAGCCCGGGCCTGTCCGCCGCTTTTTTGGAGTCAAGCATCCTCTTATAACTTTGACTGTAGGAGAGCCGATTATGGCCGACAAAAGCCTCTCCTTAAAGCAAGACTCAGCGCGGCTTTTAAAAGAGTGCCATGAACGGATTTGCTCGATGGCGGGAATTGTCCAAAACATTTGGCCGGCCGGCAATTAAGCGGCGGCGCTTCTTTGGCTTGCGTCAGGTTATTTTTTGCCCAAAATCTCCGCGGCGAAGTCTTCCCACGACATTATTGGATGGTTAAAGCTCAACACTTCTTTGGGCCGCCTTGTCCGGATTTGAACAAATTGCATTTCGGTCAGGCGCGCGCCAAAGCCGTCTGTGTCGTCGCGGTCGCCCACAACAAGGCAGTCTTTGGGCCGCGTTCCAAGGTTGGCCGCGATTTGCAAAAAGCCTCTGGGCGCGGGCTTTAGGCAGCCCATCGTCTCTGACGAATAAAATCCTTGGCACAAGTCCAAGGCCTCTTGGCTTATTCCGCAAGACAAAGCCCGCTCTTTGATGTCGTTGTAGTCGGAGTAGAGCGCGATTTTTATTCCTTGGTCGGAAAGTTTTTTAAAGACTTCGTAAACTTTGGGGTGGGCCCTAAACTGCTTTTTTGAAAGCGTTCTGGCCATGCGCCTAAGGTAGCGTTTTTCGTACCAGTAGGCGAATTTCTCCGGCTTGCAAAAAGCTTGCGGAGCGGCGCGCTTGTAATACTCGTCCTTAAAGTTTTGGGGCGTGTCAAAGTCGCGGCCCTTAAGCGCGCGCCTTGTGTTCCGTTCCGCCTTCATGTAAAAAAAGCGGAAGGGATTTCCCAGCAGCATTGCCTTTGCGATTCCTGTGTTGTCGTAAAGGGTTCCGTCAAAGTCAAATATGACGGCCTTAAAGTCTTTTATGCTCATTAGCGGCGGACCAACTCTTTAAAGTATTCGTGGCGCTTGTCGTCCTGCATCAAGAGGTTCATCTTGAACTGGCCGTCGCGCGCGCCCTTTGCTATCATAGCCGCCTTGTATTTTTCAAAAGAATTTTCTACAAGCAAGTGGCCGATGGGTTCCTTTACGCGGAAAGAATCTCTCTTTGTCGTGTACTCGACGTTTTCTTCCTTGAGCTTTTGGTCGACGGCTTTTGCAAATTCGTCGCAAAAATCCTGGCCAAGGCTTTGGTCCTGGAACTCAAAGTAAAAGTGGTAGACGCTTTCTTGCAAGTCGGCGAAGCCTACAAAGAAGCTGAGCTTTTTGCCCTTTTCTTTTTCTGTCTCAGTCACCGCGTCGATGAATTGCTTTTCGTGAATTTTTTCGCCGGTCATCGAAACGATTCCGTTTACCTTTTGCACAAACTGAATTGTTGGGATTGTGTTGTAATAGCCCGAGCATTCAACCAAGTCGTTCATGTTGTAGCGGTAGAGGCCGCCGTAGGTTGTGATGTAAACAATGTAGCGCTTGCCTTTTTGCAACTGGCTCAATTGTATGAACTTTGGATTGGGGCTTTCCATTTCTTCTTCGGCCACAAACTCAAAGTAGTGGTTGTGGGGGAACAAGACGGTGTCGTCGCCGCCGTTCATGACAAGACCCGCGCGGCATTCGCTTGCAAAGTAACCGAACTCTTGGTGCAGGGTGTTCTCGGGGAAAAAGTCCTTGAACTTGTCCATGTAAACGCGGGTGTTTCCGCACTTCCAAGTTGTCAAAAGCTGCAAGTTGGGCCAATAGTGCTTGGGAAGAAGTCGGCCGTACTTTGCCTTAAGCTCGCGGAGCTCGGCGGCGCGCTTGGGGTTGGGCTTGTAGCCGGCTTCCAAGGCCGCGCGGTTCTCCGGCTCGATGTTCATTTTTTTGCTGAGCGTTCCATGCTCGATGTCGTCGATGTAGTCGTCCAAGTAGGCGTCGACGTTCTTTTGCAATTCGATTACGGTGGAAGGGTTGGCTGTGACCAAAAGCGACACGTTCTGCTCGATGCCGCTTCTCATCAAGGCGTAGTAACGGGCGGTGTAGTCCTTTATGGCAAAGACTTCGCTTGGCGCTGAATAAAGCTTTTTGATGAACTCGGGGCAGTCGCGCTGGGTCACGCCCGACACGGCGCCGCAAACGGTTCCGTCGGGAGCGTAGCCTTCGATTGACTTTCCTACGATCGAGACGCACTTTCCCCAAAAAGTCTTGGGCCTGTGCATTATGAACGAGTAAAGCCAAAGCTTTGACATTTTGCTAAAAATGTTTTGGTAGTATTCGTGCGTGATTGGAATCCACTTGGGCTCTTTTGTCGTTCCGCTTGTTGTGGCGTACATCATCGGCTTTCCGGGGAACAAGACGTTCTCCTCGCCGTTTTTGTGGCGCTCGATGTAGGGGCGCAGGTCTTCGTAGTCTTGCAGGGGAACGTTCTTTTGCCAAAGGCTGAACAGCTCTTCCGCGCTTTTTGCGGCCAATATTTCTTCAAAATGATGGGCTTTTCCCCATTCGGAATCCTTGGCGTACTCCAAAATTCCGCGCAAGGTCATTTCTTCGGACTTGGCGCAGTTTTTGGCTGCCTTGTCCAAGGCTTTTTTATTCTTTTTTCCAACCCAGCTCAACGCGAATGTGATAAGGCTGGCGTTCTTTTCTTTTTTCATTGTGAAGGCTCCTTGAAGAAGTTTCATTATAAGGCTAAAAAATAAACTTGTCAACTTTGCGGACTTGTGGTATTATAGTAGAACGATGTTTAATGAGATTTTCGGTAACAAAGTTTCGCGTTTTTCCGCTTGGAAGGCCGGCCTTGCCTACAAAATGTGCAAAATGATTTTTGGCGAGCAAAGCGAAGGCCTGGATCTTGTCGCCGTCGCAAAAGGCGGCGTTTACAAGGATTTTAAGGCCCTCACCCTTGTCCGCCGCGACGACCTTGAGGCCCAAAAGGACGACGACGGAACGCCCCTAAAGGTTTACGAAGTCAATCCCAAAAACGCGCTTGTAATCGGAACGATACGAATGGGCTTTGGCCACTGGCGCATAGCCATAGCCTTGGCCAGCGTCGCGGCCAGCATGAACGTCCGCTCCTACATTTTGGACTTTTTGTCCTTTAGCAACACGCCCATCGCCAAGTCGATAAAATTTTTGGAAGGCCTTTACAACACCTTCTCGCGCCTTTCGCAAAAGTCCAAGTGGTTCAACAATCATATTTGGGAAGACGTCACAAGCCGCGCCAACGCAACGCTTGACTCTGCAATTCAAAACCGCGAGATTTCGCGCCTCTTTATGGGGGCCTTTAAAAAGCTTCCAAAAGACATTCCCCTTGTGGCCGCGCATCCTTGGGTAGGCTGGTCGGCTTTGCATTGCGGAATGACAAAAGTCATTTCTATGGTTCCCGACAATTTGCCCCTGGCCTTTTGGCTGGTGCAAGGAAGCCTGCACACAGTGCAGTCGCCGTCGGCCTACATGGGCTACCGCGCCCTTCTAAAGATGGAACGGGGACGCATGATTCAAAAATGTCTTCCCGCCGACCAAATAATCCAGACGGGCCATTACGTCGACTACGAGCTTTTGAAGGCGATAAAGGCTGATTGCAAGGCCCGCCTTGACCGCGCCAAAAGGGGAGAGGCCCGCCGCTTCCTTTTGACTATGGGCGGAGCCGGAGCGCAGGCCCACAAGTTTGGCGACATAGCCAATTACTGCAAGGAATACATCAAGCAAGAAAAATGCGCCCTTTTGATAAACATGGGGGACCACGAGGGCCGCTGGCTTGTCCTTAAGGAACTGTTGGAAAAGTCCGGCGTTCCCTACCAGATGCACACCGACTGGAAAAAGACCAAGGCCTTTGCCAAGGACGCCGAAAAAAATCCTGTCACCGGCGTCCACATTTTCTTGCACAAGGACTTTTACGCTGCCGTGTATTGCACAAACCTCTTGATGCATGTTTGCGATTTTATGGTGACAAAGCCCAGCGAACTTTCGTTCTACCCAATCCCAAAACTGTTCATACAGCGCGTCGGCCGCCACGAGGCTTGGGGCGCCATTCGCGGCAGCGAAATCGGCGACGGAACCAAAGAGGCCGAGGAGCACAATATTTTGCATCGCCTTTTGACCATGATTATCGAAGAAGACGATTTGCTTAAAATGCAAGTTCAAAACATTTTGAACAACGACAAAATGGGAATTTACAACGGCGGCTACAATGTAGTTCAAGCCGCGTTGCAATAAATATAATTTTTTAGGAGACACAACATGTCATTCGTTGATGAACTTCTCAACAAGGCCAAATCGGCCAACAAGACAATCGTCCTTTGCGAAGGCGAAGACAAGCGCGTGGTTGAGGCCGCCGCAAAAATCGTAAAAGACGGAATCGCAAAAATCATTCTTTTGGGAACGGAGGAGGAAGCCAAGAGCGTCGCTCCCGGAGTTGACCTTAGCGGAGTCAAAATTGTAGACCCGGCCACAAGCGCCGACGCCGACCGCTACGCTGAAATTTTGTTCAAGGCGCGCGAAGGAAAAATAAACAAAAAGTCGGGCCAGCCCGAATACGCGGACGTGGCGGCCGCCAAGGCTTACATTCAAAAAGACCGCACGATGTTCGGAGCCCTTATCCTTAAGGCCGGAGACGCCGACGGCTTTGTGTCAGGCGCCTGCCACTCAACGGCCAACACCTTGCGCCCCGGCTTGCAGGTAATCAAGACCGCGCCTGGCATCTCAACCGTTTCTTCAAGCTTTATCATGGTCGCTCCCCAGGGCGGAACCCCTTACATTAAAGAAGGCGTATCCCTCTTTGCCGACTGCGCCATCAACATCGAGCCCGACGCCCAGCAGCTGGCCGACATCGCCGTCGCCACCGCCGACACCGCCAAAAAAATCGCAGGCATCGAGCCCCGCGTGGCCATGCTTTCGTTCTCTACAAAGGGAAGCGGAAACGACGACAAGTTCTTTAAGAGCGTTCCAAAAGTGCAGGAGGCCACGGAGCTTGCCAAGAAAGCCGCTCCCGACTTGGCCATCGACGGCGAGTTCCAGTTTGACGCCGCGGTCGCTCCCGAAGTAGGCCAGCTCAAGGCTCCCGGAAGCGCGGTTGCAGGCCACGCCAACGTCTTTGTTTTCCCCAACATCAACGCGGGAAACATCGGCTACAAGATTTGCCAGCGCATGGGCGGCTGGATGGCCATCGGCCCCGTCTGCCAAGGCTTTGCCAAGCCGTTGAACGACCTTAGCCGCGGCTGCAACGTAGACGACATCGTCGCCACCGTCGCCGTCACCGCTTTACAGGCATAACTTTTTTTGGTAATATATATGCGAGTTTTGGCTGAATAGCCGAAACTCGTGGCAGCCGCAGGCTGTCCTGGATGATTAGCTTAGTGGTAGAGCGCTTCCTTCACACGGAAGAGGTCGTTGGTTCGATCCCAATATCATCCAATCTTCTTTTTCTTGACGCGCGCGAAGAAGAATAGCGAAAGCGTTATCGAGATTGTTTCGGCAATCAAAAAAGACCACCACACATTGTTTATTTTTCCTGTGAGCGAAAGCAAGTAAGCGCTTGGCAGCAAGAACAAAAGCTGGCGCGCGATGCTTACGAACATGCTGTAGCTTGCGCTGCCCAGCGCTTGAAAAACCGATCCAAGGCAAATGCAAACCGCCGCTCCCATAAAGCTTGGGGCGATTGAGCGCAGCGCCGGAACTCCAATCTCAAGCATTTTGTCGCTTGCGTTGAACATTCCAAAAAGCCGCTCCGGAAAAAATTCAAAAATGCAAACGCCAACGGCCATGATTATGCAGGCGGCGATTATGGCAAATTTTATCGCGCGCTTTATGCGGTCGGGCTTTTTGGCGCCGTAGTTGTAGGCCACAATCGGAACCAAGCCGCTGTTGAGTCCAAAGACCGGCATGAACACAAAACTGTTCAGCTTAAAGTAAACTCCGTAAACTGCGATGGCCGTGTCCGCGATTCCTTTGAACATTCCCAAAATCAAATTCATCGTGTAAGAGGTCAGCGAGCCGACAGCCTGCAAAACGATTGACGGCGCGCCCACCTTGTAGATTTGCAAAATCACCGCCGGGTCGGGGCGGAATCCTTTTAGGCTAAAGTGAATGTCGTGGTTTACCTTTATGTTAAAGGCCATGGAAACAATCGCCGCCAAAATTTGGCCCGCCACCGTCGCCGCCGCCGCGCCCGCGATTCCCATTTTGGGAAAGGGGCCGATTCCAAAAATCAAGATTGGGTCAAAGATTATGTTGAAAATCGCGCCGACTAGTTGCGTGGTCATTGTCCAAATCGTTCTTCCCGTGGCTTGCAAAAGGCGGTCGAACATCATTTGGCAGAACATGCCGAATCCAAAAAGCATGCAAATGTTCAAGTAGGTTATTCCGTAGCCGACAATTGTTTGGTTTTGCGTTTGGCTTTTAAAGTAGGGCGGAACAAAAATCAGGCACAAGATCGCGAAAAAAACGTAAGTGGCCACCGCCAAAAAAATTCCGTTCATCGCGCTTTTGTTCACGGCCTCTTGGTCCTTTTGGCCCAAGCGCATCGAAAGCAGCGCGTTCACGCCGACAGCGGTTCCCAAGCCAAAGCTTACCATAAGTATTTGGAAGGGAAAGGCCATGGACACGGCGGCCAAGGCCTCCTCGCTGATTTGCGAGACAAAGATGCTGTCGACTATGTTGTAAAGCGACAGCACGAACATGCTTATCATCATCGGGAGCGACATGTTGACCAAAAGGCGGCCAACCGGCATCACGCCCATCTTGTTTTCTTGCATCGGTTTTTCTTGCATTGGGCTAGTATAGGAAAAAAAGCGGAAAAAATCAATCGGGCATAAAAAAAAGGCCGGTATTGCCCTTGTGCAATATACCGACCTATATGTAACACTGAATAGCTTATGTTGCCATAATATTCAGAACTACTTATAATTTAGTTCGCGAAGCGAACTTACCATTCCTTTTTGATGTCCTCGATGATGTTGGGCTCGCCTTCTTCTTTTGAGAAGAACTTGGCCTTTTTCATGTCGGGGAGCAAGGTTACAGTCTCGCCCAAGCGGAAAGCGGCGTTGGCCGTTGTCTTGGCGATTACGTTCTGTCCCTTTTGTGTTGTCAAGTACAAGTGAGTCTCAGCTCCAAGGGGTTCCTTGTTGGTGATTTTCATTTGCATGGCGTTTTCGCCGTTCTTTTCGCTGTACTGCATGTCTTCGGGGCGAATTCCAAAGTAAACTTCCTGGCCTACAAAAGCCTTGAGGCGCTTTTGCTGGTCGGCTGTAGGAACGATTGAGAATGAGCCTTCGTCAACTACAACCTTTCCGCCCTTTTCGATTACCTTTACAGAGAGGAAGTTCATCGGCGGAGTTCCGATAAAGCCGGCGACAAACTTGTTGATCGGGTTGTTGTAGAGGTAGAGCGGGGCTCCAATCTGCTGGATTACGCCGTCTTTCATTACAACGATCTTGTCGCCCAAAGTCATGGCCTCAATCTGGTCGTGGGTAACGTAAATCATCGTTGCCTGCAAGCGGTTGTGGAGGGCCGCGATTTCGGCGCGCATTGTTACGCGGAGCTTGGCGTCAAGGTTAGACAAAGGCTCGTCGAACAAGAATACCTTGGGGTTGCGGACGATGGCGCGGCCTACGGCTACACGCTGGCGCTGTCCGCCCGAAAGGGCCTTTGGCTTGCGCTTGAGGTACTGAACCAAGTCAAGCTGCTTGGCGGCTTCCTGAACGCGGCGGTCGATCTCTTTTTTGTCCATTTTGCGGATTTTGAGACCAAAGGCCATGTTGTCGTATACTGTCATATGGGGGTACAAGGCGTAGTTCTGGAATACCATCGCGATGTCGCGGTCTTTGGGCGGAACGTCGTTCATTTCTTTTCCGTCGATGAGAAGCTTTCCTTCAGAAATGTCTTCCAAACCGGCGATCATGCGAAGAGTCGTTGACTTTCCGCATCCAGAAGGTCCTACGAAAACGCAGAATTCCTTGTCTTCGATTGTGATGTTTGAATTGGTTACGGCGCGGACATTTCCGTCGTAAATCTTTCCAATTCCTTTGAGTTCAACTTTAGCCATAATGGCCCTCCGTTAAATTATATTATTATAAAGGTAATTCTAAGGCGCTTTTGCCGATTTGTCAAATTTTTTTTAGGGAATTTAGGGGAATTTTGGCATTTTTTTTCGACCGCTCTTGAATTTATTTATTTTTTTTGCTAGTATGAAACCCACGCCAACTTAGCTCACCTGGTAGAGCAGCGCACTCGTAACGCGCAGGTATTCGGTTCAAGTCCGGAAGTTGGCTATAAATGAGAGCGTTTTCCGTAGGGAAGACGCTCTTTTTTTTTGCTTTTTTGTTGACGATTTTTTTCTTTTTTATTACTTTATAAGTATGGAAGAAAAGGTAGAAGAACAGAACGAGCGCGAGGATGTGCAAGAAAGCGCGCAAAATGGCGAAGGAACGCAGAATAACGCGGATTCTTCGAGCCAAGAGGGCGCCGACGACGCTTTGGACCAGAAAAAAGAGGAGGGCGCCGGAACTGATTCCGAAAAAACGGAAGAAGCCAAAGAGCCGACTCCCGAAGAGAAAATCGCCGCCTTGGAAAAGGAAAACGCCGAGCTCAAGGACCAGCTTTTGCGCCGCGCGGCTGACTTTGACAACTACCGCAAGCGCATGATAAAGGAAAAGCAGGACGCCTACGACTACGCCAACACGGCGCTTTTGCAGGACTTGCTTGAGAGCCTTGACAACTTGGAGCGCACGGTGGAAGCCGCCGAAAAAGCCAACGACGCCAAGGCGATTGCCGACGGAGTCAAGATTGTTGGCTCTTCTTTGGTTGGAATGTTGGAAACTAAGTACAACCTTTCCGCCTTTGGCCAGGCCGGGGACGACTTTGACCCCAACATGCACGAGGCGATTGGCAGCGTTCAGGACGAGGTTGAAAAGCCGGTCTTGAAGGAAGTTTATCTTAAGGGCTATAAGCTTAAGGACAAGGTCATCAGAAACGCAAAAGTCATGGTGACCATGCCAAAAGATAAGTAATATATAGAAGAATAGGAGAATATTATGGGAAAGATTATTGGAATTGACTTGGGAACGACTAACTCTTGCGTCGCCGTAATGGAAAACGGCGAGCCTGTCGTCATCCAAAACGCCGAGGGCGGACGCACGACCCCCTCAATCGTCGGCTTTACGGCTCAGGGCGACCGCATCGTCGGAGCGCCGGCCAAAAACCAAATGGTGACCAACCCCAAAAACACGATTTACTCAATCAAGCGCCTTATCGGCCACCGCTACGGCGAGTTGACCGGCGAGGCCGCCAAGCTTCCGTATACAATCATTGACAACGGAGCCGACTGCCGCGTCGAAGTCACAGACAACGGCGCCCAAAAGCAGTTCAGCCCCCAGGAAATTTCGGCCTTCATCTTGCAGAAGATGAAAAAGACCGCCGAGGACTATCTTGGAAGCGAAGTCACCGAAGCCGTAATCACCGTTCCTGCCTACTTTAACGACAGCCAGCGCCAGGCCACAAAGGACGCCGGAAAAATCGCCGGCTTGGACGTAAAGCGCATCATCAACGAGCCTACAGCCGCGGCCTTGGCCTTTGGCTTCAACAAGGACCAGAACAAAGAAAAGACAATCGCCGTATACGACTTGGGCGGCGGCACCTTCGACATTTCCATCTTGGAATTGGCCGACGGCGTATTTGAAGTAAAGTCTACAAACGGAAACACCCACCTCGGCGGCGACGACTGGGACCGCCGAATAATGGACTGGCTTGTCAACGAGTTCAAGAAGGACACAGGCATCGACCTTTCCAAGGACCCGATGGCCTTGCAGCGCCTCCGCGAAGCGTCGGAGAACGCCAAAATCCAGCTTTCTGCCCAGACATCCACAGCCATCAACCTTCCGTTCATCACAGCGGACGCGACAGGCCCCAAGCACTTGCAAAAGACTTTGACCCGCGCCCAGTTTGAGCAAATGACAGAAGACCTCTTTGAGGCCACAAAAGAGCCTTGCCGCCGCGCCTTGGAAGACGCCAAAGTGACGGCCGACAAGATTGACGAAGTCCTCTTGGTCGGCGGTTCAAGCCGCATGCCCAAAGTTCAGGACGTTGTTAAAGAGATTTTCGGCAAAGAGGGCAGCCGCTCGGTCAACCCCGACGAGGCTGTGGCCATCGGAGCGGCCGTTCAGGGCGGCGTTTTGCAGGGCGACGTAAAGGACGTCGTTTTGCTTGACGTAACTCCGCTTTCTTTGGGAATCGAGACAATGGGCGGCGTTTGCACAAAAATCATTCCCCGCAACACGACGATTCCGGTCAAGAGAAGCCAGATTTTCTCTACCGCCGCCGACGGACAGACAGCCGTCACAATCCACGTATTGCAGGGCGAGCGCGAGATGGCCGACCAAAACCGCACTTTGGGCAACTTCAACCTTGACGGAATTCCCGCCGCTCCCCGCGGCGTTCCGCAAATCGAAGTCACCTTTGACATCGACGCCAACGGCATCGTGAACGTAAGCGCCAAGGACAAGGGAACCGGAAAAGACCAGCACATCACCATCACTTCTTCCAGCGGCCTTAGCGAGGAAGAAATCAACAAGATGGTCAAGGACGCGGAGGCCAACGCCGCCAGCGACAAGGCCAAGCGCGAAGCCGTCGACGCCAAGAACGAGGCCGACAGCTTGGTTTACCAGACCGAAAAGTCCCTCAAGGAATTGGGCGACAAGGTCAACGGAGCCGAAAAGCAAAAGGTTGAGGACGCGATCGCCGAGCTCAAAAAGGCCCTTGAAGGCGGAGACACCGCCAACATCAAGGCCAAGACTGAGGCGCTCAAGCAGGCCTCTTACAAGATTGCCGAAGAGCTTTACAAGCAGCAGCAGGCCGCCGGCGGAGCGGGAGCCAATCCTGGCGCTGGTCCCAACCCGGGAGCCGACGCGGGCGCTGGAGCCTCTAACGGCGGATCTTCGGGCTTTGACAAGGGCAGCGCCGAAGACGTCAACTACGAAGTTCACGACGATAAATAAAGTGGAACAACCGTGTCGCAAGGGGCGGCGTGTCCGCCGCTTGCGCAATCTGCTCGAAAAAGCAGTTAAGGTAAAGAATAATAAAACACGAGCGAAAGATGTCAGCTAAAAGAGACTGTTACGAAGTATTGGGAATAGAAAAGACCGCCTCCATCGACGAGATAAAGAAGGCTTACCGCAAGTTGGCCGTAAAATACCATCCTGACCGAAACCCCGGCAACAAAGAGGCCGAGGAAAAGTTCAAGGAGGCCACCGAAGCCTACGAAGTTCTTTCGGACGAGCAAAAGCGTCCTATCTATGACCAATACGGCTGGGCCGGCCTTGACGGAATGGGCGGCGGCGGCGGCGCGCAGTACTCTCACGCTTTCCATGACTTTTCCGACTTGTTCGGAGGAATGGGCGGCGGTTTTGGCGACATTTTTGACAACATTTTTGGCGGCGGCTTTGGAGGAGGCTTTGGCGGCGGAAGGTCAAGGCAGTCCGACAACGACGGAGCCAGCCTTAGATACGATTTGGAAATCACCTTTAAGGAGGCGGTTTTTGGCGTAAAAAAGGACTTGCGCTTTGCCCACAACGCCGCCTGCTCGGCCTGCCACGGAACCGGAGCCGAGCCCGGAACCGGCAAAAAGACTTGCCCGGCCTGCAACGGCATGGGCCAAATCAGGCGCTCCAGCGGCTTTTTCGCGGTGGCGCAAACTTGCCCCCAGTGCCGCGGAACCGGCCAAATAATAGAACATCCTTGCAAATCTTGCCGTGGAACCGGCTATCAAAAGGAAAACAAGGTCGTTTCGTTCACGATTCCGGCCGGAATTGAGGACGGAAAGCGCATCGTCATTCCCAAGCAGGGCGACGCGGGCCGCGACGGAGGCCAGCCGGGCGATTTGGTAGTCGTTGTCCATGTTCAAAACGACGCCTGCTACGAACGCAGCGGAAGCGACTTGTATTGCGCCATTCCGATTTCTATGACCCAAGCCGCTTTGGGGGCAACGGTCACCATAACCGCCCTTGACGGCCGCAAGATTGACATTCCAATTCCCGCCGGCTGCCAAAACGGAAAGCTTTTGCGCGTCAGGGGGGAGGGAATCGCTTCCGCCAGCCGAAAAGGCGATTTGTACATAAAAGTCATGGTTCAAATACCGGCCAAGCTCAACGCCAAGCAAAAGCAGCTTTTGGAAGCCTTTGCCGAAGCCGAGGCCGCCTCAAAAGAGCCGCAGCTTTTAAAACTTTCCGAGCTTTCAAGGTAAGGTTGCCGCGTCAAGCGCGGCAATGACCATTTGTCATGTTCGGGCTTGACCCGAACATCCGAAAATTTAGCGCGTTTTTTCCCCTTTTTTGCCGATAATGTGTTATAATAGTCTGAATTCTTTTCAGGGGATTTTATGCTCAAAACAAAAAAAATCTATGTCTTTATAGTTTCGAATATTCTAGCGGTGGCGCTTTTTCTGATAGTTTCGCGCTTCATTCTTCCGCCGATTACCGCCGGAATTGAAAGCGCGTATTTCATCATATTGGAATTCGTGTTGCTTTTGTTCAGCTTGACCATCATGTCGGCCGGAGCGGTCGCCTTGAACGCAAAGCTGGAGCGAGACGTCCTGCAAAAGAGCGAGACTAAGTTCATGCAGCAATTCATCGACGCCTTGCGCTTTTGCTACTCATTGGACGACTTTTATGAAATTGTAAAGAGAATTCTGGAAAGAAAGGCCGACTGTTCCGTTTTGTACATAGATTCCGAAAAAGACTATGTTTTGTACTCTTCTACGGACTTGCTGACAAGCGACAAAAAGACTGTGACAACGCTCAACCAAAACTTTCCTGTTTCATGGGAGGACGGCTACCACTTTATCGGAGACAAGTTGGGCGTAGTGTCTTCATACAAAAAGGCGCGAGGCTTTTTCCTTTGCGCCAACAAGCACCACTTCTTTATCTTCTGCCGATACACGCGTCTTTTTGACACAGGCATTTACAAGGAATTGTTCGACGAGTTTGTCCGCTTTAGAAAAAGAGCCGAGACAATCGCCAACCTTTCCGAAATCGCCTCGCTTTCCAAAGACTGGGAACAGTTGGCCGAAACGCAAAAGCTTTTCTTGCCCCAACAGCTCCCCGAACCGCACCGCCTAAGATTGGCGGCTTACTTCCGCCCCTTGGTAAACGTTTCGGGCGACTACTACACGGCTCTTCCGATAGACAAGCACAAGACTCTTTTGATGCTCGGAGACGTTTCGGGAAAAGGCTTGCCCGCCGCCCTTATTATGGGCTTGGTAATGAACACCGTCAAGATTATGGAAAACAAGGAAAATTTGGTTTCCATCGTTTACGCGATTGACAAAGCCATCAAGAGCATGAAGCTTCAGGACAAGTACACCGTTCTCTTTATCAGCGTAGTCGACACGCAAAAAATGACGATCCGCTACGTCAACGCTTCGATGTCCGACCCCTTGATCATAACAAGAGCGCCGGACGGCTACACAATCAAGCCGCTTTCTTCCAACTGCGGCGTTGTAGGAATCATCGATTTGGACAACGTTCACATGGACGAGCGCCGCCTCTTCCGCGACGACTTGATTTTGTTCGCGTCGGACGGCGTTTCGGAAGTGATGAACGAAGAGGGCGTGGAGTTGGGCGACACTGAGTTGTACAAGCAGACAATCACAAAGAGCGCCGCGAAGATGCCGCAAGAATTTGTCGACGACGTCGTAAAGCTGATTTTTGACTACAAGGGCGAAAACAAATTGCACGACGACATTACTATGATGGTTACAAAGGTGGTAGGCTGATGATTTACATACTTTTAAATATTGGAATAGCCGCTTATCTGGCGTGGTCTTCGTTCAACGTGAACACAAAGAACATGAGGAACGAAAACTCACTTGTAAACATTGTGTTGCTTTCGGCCTTTACGACTGTCTTGATGGTTTTGACGATGATTATGATTTTGTGGGGTCCCGAGCGCTTCACCGTTTTCTTGGAACACACAATGCTGTTCTTGATAGGCCTCATATACATCATAGTTTCGTTTTACTTTTTGGGAACGACATTCAAGCGCGGAAGGCTTTTCTCTTTCTTTGAATTTGCTTTTGTTATCGCCGCTCTTTACATCTCCTCGTCAAAAATTACTGTCACTGACTACACGCGCTTTGAGTTTAGCTCCGAACTTTTGTTAAAAGGCGAGTTGGCCAACTTCTTTCCGATAACTTGGCTTCGCTTGTATTTTGGAATCTTTGTTTTCTTCTTGCCCGGAATGAGCTCTTTGCTTATGCTTCTCAGCGCGGAGAATTCAAATTCAAGGCAAGCCTTCCAGCGCTCGCTCTTGTTCTTTGCGGCCCTTGTGTTCGCGTGGGTTTCAAGCTTTGCGCTGGTCTTTACCGCCGAAATGCTTCCGATGATGATTTCGCTTTACACCGGCATCTTAGCAATTTTTATGACTTTCTTGACCCGCATTTCGGTGCAGGACAAAATCTATGACACTCTCACCTTGTTTTCAGGCTTCTTGGTCAACTTTATTAAGTACGCCATTCCGGCCTTTGTAGGAGCCTTGTTCTTTGTAGGCTTGAGGCCGATTTACGAGACGTCAAAGAATTTGTACACGACTGTGGTCTTCTTGGTAGCCTTTGCGGTAATAACCGCCGGCCGCCTTTTTGCCGCGGCCTTCTCAAAGCTTTCGTCCTTCCGTTCCACAAACTACGGAGCGGCGTTTGAAGCCGACTTGGCCGCGATTGACTACAACGACGAAACGGGCGACATTTGCAAAAAGCTTTTTGAAATTTTCCAAAACCGGGCCAACGTCGGCTCGATGAAAGTTTTGATCGCCGGCGGCAACAACGAGCTCAACACTGTGTTCGCCAGCAAGGGAACCAAGCCCACGCTGGCCGCCAACGATCCCGGCCTTGACGCTATCCGCGAGCAAGGACTGAACATTTTCTTAAAGAACGAAGCCGGCGGCATATTCGCGCTTGAGCAAAAGACCGCCGAAATCAACGCTTTCTTCAAGACTGTCGGAGCGGAAGTTTTGATCATCTTGAACGAGGGCCGCCACTTGGTGGGTGTGATCGCCTTGGGAGAAAAGCGCGGCGGAGCCAGCTACGACGAATACGACAAGCAAATCTTCGACAAACTGTACTCTTACTTCTTCGTGTTCGGTTACTACATGAGCAACATCGCAAACGCTTCGGTAGTCGGAACCGTCAACCGCGAAATCCGCATGTCGGCGCAGATCATCACTTCAATCCAGGAAAACATGGATCCAATCAACAATCCAAAAATGGACGTTGGTTATTTGATGGTTCCCGCCCACAACATCGGAGGCGAATTTGTCGACCTTATCCGCTTGAACGAAAACCGCCACATTTTTGTCACCGGCGCCTTGAGCGGAAAGGGCATCTCGGCCTCAATGAGCATGGTCATCTTAAAGTCGATCATCCGCACTTACCTCAACTCAACTCACGACTTTAAAAAGCTCGTTTCAAAGGTCAACCAGTTCATCCGCTTTAGCTTGCCAAAGGGAACCTTCTTTGCCGGCATTTTCTGCTTGATCGACTTTGAGACCGACACCTTGTATTACATCAACTGCGGAATTCCGACAATGCTTTTGTACACCCGCGCCTACAACAACGTAATCGAAATCCAAGGCAACGGCTATGTCTTGGGCTTTGTAAAGGACATAAGCCCGCTCCTAAAAGTAAAGCAAATCAAGCTCAACGCGGGCGACGTAATCGCGATAACAACCGCCGGCCTCATCAACAGCCATTCGCTCCGCGGCGAACAGTACGGAAAGGACCGCATCAAAAAGTCGATGACCGACAACTATATGTACAGCGGAATGCGCATGTGCTCGTTCTTGTTCGACGACCTAAAGCGCTTTATGGCAAAAGAGCTTGACGACGACATCACCGTTACGATGATCAGATACTTGGACAAAGACAGCCAGACCGTCAGCGACGAAGAGGACAGCGGCACGGAGACTGCTTCTTGACCATAAGGCATCGCTAGCCGCATAAGCCGCAAAAAGCGGTACTTTTTGGAGGTTGAAAAAAAATGGAAGCGTTAACAATAACTGAAAAAAAAGGCGCCAACTATATTCTTCTTGAATTGAACGGAGCCATAAACTCATACACTTTGACCGAATTTCAAAACCGCGTTTACTCGATAATCCAAGAGACAAACTTGGTGCTGGACTTGTCCAACGTCTTTGAAATCGATTCGTCTGGAATGGGCGTTTTGTTCGCGGCCTTTAACGACGGCCGCGAGGTTGGAAAGCGCCTTTACCTTATGAACATGTCGCCGCAAGCGCAAAAGACTGTCAGCGACACCGGCTTTATCGACGCCTTTGACGTCATCAGCTCTGTTACGGAAGTTGAATAAAAACGCGGCTCCCTGACACATTTTTCGTGAAAAAAATCACAGTAAACCGCCTGATTAGGGCGGTTTTTTTTTGCTCCGCTCGGAATTGGCGGCTTTTTGGTTAGCGCACGCTAATTTATGCGGATATTATGTGATTAATTTCACAATAAACGCCAAAAATGCAGGAATTTGCTAAAATTCTACATATATATTGACATTCTCTTATTAACAAAATTCCGCAATGGGTTTATACTTTTATTGGGGTTATGGCTTTAAAAGGCGGAAATCTTTTGTCTTTACGGTTATAGCCAAAAACTATAGTTCACAAAAATTAAATTCTATATCGGAATTTGCAGGAGATTGTATGGCAAAGAAAATCACCATCATTGGAGCGGGGCAGGTAGGCTCGACAGTCGCTTACGCCCTTACGTTGAAGCAGTTGGCGTCTGAAATCGTCATCATCGACATCGTCAAAGACAAGGCGATGGGCGAGGCTATGGACATTCGCCAGGCCACTCCTTTTGTCGGCCCCATCTCTGTCCGCGACGGAGACTACGAGGACGCCAAGGGATCTGACATCGTCATTTTCGCTTCGGGCGTTGGAAGAAAGCCCGGCCAGTCGCGCCTTGACCTTACGCAGACCAACGTTGACATCACAAAGAGCGTCATTCCTTTGGTCACCAAGGCTTGCCCCGACGCGCTCTACGTAATCGTCGCCAATCCTGTTGACATTTTGACATACCAGTTTGTAAAGACAAGCGGCATTCCGGCCAACCGCATTTTTGGCACCGGCACTTTGCTTGACACAGCCCGCTTCCGCGCCCGCATCGCCGAGACATACAAGGTAGGCGCCACAAACGTTCACGGCTACGTCTTTGGCGAGCACGGAGACTCTTCTTTCGTTCCGTGGTCTTTGGCCAACATCGGTTCCATTCCGGTAGACTCATTCGCCAAGTCTTTCACAGGAACAAAGCTTCCTGACTTTGACAAGAACGACGTTGAGGACTATATCCGCAAGTCAGGCGGAATCATCATCGCCGCCAAAAAGTTCACCAACTACGGAATCGCCACGACGACAGCCGACTTGGTAGAAGCGCTCAACTACGGCACCGACTCTGTCTTGACAATCTCTTCAATGATGAACGGCGAGTACGGAATCAGCGACGTTTGCCTTTCAATCCCGACTTTGGTAGGCTGCAACGGAATCAAGGGCCACATCGCCGTTCCGCTTGCCGACGACGAAGTTGAAAAGCTCCGCCACAGCGCCGACTGCCTCAAGGACGTAATCAAGCAGGTTAATTTCTAAGGAACGCATGATGGCAGAAAAATTTAGAATTGAACATGATTCAATGGGCGAGATGAAAGTTCCCGCCGACAAATACTGGGGCGCCCAGACAGAGCGCAGCCACGAAAACTTTGAGATTGGCGTCGGAATCGAGACTATGCCGCGCGAAATCACAAAGGCATTCGGCTACCTCAAAAAGGCCGCCGCTATGGCCAACAACGCGCTCAAGCCGCAAAAGATGACCGCCGAAAAACTCAAGGCCATCAGCAAGGCTTGCGACGAAGTCATCAGCGGCGAGCTCAACGACCACTTTCCGCTTGTCGTATGGCAGACGGGCAGCGGCACGCAGAGTAACATGAACGCCAATGAGGTAATCGCCAACCGCGCCAACAAAATCGCGGGCAAAAAGCTTTGCCACCCCAACGACGACATCAACATGAGCCAGTCGTCAAACGACACGTTCCCGACGGCTCTCCACATCTCAGCCGTATTCGCTATCGAAGACAAACTCTTCCCCGCGATCGACACTCTTGTGGCGACTTTCAAAAAGCTTGAAAAAGAAAACATGAAAATCGTAAAGAGCGGCCGCACCCACTTGCAGGACGCCGTTCCGATTTCTTTTGGCCAGGAAATTAGCGGCTGGAGAACAAGCTTGGAGCGCGACCGCAAGATGCTCGAAAGCTCTTTGCCTTATCTCAAGCAGCTTGCTCTTGGCGGAACCGCTGTAGGAACGGGGCTCAACGCGCCTAAGGGCTTTGACAAAAAAGTCGCCGAGTGCGTTTCAAAGTTGACCGGCAAAAAATTTGTCACCGCGCCCAACAAGTTCCACGCCCTTACAAGCAAGGACGAATTGGTCTTTGCCCACGGCGCGATCAAAGCTTTGGCCGCCGACATGATGAAAATCGCCAACGACGTTCGCTGGCTGGCTTCTGGTCCGCGCGACGGCCTTGGCGAGATTCGCATTCCCGAGAACGAGCCTGGCTCTTCAATCATGCCCGGAAAGGTCAACCCCACCCAGTGCGAGGCCGTCACGATGGTCGCCGTTCAGGTTATGGGTAACGACGCGGCCGTCGGCTTTGCCGCCAGCCAGGGCAACTTTGAGCTGAACGTTTTCATGCCGGTAATCGCCTACAACTTTATCCAGAGCGCGCGCCTCTTGGCCGAGGCCATGCTCAGCTTTAACAAGAATTGCGCGGTTGGAATCAAGGCCGACAAAGCCAAGATGAAGCACAACCTTTACAACTCGCTCATGCTTGTCACCGCGCTCAATCCCTACATCGGCTACGAGAACGCCGCCAAGACAGCCCACAAGGCCTTTGACGAAAACATTTCGCTCAAAGAGGCTTGCGTCGGCCTTGGCTTCTTGACCGCCGCCGAGTTTGACAAAGTGTTTAAGCCGGAAGCGATGGCCTTCCCGCAAGGCAAGTAAATGTCATTGTCCGGCCCAGCCGGACGATTCAACGATAAAAGGAATCTTTATGGAGAACACAACTTATTCATACTTTCCCGGATGCACGCTAAAGAACAAGGCCAAAGACCTTGACGCTTACGCGCGCGTGTCGGCGGAAGTCTTGGGATTTGCCCTTGAGGAAATTCCTGAATGGCAGTGCTGCGGCGGAGTTTATCCGACGGCCAAGGACGAGGTGGCGCAAAAGCTTTCTTCTGTCCGCGCTTTGGCCGCCGCCAAAGACTCGGGCCGCGAACTTGTCACCCTCTGTTCCGCCTGCTACAACGTGCTCAAGCAAGTGAACAACGACGCGCTTAACGATGAGAACTTTGCGCTCAAGGCCAACAACTACCTTGCCAAAGACAACGTCGAATACCATGGCGAGACAAACGTCGTCCACTTTTTGGAAGTTTTGCGCGACAAGGTGGGCTGGGACAAAGTCAAGGCCGCCGTCAAAAATCCTTTGACAGGAAAAAAGATCGGCGCCTACTACGGCTGTCTTTTGTTGCGCCCCGCCAGCGCGCTCAAATTTGACGACCCCGAAAATCCGCAGATTTTGGAAGACTTTATCAAGGCCATCGGCGCCACTCCCGTAATCTACGCCCAGCGCAACGAATGCTGCGGCGCCTACACGATGTTCGACGACCCGGCCATTCCGCAGGAAAGAACAAAGAAAATTCTTGGCAACGCTTCCGACATGGGAGCCGAGCTCTTGGTGACTAGCTGCCCGCTTTGCAAGTACAACTTGATCAAGAACAAGGGCGAGAGCGGCCTTGACGTGATTTACTTTTCGGAACTCCTTGCCGAAGCGCTCGGCGTAAAGGAAAAGGCCCTAAAGCTGATCAAGGAGGAAAAAATTGCTTAAGTCAGAAATCGAGCAAGTTAAGGAAGAAATCCTCAATGTCAGCGGCGTCAATCCAAAGAAGTGCATGATTTGCGGAAAGTGCTCAGGCACTTGCCCCAACTATGACGCGATGGAATGGCACCCGCACCAGTTCGTTCAAATGGTCGAGAACGGCGAAATCGAAAAGCTCTTGCAGTCAAAATCGATTTACGCCTGCCTTAGCTGCTTTGCCTGCTTGGAGCGCTGCCCGCGCCAAGTTGAGCCTGCAAAGCTGGTTCAGGCCGTTCGCGACGTTGTGGAGCGCAAGCGCGGAAACCGCCACTTGTCGGCGGACGACGTTCCCGCTTATTTGGACAAAGAGATTCCCCAGCAGGCGATTGTCAGCGCCTTTAGGAAATACAAAAAATAGGAGCAGGGACAGATGGAAAGAATTGGTGTTTTTGTATGTCACTGCGGCACTAACATTGCCGGCACGGTAGACGTAGCCAAGGTCGCGGAAGAACTGGGAAAAGTTCCCGGAGTGGTTTATTCAACCCACTACACTTACATGTGCTCTTCCGCCGGACAAGCGATGATCGAGGAGCGCATCAAAGAAGACAAGCTTACGGGAGTTGTTCTTTGTTCTTGCTCTCCGCGAATGCATGAAAAAACATTTAGGGCTTGCGCCGAGCGCGCCGGCCTCAATCCCTACAAGGTCGAAATCGCAAACATCCGCGAGCAAGACTCTTGGGTAATGAAGGACATGGCCGAGGCCACCACAAAGGCCGTCGCCTTGGGAAAAGCCGCCATCGCCAAAACAATTTTGGACACGCCGCTGACTCCGGGCGAAACCCCGATGACAAAGCGCGCGCTTGTAATTGGCGGCGGAATCGCGGGCATAACGGCCGCGCTCGACATTGCCGAGGCCGGCTTCCCGGTTGACTTGGTTGAGAAAAAGCCGACGGTCGGCGGAAAGATGGCCATGTTGGACAAGACATTCCCGACATTGGACTGCGCTTCTTGTATTGTAACTCCGCGCATGACCGAAGTAGGCCAGAACCCCAACATCCGCATTTTGTCTTACAGCGAAGTGACGAATGTGACTGGCTACATCGGAAACTTTACGGTTGACATCAAGCGCAAGGCCCGCTACGTTGACGAGACAAAGTGCACGGGCTGCGGCGAATGCACAGAGAAGTGCCCGATGAAGAAAGTTCCCAACGACTTCAACCTCAACCTTAACAACAAGACTGCCGTTTACATTCCGTTCGCGCAGGCGGTTCCAAAAATCGCGACGATTGACGCAAACTACTGCTTGCACATGAAGGCGCTTGCCAATGGCAAAGACAACGTTTGCGGAATGTGCCAAAAGGTTTGCGGCGCCGGAGCGATCAACTTTAACGCCAAGGACGAAGTGATTACCGAAAAATACGGCGCGATTGTCGTGGCCACAGGCTACAACATGATCGACCTCAAGCCCTACGCCGAGCTTGGCTACGGACTTAGCAAGGACGTTGTTTCTTCTTTGGAATACGAGCGCTTGATGAACGCCTCCGGCCCGACAGGCGGACACCTCTTGAGGCCTTCCGACGGCGTGGCGCCAAAGAAAATCGTATTCATCCAGTGCGTCGGCAGCCGCTGCTCGGCGGAAGGAAAGGGCAACCAGTATTGCTCAAAGGTTTGCTGCATGTACACAGCCAAGCAAACCATCCTTACCCGCGACCACTGGCCGGACACAGAATGCTACGTCTTCTACATTGACGTTCGAACTCCCGGAAAGCAGTTTGACGAATTCTACCGCCGAGCCGTGGAACAGTACGGCGTTCACTACATCAAGGGCATGGTAGGAAAAGTCACTCCGCAAGCCAACGGAAAGCTTGACGTTCAGGGAAGCGACTTGATTTTGAACAAGCAAGTTCACATCGAAGCGGACATGGTTGTTTTGGCAGGCTCTTTGGAAGCCGACGAAACAGCCCGCCCGCTTGCCACGATGTTGACGACTTCTATGGACAACGACGACTTCTTCTTGGAAGCGCACGTAAAGCTTCGCCCGGTAGAAAGCCCAACGGCGGGCATCTTCTTGGCCGGCGCCTGCCTTGGACCCAAGGACATTCCCGAAACCGTCGCCCAGTCATCAGGAGCTGCGGCAAAGGCCATCTGCTTGTTGATCAAAGACAAGCTTAAGAACAATCCTTGCACGGCAAAGCCCGACGAGAACGCTTGCAACGGCTGCGGCCAGTGCGCCAACGTTTGTCCTTACGGAGCCATCAGCTATATCGACAAAGACTTTAGAGGCCCCAACCGCACGACAATCACGCGCCATGTCAGCCAAGTCAATTCGGCCATGTGCCAGGGCTGCGGCGCTTGCACCGTCGCCTGTCCTAGCGGAGCCATGGACTTGCAGGGCTTTAGCAACAAACAAATCTTGGCGGAGGTTGACGCAGTACTATGAGCGAGAACGTAACAACAAACACAGAGTGGAAGCCAAGAATTGTGGCCTTTTGCTGCAACTGGTGTTCCTACGCCGGAGCCGACCTTGCGGGCAACAACCGCTTGGAGTATCCGGCCAACGTAAAGATTATCCGCATTCCGTGCTCTTGCCGCTTGAATCCGCTCTTTATTTTGAGAGCCTTCCAGCGCGGAGCCGACGGAGTGATTTTGTGCGGCTGCCACCCGGGCGACTGCCACTATTCTACGGGAAACTACTTTGCCCGCAGAAGAATGACGTTGCTCTTCAGTATGCTTGACTTTTTGGGAATCGAAAAGGCCCGCACAAGAGTTGAATGGTGTTCGGCGGCGGAAGGCGTCCGCTTTGCCGGAATTATGAATGACTTTGTAGCCAAAATAACTTCTCTTGGCGAAAACAAAAAATTGGAGGACGTCCGATGCAAGAACTAACTTCCGATTTGATTAAGCTTGCCAAAGAAAAATTGGCCAGCGGCGCGGTTCAGACCGTAATCGGCTGGAGGCGCGGACTCTTTGACGAAGACGTGACTCCTTCTACCTTTAAGGACGCGGCCGACTTGGAAAAGAATTTTGTCTTTAACAAATTTTGCAAGGCCAACCTTTCAAAGTATTTGGTAAAGATTACTCGCGCCATCGAGACTGCCAAGACCACCACAAAGACTAACAACGCGATGGCCAAGCAGCGCGACCCCAACGCGGTCGACAAGCCAATTCCGCAGGAAAAGGTTTTGGTATTCATGAAGCCCGGCGACTCGCACTCGTTCTGCCAACTGTTAAAGGAAAACAGAATCGCGCGCGACGACGTTTACGTTGTGGCCGTTCCTTGCGCTTGCGAGATGGACCCAGACGTTAAGGAAGGCGAGGGCTGCGACCATTGCCGCAACAAAAAGCACGTCATTTACGACGAAGCGTTTGGAAAGGCTAGGGAAGAGGCGATCGGAGACGCCGCGCGCTTTGAGGGCGTTGAAAAAATCGCCGCCATGAGCGCCGACGAGCGCCACGAATTCTGGAAAAACGAATTTGCCCGCTGCATCCGCTGCAACGCTTGCCGCGACGTTTGCCCGGCCTGCACTTGCGAAAAGTGCGTGTTTGACAACAACAACTTGTACACAAGCCAAAAGGTGGCGCAAGTTCCGTTTGAAGAAAGCCTTTACCACATCATCCGCGCCTGGCACGTTGCCGGCCGCTGCACTGACTGCGGCGAATGTTCGCGCGTTTGCCCCGAGCACATTCCGCTCCACTTGCTCAACCGCAAGTTTGTCAAGGACATCGACGAAATCTACGGACCCTACATCGCAGGAAGCGACATGGAGACCAAGCCGCCGATGCTCACTTGGACAGCGGGCGACGCGGAGCCGAGCGTTGTTTGGGAACGCTCGCCCGAAGAAGAAGGAGGCCAAGACTAATGCTTAGCGTATCAAAAGACAAAATCGATTCGCTCTTTGAAGCGATTGCCAAGACAAAGACGCTTTACCTCCCCGTTGACAACGCGAGCGGCAAGGCCAACTTTGAAAAATGGCAAAAGGGAACAAAACTTTCCGGAGCGCTAAAGACAGTCCGCAGCGCCAAGGACTTTTTCTTCCCCAAGACCGAAAAAATGGTCGGCTACAAAATCGAGGACGGAAACATCACAGTCCAAGACCCCCGCAAAGAGTTGGAGGACTTTGTGGTGTTTGGTGTCCGCGCTTGCGACGCCAAGGCCTTTGACATTTTTGACAAGGTTTACTTGGAGATGACTCCGACCGACAGCTATTACAAGAACCGCCGCGACCACGGCATTATTGTGACGCTCGCTTGCTCAGAGCCTGACAAAAACTGCTTTTGCTCAAGCTACGACTTGGACGCGGCCAATCCCGCGGGCGACGTAAGCGCTTGGCTTGCCGGCGGCGACTACTATTTTAACGCCAACAGCGACAAGGGCAAAAAGTTCTTGGACAGCGTAAAGGGCGCCCTCAAAGAAAAGGACGCCGCCGCGGTTGACGCGGAAAAGAAGGCTATCAAGGCAAAGATAGAAAAGCTTCCGTTCGCGCATTTGGACTTGAGCAAATTCAAGGACATGCCGATGATGACGCTCTTCAACGCGCCTGTTTGGGAAAAGCTTAGCGAGTCCTGCCTTGGCTGCGGAACTTGCACCTACGTTTGCCCGTCGTGCATGTGCTTTGACGTCCGCGACTACGACACCGGCCACGGAATCGAGCAGAGCCGCACTTGGGACTCTTGCATGTATTCCGACTTTACCCAGATGGCGGCCGCCAATCCTCGCCTTACTCAAAAGGAAAGGTTCCGCCAGCGCTTTATGCACAAGTTGGTTTACTACCCGATGGCCCACGAAAAATTGTTTATGTGCGTAGGCTGCGGCCGCTGCTTGGACAGCTGCCCGATTCACATGAACATCGTAAAAGTAATCAAGGCTTTTAACGAAGCCGACTTGGGAGGAAAGTAATGCTAGAGCAAGAATCATTTATTCCGTATGTCGGAGTAATCAAAGAAATGTTCGACGAAACTCCCGACGTAAAGTCTTTCCGCGTTGTCGGCTTGGACGGCAAAAAGCTCTTTGAGCACAAGCCCGGCCAGTGCGCGATGCTTATTGTTCCCGGAGTGGGCGAGTCGATGATCTCTATCACTTCGTCTCCGACAGTGCAGGAATACCAACAGTTCTCAATCAAAAAATGCGGCTGCGTCACAAGCTGGCTTCACGCCGCAAAGCCCGGAACGCAGATTTGCGTTCGCGGCCCGATTGGAAACGGATTCCCCGTTGACACGACGTTCAAAGGCAAGGACATCTTGGTAATCGCCGGCGGAATCGGTTTGGCTCCGGTTCACTCCGTAGTCGACTACATGCTTGCCCACCGATCGGACTACGGCAAAATCCAGGTCATCTACGGTTCGCGCAGCAAGGCCGACCTTGTGTTCCTAAAGCAGCTTCAGGAAGAATGGGCCCACGCCCCCAACCTCAAGCTTGACCTGACGATTGACCGCGCCGAAGACGGCTGGGACGGACACGTAGGCTTTGTTCCGCCTTACGTGACCGAGATGAATCCCGATCCCAGCATGACTGTCATTATGTGCGGCCCGCCGATTTTGATTCACTTGTCGCTTGACGCTCTTAAAAAGCTTGGCTTTAAGGACGACAACGTCTTTACAACGCTTGAGATGCGCATGAAGTGCGGAATCGGAAAGTGCGGAAGGTGCAATGTTGGAAACAAGTTCGTCTGCAAAGACGGCCCTGTGTTCAGTTTTACGCAGCTGGCGGATTTGCCGCCTGAATACTAATAGGAGATAGAAAATGGCAGAACAAAGAGAGATGGCCACAATTTACATTTTTGGAAAAAAATACGACGTTCCGGCTGAGCTTACAATCATGAACGCTATGGAATACGCCGGCTACCAGCTTAAGCGCGGATGCGGCTGCCGCAACGGCTTTTGCGGCGCTTGCGCCACAATTTACCGCATCCAGGGAAGCAACGAGCTTTACACAGGCTTGGCTTGCTCCACAAAGGTTGAGAACGGAATGTACATCGCTACGCTTCCGTTCTTCCCGCTTGTAAAGCAGGTTTACGACATCAACAAGATCAAGCCCGAGCAGTCTGTGATGATGCAGCTTTATCCCGAGATTTACTCTTGCGTCGGCTGCAACGCCTGCACACGCGCCTGTCCGCAGGAACTCAACACAATGCAGTACATCGCCTACGCCCAGCGCGGAGACTTTGCCAAGTGCGCCGAGCTTTCGTTTGACTGCGTTATGTGCGGATGCTGCTCTAGCCGCTGCCCGGCCGGAATCAGCCACCCGCAGGTTGCCGAACTTGCCCGCCGCATCAACGGAAAGTATTTGCAGCCGCAGAGCCAGCACCTCTTGGACCGCGTCGCCGAAATCGACAAGGGCAAGTGCGAGGCCGCCATTCAAAAGATGATGAAGCTGCCTTTGGCCAAAATCAAAGAGTTGTATAACACTCGCGACATCGAAAAGTAAGACGGAGGATAGAAATGTACGGAAATTATCTTGACAAAGCCGCGAAAATCGTGGCCAAAAAACGCGAAGCCAACTTGAAGTTTGAACACGCTCGTCTTACTGCCGAAGAAAAAGACGACCTTTTGCTAAAGTTCCACCCGGACCGCATCAAAAAGCAGTTCACCGAGCTTAAGATTGGCCCCAACAAGGGACAAAAGGCTCCGATTGAATTGGCGGAGATGTTGCAGGCCAAGCCCCGCATCGAGCCGGAGAAAATCGACCTTACCCACATCGACTACGAGACCGACGTTTTGGTAATCGGAGGCGGCGGAGCGGGAACCAGCGCCTCAATCATGGCCAGCGAAGCCGGCGCCAAAGTTTTGCTTGTGACAAAATTGCGCGTTGGCGACGCCAACACAATGATGGCCGAAGGCGGAATCCAGGCTGCCGACAAGCCCAACGACTCTCCGGCCCAGCACTACCTTGACGCTTTTGGCGGCGGCCACTTTGACGGAAAGCCCGAATTGGTTTACACATTGGTAAACAAGGCGCCGTCAGTAATCAAATGGCTCAACGACCTTGGCGTGGAATTTGACAAAGAAGCCGACGGAACTATGGTAACGACGCACGGCGGCGGAACAAGCCGCAAGAGAATGCACGCTTGCAAAGACTACTCAGGCGCCGAAATCATGCGCACTCTCCGCGACGAAACATTCAACCGCAAAGACAAAATAACGGTCGTTGACTTTACAGCCGCGATTGAAATCATCAAGAACGAGAAGGGCGAGGCTTGCGGCGCCGTTTTGATGAACATCGAAACTGGCGAAATCCGCATCGCAAAAGCCAAGGTTGTCATCATCGCAACCGGCGGCGCTGGACGCATGCACTACCAGGGATTCCCCACGTCAAACCACTACGGCGCCACGGCCGACGGCCTTGTAATCGCCTACCGCGCTGGAGCCAAGTTGCTTTACCAGGACTCTTTGCAGTACCACCCGACCGGAGCCGCTTACCCGACCCAGATTCTTGGAAAGCTCGTAACGGAAAAAGTCCGCTCGCTTGGAGCCAAGCTCATCAACAAGGACGGCGAAGTTTACATTCACCCGCTTGAGACTCGCGACGTAAACGCCTCTGGCATCATCCGCGAAGTTCGCGAAGGCCGCGGCGTTGACAACGACGTTCAGCCCGCCGTTTGGCTTGACACTCCGATGATCGAGATGATTCACGGAGAGGGAACAATCCTCAAGTCAATCCCAGCCATGTACAAGATGTTCATCAAGTACGGAATCGACATCCGCAAGGAGCCGATTTTGGTTTACCCGACATTGCACTACCAGAACGGCGGCGTTGAGATTGACAAGACTTGCCACACCAACGTAAAGAACTTGTTGGTCGCCGGCGAGGCCAGCGGCGGCGTTCACGGAACAAACCGCTTGATGGGAAACAGCTTGCTTGACGTAGTCGTATTTGGACGCGAAGCCGGAATCGAAGCCGGAAAGATGTACAAGAAGATTAAGCTTAGCAAGACCCTTTCGCTCCAGCACGTAAAGAATTTTGAAAAGGCCCGCGCCACAGCCAAAATCAAGGGCAACGCGGTTTCTCCCAAGATTCTTCCCAGCTACACCCACGGAAATCCTGAGTTTGAAAAGGAAATCCCCGGCGCGACAAAATAAGCGCTGTCATGTTCGGGCTTGACCCGGACATCTTTTTAAGCCTAAAATTGCGGCCGCCCTGTTGGGCGGCCGTTTTTTATGCGTGTGAATAGAAGTGCAGGGCTGCCCGCGCGAAATTGTAGGCGTTCTTGACGCTGGAATTGTTTTCAAAATAGTCCTTGC
>JAFZLA010000009.1 GCA_017551705.1 Treponema sp.
TAGTCTCCGTGGCTATTCTTTGAATTGTGGAAACAAGGATGTCGCGCGCCTTTTTTTCGGCGTTCAACTGGGATTCCTGCTCAACCTTGTTAAGCAAGGCCTGCGCGTCGTGGCGGGCGTCGTTTTCCAAATTCCTTATGATAAGGTCTTTGGCTTCCTGCACAGTAAGGCCGGAAATGCGCTCCAATTCGCGCCTGTATTCCTCTTCCTGCGCCTGGACAACGCCCTCGCGCTTTTGCAAAGCGGCAAGCTTTTCGACAAATTCCTTGTCCTGCTTGTCGTACTGGGCGGAGCGTTGGTCAATCAACTCTTCTTTGTGGCTTACGCGCGCCTCGTAGCGCTGCACTTCCGCGCGCAGCTCCCGATATTCCCGTTCCTGTTGTTTCTTTTCCTGAAGGAGTTCATCTCTTGCATTAAGCAAAATTTCTTTTTTCTGGGCTTCAGCTTCTCTAATTGCATCCTGTCTTAAACGTTCAGCTTTTTGTTCTGACGCAGATAATTGAAATCTGGCATACAGCCAGCGAATTGTCCATCCAAGAACCACACCAGCAAGCGGGAGAGCTATAAATAATACTAGATTATTCATACTTTTTCTCCTGATTCTGTTTATAGTAATTCTTATTTTACATAATAACAGACAACGTTCATTTTGTCAAATGATTTTTTCAATTTTACATAGAAAAATCAGAGCCAAGATAGACTTTGCGGGCCTGCTCGTTTTGGAGGATTTCGTCCCGCTGGCCCTGGGCTATGATTTCGCCGTTGTTGATGATGATGGCGCGGTCGGTGATTTCCAGGGTGTCGCGGACGTTGTGGTCGGTGATCAAGATGCCAATTCCCCTGTTTTTGAGGATTTGAATCATTTTTTTAAGGTCGCTCACGGCTATCGGGTCGATTCCGGCAAAAGGCTCGTCCAAAAGCAGGAATTTTGGGGCTATGGCCAGGGAACGGGCGATTTCGGTGCGGCGGCGCTCGCCTCCGCTAAGGGTGTAGGCGTACTGGCGGCGGATTCTGGTTATCGAAAACTCCTCGATGAGCTCCTCCAAAAGGGCCTTTTTTTGTTTGTTGTCCAAATCCTTGCGGGTTTCCAAAATGGCCCAAATGTTGTCCTCGACGGTAAGCTTTCTAAAGACCGACGGTTCCTGCGGAAGGTACGAAATTCCCATTTGGGCCCGCTTGTACATAGGCAATGGCGTGATCCGCTCCTCGTCAAGGAAGATTTCGCCGCTTGTAGGCGGATAAAAGCCCACTATCATATAGAAAGAAGTCGTTTTTCCGGCGCCGTTGGGGCCCAAAAGTCCCAAAACCTCGCCTGTTTTGACCGAAAAGTCAACGCCTTTTACGACTTGCTTTTTGCCAAAGGACTTGTAAAGGCTGGAAACCCTCAGCGTATGGTCATTCATTCGCGGCCTCCTGGCTTTCTTGGCTTTCTTGGCTTCGCCCGCCCTCTTGGCCTTCCTGAACTTCCTGGCCTTCTTGGGCGTTTTCTTCGCTTTCCTTCTTGGCGGGCTTTTTGGCTTCGTCGGTCACCGAGCCGTGGACGTTTCCGTCCATAGTGATTTCTTCCGTGTCCATGTTGAACGTTATGGACTGGGCGGCAAAGGAGTCGTCGTCCTGGACAACCTTGGCGCTGCCGTTCAATTCCAGCATTTGCTCTTTTTTGCGATAGACCGCGTAGGCCGACGAGCAAACGTTTTTCTTTTGCTCAAGCCGCACTTCTATTTGGAGAACGGCTATGTCGGTGTTGGAATTGTATTCTATCATTTGGGCGCTGGCGGTGACCTCGTTGTCGATGTCAATCAATTTTACGTCGCCGGAGAGGGTCACGATTTTGGACTCGCGGTCGTATTTTAGCTCCTGGCAGTCAAATTCTAGGTTGGATTCCTTGTAGGAGCCCTTTATGTTTCCTTGGGCCGAAACGTAGCGAAACTCTTTTCCGCTCAACTCGATGGAATCGGCGTGTATTTCTATCGTTTCGGTCAAAACATGGGCGTTTCCGGCCAAACGGGTCGTGTCTTCCTTTGAGCCGGCGCGGCCGCTCATAGTTTCGGCTTTAAAAGTTATTTCTTCGGAAAAGATGGGGCCGCAAAGGGCGGCTGTCAAAAAAAAGGAGCAAAATGAAAGGGCTGCAAAAAAAGCGGGCTTTTTCATTCTTGGCCAGCCTCGTCTTCCTTTTTGTCAACATAAGAGCCGCCGACATTCGAAGAAAAGCTGAAGGATTCGCTTATGGCGCTGGCCGAAAAGCCGCTTCCGCTAAGGGTCACGCCGTCCTTTTTAATCGTCACGGGCTTGCCCTTCTCTCCTGTCAACTGTTCGGTCTTTCCGTTCCAACGGAGGCTCTCTCCGTCTATGACAAAGCCCCTTTCGGGAGCCTCGATATGTATTCCCTGGTAAAATTCGTAGACTTCGTTGTTTGTGTCGGCCTTCATCAAGCCGGCGTTTCCAAAAGAATTGACCTTGCCCTCGTCGTCTTTGCTTTCAAACTGAATTTCTTGGGCAAGAACGGTCCCCCCGTCCTTAAATTCTTCAAGCCGCTTGCTTTGAATCTCCGAGCTAACCTTGCTGTCCTTTATTCGCTTAAAGACCGCCTCATCCAACATCAGTTCGGGAACGGTTCCCTCGGTGTCGTAAATGTTGTCGTAATTGACGCTGCAAGAGGCGGCGGCCAAAACGAGAAGGACAATTTGGGTTATTCGAAAAAACTTCATTTTTAAATTATCGGCGCAAAAGCCTTATTTCTCCAATGCCGCCTGAATAAAAGCGGTAAAAAGCGGATGCGGCTTGACCGGTCGGGAGACAAATTCGGGGTGGTACTGGACGCCGATTCCCCAAGGATGGTCGCTCCACTCAAAGGCTTCGATTTGTCCGTCGGCGGCGCTTGAGGCCGTGGCGCAAAGGCCAAGGCTTTCGAGCGTTTCTATGTAGCGGCGGTCAACCGAATGCTTGTTGCGGTGGCGCTCCAAGACGGCAGTCTTTTTGTAAATGGCGTTGAGCTTTGAGCCCTTTGTGATTTTGACTTCGCTGGCTCCAAGCTTCATAAGGCCCGAGGCGGAAAGGCCCGCCTGCTCTTCGGGCAAGCTTACGATTGGGTGGGTTGTGTTTTGGATGAATTCGGTCGAGTCGGCGTCTTCCCACTTGGCAAGGTTTCGCGCCGCTTCGATGGCCATAAGTTGCATTCCCAAGTCGATTCCAAGATAAGGGATTTTGTTTTCGCGCGCGTATTTTACGGCGGCCAAGAGGCCCAAGAAGCCGCGGTTTCCCATGTTGCCTGGGATTACGATTCCGTCAAGGCCGGCAAGGGCTGTCTTTGCGTCGCGGCTGCGCTCCAAGCCTTCGGCGTCGATTTTCTTTATTTCCAATTCGGCGTTGCAAGAAGTGACGGCCGCGTGGAAAAGCGATTCCTTTACGCTCTTAATGCAGTCGTCAAGGTAGTCGCGCTTTCCTATAAGTCCTATCGTGACTTTCTTTTCGGGGGAATTTAATTTTGCAAGGAACTGGGTCCAAGGCTTTATGTTGCACTTGAGGCCTTCAAACTTGAGCTTGCGCAAAATCTCGGCATCCAGACCCTGCTTGTGGAAGAGGACGGGCAGCTCGTAAATTGATTTTTCAACGTCGGCGCTGGTAAAGACGGCTGACTCCGAAACGTTGCAAAAGAGCGCCAACTTTTTCTTGAGCGACTTGTCAATCGGAACTTCGCAGCGGCACAAAAGTATGTCGGGCTGGATTCCCGCTTCCTGCAATTGCTTTACTGAATGCTGCACCGGCTTTGACTTGAGCTCGCCGCCTGTGATTACGGGAACCAAAGCCAAATGGACCGCGATAGAATTTCCTTTTCCCAATTCGTGCGCAAGCTGGCGGGCGGTTTCCAAATATGGAATTGCCTCAATGTCGCCAACCGTTCCGCCAATCTCTACTATTACAACGTCCGCTCCGCTTTGAGCGCCCACATTTAAAATGCGGCGCTTGATTTCGTCGGTGATGTGAGGAATTACTTGCACGGTGCGGCCATTGTAGCGGCCGGCGCGCTCGTTCTTAATTACTTGCTCGTATACTTTTCCGATTGTGATGCAGTTGTCGCTGGTAAGGTTGATGCTGGTAAAGCGCGAAAAGTTTCCCAAGTCCAAGTCGGTTTCGGCTCCGTCCTCGGTGACAAAGACCTCTCCGTGTTGGTAGGGGCTGATGTTTCCCGCGTCAACGTTTACGTAAGGGTCGCATTTAATCATGGCCACTTTTAAGCCGTGGCACTCCAAAAGGCTTCCGATGGTGGAAGACGCGACGCCCTTTCCTAGGCTTGAACAGACTCCGCTTGTTACCAGTATGTATTTGCTCATATCTTGTTAGTATAGCGCGCAATGCGGCGGAATGTCTACAATAACAAAACGCGTTCTCGCGGAAATTCGGACGGCTGCAAACGAGGTACTTTTAGGGCAAAGCGATTAGCTTAACGTGTCCTAAGTTCGCACCGTCCAAATTTTCGCTACGCGCGTTTTAATCGGTGGACATACCAAGCATTTCACGCATAACTAAAAACGAGGGGACGCAACTTGACATATATATATATAATTGAAGATAATTAAATTCATCTAAGGAGCTTTTCTTATGAAAAAAACTGTAATGATTTTATTATCTTTGGTCGCTTTGGCCGCGTTCGTCGGCTGCAGCAATTCGGCGGGTTCCGGTTCCACTACAAACACAAATTCTGGGACTGCTACAGGAACAACTCAGGACCCTTCCTCTGGAACAAATCCAACCCCAGACAGTTCGATTACGGATACAAGCGCAAATTGGACATCCCAAGACTGCTGGATTGAAACAAACACATCTGCCACCCCTACCACATACGGAGAGCTTAAAACAACAGATCCGACTAACGGAGTGGACAATAAAATTGGCGGCGACGCTAACCATTTTTGGTGGAAGGGAAAAAAATGGGCTTTATCAAATCCAGGCTTTGCAAAAATAACGAGCATCACAGCCTACGAAAATGGAAATTTTGATGTCGCAGTAGGAACATTGACAGTAAACTTCACTTTAACAGACACACCGCAAAATGTAAGAAATGGCCTTTTTGCATGGAAAGACGCTTCCAACGCATACATCGCAATGCCGGAAACTCTTCAGCACACCACACGACAAAACGGTGACAAAGACAGATATGTATTTGTTTTTGACAACAATACAAAGCTAGAAATTTACAAGCAATAATAAGCAAACTTTGCCCCGCGAGCATAAAAAAAATCCTTGGCGTTAGCCAAGGATTTTTTTTTACCGGAGAAGAGACTTGAACTCTTACGCAGTCGCCCGCAACAGATTTTGAGTCTGTCATGTCTACCATTCCATCACTCCGGCATGGTTCGATTATATTAGCAAAAATCGGCACAAGCGTCAAGTGGGCGCGGAGATTTTTTTTCGCCGCCCACTAACGCTCCCCTACTTTAAGACTTTGTCTCCTCTGCTCATGGCAGTCAAGCCGGTCTTGGCGTATTCCAAAATGCCAAAGGGCTCAAGCAGGCGAATGAGGCTGTCGATTTTGGTCTCGCTGCCGGTTGCCTCGACGATTACGCTCTCAGGTCCTACGTCGACGATGTGCGCGCGGTAGATGTCGCAAGTTCCGATGATGATTTCGCGCTTGCTTCCGTCGGCCTTTACTTTGATCAAAGCCGTTTCGCGCTGGCAGGTTTCGGCGTCGCAGCGCTCGATTGAGATGACCTCGACAAGCTTTGAAAGCTGCTTTTCGATTTGGTCAAGAATGCGCTCGTCGCCCATGACTACAATCGTCATGCGGGAGACGGCTTTGTCGCTTGTCTCGCAAACCGTAAGGCTGTCGATGTTGTAGCCTCGGCGGCTGAACAAGCCCGAAACGCGGCTCAAAACGCCCGCGTGGTTTTCCACCAAAACAGAAAGAACAAATTTTTGCATTTTTATATCTCCTTGTCAAAACCGCGCGCAGCGGCCGTTTCTATTTTTCTACCTACTTTCAGAATCGTAAACGCCAAGCAAGCGGACGCCCTGCGCCTCTTTTGCAAGCGCTTCCAAAACCGCGCTCACGTAGTCAACGTTCCGCTCATCGGGGCTAAGCTCCGCGTCGGCGTAAAAGTTGTACTTCCAAGTCTCGCCGTGAACGGGCCGCGACTCCAAGCGCGTAAGGTTGAGCTTGTTCTTTTCAAAAACGCCCAGGCACTTGTAAAGGCTTCCCGGCTCGTTTTTGGTACTGAACATAAAGGTGACGGCGTTGGGCTTGACTCCCCAAACTTTTTGCGCGCGGAACGCAAGCGACGCGGCCTTGTCGTCTTTTTTGGCCGCCGTAAAATGGTTGGCCGCGATTACAAAAAAGCGCGTGTAGTTTTTTGGGTCGTCTTCGATTGACTCCGCGATGACGCTGAGCTTGTAGTACTTGGCGTTGACGGCGCTTGCGATAGCGGCGCTTGACTTGTCGCCTTTTTCGCCGACGCTTTTCGCCGCGCTGGCCGTTGAAACCGCGTCAATCTTGTTCCATTCGGGATGTTCCGCCAAAAACTTGGAACATTGGGCAAAGCCCTGCGGATGCGAGTAAACGTTTTTAATGTCAGAGAGAGCGGCGCCCTTGGCTCCCAAAAGCGCGTGCTGGATGCGCAGCGTCACGCTGGACACAATGCTGATGTCCTCAAAAACGGCCAAGTTGTCGTAGTTTTCGTAGACGCTTCCGGCCAAAGAATTTTCAATCGGAACCATTCCGTAGTCCGCGCGGCCGTCCAAAACGGCTTGGAAAATTTCTCTAAACGAATCGACAGGAAGAGCCGCCGCCTGCTCGTCAAAATGGCGGGCGATGGCTTGCTCGGCGTAGGCTCCGCGCTTTCCGCAAAAGGCGCAAACAAGTTTTTTGTCTTGCGTTCTGGCGGCGGCGCTTTTGGCCTTGCCGGCATTTTTTGTCTTGCCCTTGGCGCTAGAAATTTTAACAGGGCTTTCGTCTTTGCGAAGGCGCGCCACTTCCCTTCCCACAATCGGGCCAAGCGCTTCGATATCGCGCATAAGCTTGTCGAACTGTTCGGGATAAAGGGACTGGGGGCCGTCGCTCAAAGCCTTGTCGGGATTGCAATGAACTTCGACTATGATTCCGTCGGCGCCGGCAGCGATCGCGGCAAAGCCCATAGAGCTTACCTTGTCGCGGATTCCAAGCGCGTGGCTTGGGTCGACGATTATCGGAAGGTGCGTCAGTCCGCGCAAAATCGGAACGGCGCTCAAGTCAAGAGTGTTGCGGGTGGCACGCTCGTAGGTGCGGATTCCGCGCTCGCACAAGATTACGTCTTCGGCGCCGCTTGACAAAAGGTATTCGGCGCTCATAAGCCATTCTTCTATCGTGGCGCTGATTCCGCGCTTAAGAATGACGGGCTTTTTTATTTTTCCAAGGCGCTTGAGCATTTCAAAGTTCTGCATGTTGCGGGCGCCGACTTGGTAACAGTCGATTCCGGCCTTTTGCATTGCCGGAAGGTATTCGGCGGCGACGCATTCAGTCACGACCGGAAGACCGTACTTGTCGCCCGCTTCCTTCAAAAGTTTGCAGCCCTCTTCGCCCAAGCCCTGGAAGGAATAGGGAGACGTGCGCGGCTTGTAGGCCCCGCCCCGCAGCATGACGGCGCCGCTTTCGGAAACGCGCTTGGCCACCGACATCATTTGCTCGCGGCTTTCGACCGCGCAGGGGCCTGCGATGGCCACAATTCGCTGGCCGCCTACCCGCACAAGCTGTCCGCTTGGCGACGGAATCTCAACGACAGAATTTTTGGGGCTAAACTCGCGGCTTGCCATTTTGTACGGCTTTGAAATCGGAATGACCCGCTCAACACCCGGCAAAACCTCGACTTCGCGCGGGTCCATCTTGAGCCGGCCCACGGCGGCGATGATTGTCTCTTCTTCGCCCGCAATCTCATTGGTCTTAAAATTCTGGCTTCCCAAAAACTTGGCCAACGCCTTTTTTTCTGCCGCGGAAATCCCGCGCTTAAGTACTATTACCATAAATTACCTTTCCGTGTTGAAGCTTACTGTGCGCAGAATGTCGCCAAAGACGCCGGCGGCGGTTACGCCTGCTCCAGCGCCGTAGCCGCGGACAGTAAGGGGAATCGGCTGGTAGCGCGCCGTGTAGAAGACAAAGGCGTTCTCGCCGCCCTTAATCATGTAAAGCGGATCTTCGGGGCCTACTTCAAACATTCCCACTGTGCACTTTCCGTCTTGAACGGTGGCGCCCATGCGCAAAACTTTGTTTTGCTTTTTGAGCGCGTCGATTTTTTTCTTAAAGTAGTCGTCAACTTGCGGAAGGCGCTTCAAAAATTCTTCCGTAGAGCCGGAGGTGTCAAAGTCGTCGGGGAAGACCTTGAGAACTTCAACGTCGCTAAGCTCGATGTCGTAGCCGGCTTCGCGAGCGATGATAAGGCCCTTGCGCGCAACGTCCATTCCGTTGAGGTCGTCGCGGGGGTCGGGCTCGGTGTAGCGCTTTTCCTTGGCTTCCAAAACAGCCTGGCTAAAGGCGACGCCTTCGTCCAAGCGGCCAAAGATGTAAGAGAGCGAGCCGGACATGATTCCCATAAAGCGGGTAAGCTTGTCGCCTGAGCGGAACAAGTTTTGCAAAGTGTCGATGATAGGAAGGCCGGCGCCAACGTTGGTCTCGTACAAAAAGCGGCGGCGTTTTTTGTTGGCAGTCTTTCGCAGCGCTTTGTAAAAATCCATTGTCATTGAGTTGGCGCGCTTGTTGGGAGTGGCGATGGACATTCCCGCTTCCAAAATGTCAAGGTAGCGCTCGGGCAAATCGTAGCTTGCGGTGCAGTCGACGAACACCGGGTTGAGCGGCTTTTTGTCGCGCACGAACTTTAGGATTTCGTCGACGCTGGTTTTGAGCGGCATCTTCTTTGTGGTTTCGCGCCAAGTCTTTAGGTCGATTCCGTTTTCGTCAATCAAAAGGCCGTCAACGGTTGAGATGGCGTAAACCTTGATGTCGATTCCCTGCGCCAAAAGGCTGTCCTGCTGCTCGCCGATTTGGTCGAGCAAAGTGCCGCCGATGTTTCCCGCTCCAAAAGCGAAAACTTGGATTGACTGAGCGGTGTGGAAGAAAAAGTTGTGGGCCATGCGGACTGCGATGTCGCCCATCTCTCCGTCGATTACGGCGCTGATGGAACGCTCGCTGGAACCTTGCGCGATCGCAAGAACGCTGACGCCCGCGTTGGCAAGCGCGTCAAAGAAGCGGCTGGCCACGCCCAATTGCTTTTTCATTCCGTCGCCGACGATTGAGACAATCGCGCAGTTTGAGTAAACTTCGACGGGGTTTATCACGCCGTCGCGGATTTCCAAATCAAATTCGCCGGCGATCGCTTCTTTCGCGCGGGCGGCGGATTCGTCGCGCACGCAAAAACTTATCGTGTATTCAGAAGAAGACTGGGTGATGAGAAGGACAGAAATTCCCGCGCGAGAAACCGCGTCAAAAATGCGGCCGGCGATTCCGGGTCGGTCGCGCATTCCGCTTCCGCTTACGGAAATAATAGAAGTTTTTTTGAGGCAAGAAATTCCGCGCACAAAGCTGGCCTTTTGGTTTGAATTTTCAAAGGGGCCTTTTCCGATTCTTGTTCCGCGAGCGCTTCTGTTCAAGCTGTTCAAGCTCCACGCTTCGATTCCCTTGGCGGCAAGAGGCGCCAAAGTTTTGGGGTGAAGGACTTTTGAACCAAAGAAGGCAAGCTCCATCGCCTCCTCGTAAGTCATGTCGTCGACCAAAATCGCGTCCTTGACGATGCGCGGGTCGGCGGTGTAAATGCCGTCAACGTCGGTCCAGAACTGGACTTGCTTGCTGCCCATGCAGGCGCCAACAATCGCGGCGCTAAAGTCAGAGCCGTTGCGTCCCAACAATCCGGGGAGCGGCTGGGCTCCCTCGCCGCTAATCCAAGAGCACACAAAGCCGGGCATCAACAAAATTTTTGTCTGCGACTTGTATTCGCCGTCGCAGTAGGGCCGCAAAAGTTCCGCGGTCTTAGCGTAGTCGGCGCCGGCCTCCTTTTGGTTTCCGGTGGCCATGATGAATTTGCGCGAATCCAAAACGATGACGCTCTGCTTTTTGGCAAGCAAAACCGCCTCGACAATCGGAACGCAAAGCAGCTCGCCCATTCCCATGATGCGGCAGTGGGCCGTGTCGGTGCATTCTCCAAAAGAGCCGGCGGCAGTCAAAAGGTTTTGCAATTCGACAAACTTGTCTTCAAGCCCCTTCATGACCGAATCGGAATCAAAGCCCGCAAGCTTTGACTGCAGCTCGCGGCAAATTTCCAAATGGATGGAACGGAGCTCCTTTACAAAGCGCTCGGGATTTTCGCCGCGGACAGAGCCGTCGATGCTCTCCTGCAATTTATTTGAAACTCCGGCGACCGCCGAAACAATCACGCTCACGCGCTCTTTTTTTTGCTGCTCAATGACAATGTCCGTTGAGTCAAGAATGCGCCGGGCATTGCCCATTGACGTTCCGCCGAATTTTAATGTAAGCATAGGTTTTCCTTATTTAAAAAGATTGGAGAATATTATAGTAAAAATGCGAAAAAAATACAATGGCAAATGGGGGAAGGAACGCTCAGCGCGCGGCGTTCTTGCCGTCCACCTGAACAATTGTCGGCTGCCAGCTGTCGGACTGGTTTTCCTCAATTTGCGTGTAGGTGACAATGATGACTTTGTCGCCGACGGCGGCTTTGCGGGCGGCTGCGCCGTTGAGGCAGATTTCGCCTTTTTTTCCGGGCATGATGTAGGTGCTGAGGCGCTCGCCGTTGTTTACGTTGAGAACGTCAACCTTTTCCCAGGGGTGCATTCCGGCTTTTTTTAGGAGCGACTTGTCGATTGTGATGGAACCGACGTATTCCAAGTTGGCGTCAGTGACCGTGGCGCGGTGAATCTTTGATTTTAAGACAGTTATTTGCATTTCAACTCCTACAGTGCCGCTGTTCGCGCGCGGCTTCTTATTTATTCAACTCAAGCGCGATTTTGAGGCCCTGCAAAACCAAGTCCGGCAAGACCAGGTCAAAAAGGCCCGCGCTTTCAAACGAACGGCTAAAGCCGCCCGTTCCGATTACAAAGGCCCGCTCGCCGCCAAAAACGCTTTCTTCCATTTTTGAAACAAGCTCGCGGATGGCGCCGGCCTGGCCGTAAAAAACGCCGGACTGGATCGCCTCTATCGTCGAAGAGCCGCAAACATTTTTTGGCTGAACGACTTCGACGCTGGGGAGTTGCGCGGTTCCTTCGCTAAGCGCGTGAACGCTCATGCTGGCGCCGGGCAAAATCGCTCCGCCCAAATATTCGTTGTTCTTTGTAATCACGTCCACAGTTGTTGCCGTTCCCATGTCGACGACAATCAAGTTGCGGCCGCCCTTTTTGTCGGAACCATCACTGCCATCGTCGGAACTTGCGGCGTGAACGGCTCCAATGGCGCCCGCGATTCGGTCGGCGCCGATTTCGCGCGGGTTGGCGTACTTGATTTTTAGGCCGGTCTTTATTCCCGCCGCGATAAAGAGCGCTTCCTTAAAAAAATATTTTCTAAAGCAATTTGAAAGCGAATGGTTTATCGCCGGAACCACCGAGCAGCAGGCGATGCGCTCGATTTGCGCGTAGTCAAAATTGTTCAGCGCCAAAACGTCGCGGAAGAACAAGCCCAATTCGTCGGAGCTCAGTTTGGGGTTTGTGGAGCGGCGGAATTGCAGCGCCAATTTTTCGCCGTCGAACAAGCCGCATTGAATCGTTGTGTTTCCTACGTCAACAGTCAATATCATAAATTTTCCTTACAAGCGATTTTATTTGTCCGCGCGCTATCGCCGTCGCGGGAACGGAGCCAGCGCCGCTCTTCCACAAAACGCAGGGGTGGCTTTTTGCCGTAATCTCGGACAAGTCGTTGGAAAGAACAAAGTCCGGCGGATTTTTGGCGGAAAACAATTTTTGGACGGCGGCTTTCCTCTCCTTTCCGCTCGCGCCCGAAGTCAGCTTAAAGCCCACGACGCGCGCGGCGGCGTTCTTTTTCTTTGCCATGCGGGAAAGTTCTTGCAAAAGCTTTGGGTTGAGCTTTAAGTTTATGCGCACGTCCGCCGCCCCGCTAATTTTGTGAACCTTGCCGGCGGCAAATTCTTTTCCGTCAACGACAACGCTTTTGACCGTGTAGTCGCTGACCGCCGCCGCGTGAAAAATCAAGTCGTAGGGTTTGTCGCAAAGTTGGGCTTGCAAAAGTTTTTTTAGGTCGGCGCAAGAGCGAAAGTTTTTGACGACAATTTTTTTGGCAAGCGCGCCTGCGGGCTGAACCGCCCGCTCGGATTGCAGCAAAGTTATTGCGGCGGCGGGATTTTTGGCCAGGATAACGCGCGCGATTTGCAAGGCCGTTTTTCCTGTTGAAGAATTGGTTATCGCGCGCACGTCGTCGATTGGCTCGACGCAGCCTCCGCCGGTTATGAGGACCCTCATTTTGTTCCCAAAATCTCTTTCAAAAAGTCAAAGGCTTCTTGCGGCTCGGGCAGGCGGCCAACGCCGTCGTCTCCGCAAGCAAGATGGCCCTTGCCAGGCTCCAAAATTTTGGCGCCCCAGTCGCGCAAAGTTTGCAAGGATTTTTGCGTGGCCGGATGCAAAAGCATGTTCGAATTCATCGCGGGCGCGACCACAAAGGGCTTTGCAAAATTGTTGGCCAAGAACAAGGCGCCCAAAAGGTTGTCGGCGATTCCCGCCGCGAGCTTGTTGATGACGTCGGCGCTGGCCGGGTAGACAAAAATCGCGTCGGCCCATTTTTGCCCAAGCGTTATGTGCGCGATGGGCTCTTGTTCGTTGGACCACATGTCGGTGTAAACTTTGTTTTTTGTAAGGCCTTCAAACGTCGTCTTTCCCACAAAGCGCAAGGCCGCCTCGGTTGCGACAACCTTAACGTCGTTTCCGTTCTTGACCAAAAGGCTTGCGAACTCAGCCGCCTTGTAGCAAGAAATCGAGCCTGTAATGCACAACAAAACATTAGACATTGTCAATCAACCTCACGCCTTCCAAGAAAGCGGCGGCGTAAAGGCGGCCGTCCTTCTCTGTAACATAATCAACTACAAAGCCCGCGTCGGCGAGCGCCTTTTCTTTTTCCGCGATGCTGGACTGTTCCGCCAAAATCTTATGCAGCATCGGCGCTTTTTTAAGGCCTTCCGCGCTAAGTTTTCTGTTTCGGGAACTGATTGCAAGGCCGTCCGCTTGGCGCACGATGGGGCACGGAACGATGTTGATGTCCATAAAAAAGGCCTTTATCATCTCGCGCAGCAAAATGTATTGCTGGTAATCCTTCTCTCCAAAGTACGCGTTGTTGGGGCGGACGATGTTGAACAATTTCATGACGACTGTCAAAACGCCGTCAAAGTGGCCGGGCCTTTTTGCCCCGCAAAGCTCTTTAGAAAAATCGTTTTCGGTCACCTTGTACTTGTAGTCGTCGGGATACATCTCTGTGTATGTGGGAGCGAACAAAATGTCGGCGCCGTTTTTTTCCAGCAAGGCCACATCGTCGTCAAAGTTTGCCGGATATGTGGCCAAGTCGTTTTTGTCGTTGAACTGCGTGGGGTTTAGGTAAACGCTGACGACAGTGACGTCGTTTTGTTCCTTTGATTTTTTGACCAACGACATGTGGCCTTGATGCAAGCCGCCCATCGTCGGCGCGAAGCCTACAGTTTTGCCGCCGAGCTTGGCGCGCTCCTCTTTAAATTCCTTTACGGTTCGAATGATTTTCATTTTAGTTTTCCTTTGTAAATTTGTCGTAATCGTTGAGCGCGCCAAGAATCA
>JAFZLA010000010.1 GCA_017551705.1 Treponema sp.
AGAACGACTGCCTTGACTCTGTGACCGGCAATTACCGGACAAAGCAAACTTACGGTTACGACAACCTGTACCAGCTGATAAAAGTCGAGGGCGAAACGACATACAATCCGTATCATTCAAGCGCGCCGGAGTTCAAGTCAAATTACAGCCAGCTGTTTGACTTTGACTCTGACGGCCTGGGCAACATGACAAGCAAAGTTTCAACGGAAACCGTGACGCCGCAAAAGACGATCGGCGACAATTTGAATTACAGTTTTAACTATGTCTACAATGAAAACTATGCTCACAGGCTTGTCCGTGCGGGCGACCGTTACTACAAATACGATTCAAACGGAAACATAACTGCTGAGCAGGACGGTAGTTTTGAGAACAACGGTGATGATGTTTCTTACCATAAGATTACAAAAGAAACAGATAATGTCTACTCCACCGATTACGGCTGGGGCTTGTTTAGTGAAGAAAATGGCTCGGGCGGCGGTGTAAAAGGTTCTAGGTATTGCAGAACTTACGCATGGAACGAGAAAAATCAGCTTATAAGTTCTGTCGATGCCAACTTCAACACCGCCTATGTCTACGGACAGGACGGGCAGAGAACAAATAAGTACACACAGTCGTCGGAAACCTTATATTTCAACAAGATGTGGACTTTGCACACAGACAGCGGAAATAATGTCTATGGTGGTCAAACATCAAAGAACATCTATCTTGGCGAGACTCGCATTGTCACAAAACTCAACAGCGGTACGAATCCGACTTATCAAGAGGAATATTACAAACAGTATTATTACCACTCCGACCACCTCAGCTCGGCAAGCCTCATTTCCGACTACAATGGCAACGAGTATCAGAGGATTGAGTATACCCCATACGGAGAAACTTGGGTCGAAAAGACCAGCAACACGGGGATGGAGTACCTGCCGTACAAGTTCACCGGCAAGGAAATGGACGAGGAGACAGGGCTTTATTATTATGGAGCCAGATACTTAGACAGCAAGTATTCAATGTGGATTTCTACAGACCCTGCATTAGGTGAATACATTCCGCAAGCTCTAATAAATGACGAAGCTCGACGACATAACCAGAATTTGCCTGGTATGGGTGGAATTTTTAATCACATCAATTGTAATTTGTACCATTATGCAGCGAACAATCCAGTAAGGTATACGGATCCGGATGGAAGGGATGTGAATCCATCTAATATGGGATTAAAGCCTGAAATATGGCAGAAGATGAATTCTTTGAAGAATCTTGAAAATACTGCTAAAAATATAAAGATATCCCAAAAATCAAATAACATTGATTTAAAACTTTCTCATACATCAAATTATTGCCGTGCTAGAGCTTCAGTAATTCGTGAAGAACTCGAAAGAATGGGATATGATGTTGATGGGTATACTGTTGTAAATTACCCATTAAAATATGAGGCAAAACAAAAAGTAAAAAATGGAGAGCTTGAACCAACTGAAATTCCAGTAAATGATGGGAAAAATAGATTTGGTTATCATGTTGGAGTAACCGTAAAAATAGATGGAGAATTATATGTCGTTGATCCCTTTTATGATGAACACTCTCCTGGATTATCAAAACAAGAAGATTGGATTAATGCTCAGTATGGAACTAATTCTAATTATCAAAAAAAGATTCAAAGTACGATCATCTAGATGCTTTTTATAAGTTCCATAATTCTGACTCAAGGAAAGCTTACGAAGATTCGGTTAAGGAACTGGAAAAACTTTCAGATTAGGATTTGTCAATGAAAAGATTATTTTTTATATTTTTAATATTCATAAATTTAATAAGCTGTAATATAAATAAACATGTTTCAGGGATTATCATCTGGGAATATAGTCCTGATTTAGATTTTGAGAAAATTGCTAATACTAGTTACGAGGAATTACTTAAGAAGTATCCAAAATCAATATTCATAGATTTTTCAGATGTAAAGCAATATTCAAAAACTAAATTTACTTTTGCAATGAAGAATCAGATATGGGAAAAACAATATTTATCTAATCGTGATTGTTATTGGGATATAGATGATACATCCTATTTTTCGGTTGTTATTAACGGTACACATTATTTAACTGGAATAAGTTATTTGTGCTATCTTTCAGCTCAAATTCCAGATATACCTGCGGACAAAGTAATATTAATACCAGCTAAAAATGGGAATCTAAAATTTACAAATACAATAGACGATATAGATGGGTATTTTGGATCTAAAGGTATTAATACATTGGATTATAATTTTGATGAATTAGAAAAATATTTTAGGCATAGATTAAAGTTGGCAAAATAAATGACTTTATGAAAGATTTTATTTCATTTTATCCCCCCCCACAAATAGGGATTTGTTTAACGATGGTATAAAATGAGCGGAATTTACAAGATTTTTGCTCATTTTGAGTGATAAAAAAGAGAATTTCTGGAGAAAAAATGAACAGATGTTTAAATAAAAATGCAGATTTTCACAGAACAGACTGGATTTCTCTGTTAAATTCAGCAGGAATAAGGCAGAAAACGACAGTTACTCCTGAAAATTGTAATTTGTATCACTACGGAGGAAATAATCCTGTCAAGTATACAGACCCCGATGGAGAATATATAAATGGTTTAAGCATCTTTTTAACACAAAACTCTCCTGATAATAGATTTTTGACAATGGGATTCACTCTCTCTGGAAGAAAGCTATCAGAAGATAGTCCAATATACAATAGAAACCTTATAGGAGATTTCGGTTGTCTTTTTACTGCTACGCTAAACATTGCTGATGACATAAAGAGGTCCACAATCCAAAAATATGCACCATCTGTGAAATTAATCCCGGAAACGAGAATGTCTGACTGGAACAATAGCGACAACTACTTTTCATTCTCTCAGTTTGTTGATAAAGGGTCATATCTAGAAAATGATGCAAATATGGGGAAAGCAGAAATGCAAAACTTAATAAGTGATATAAGTGGCCTACCAATGGATAAAATTCACATTGCAGAAATAACCGGCAGTTCGAAAATAAGTTCTTCCATAGCAAAAGCCTCTATGTCATCAACAAAGACATATGTAGTTGGCCATATGGGTGGTCATTATTTCAACATAACTGATTATTCAATATCGAAAGGCTATAAAATACATGATGTATATCATCGTTTCAATGATACTATACAAAAGCAGTTTTTTAACAAAGTTCAAAGTGGCGGTATAGATAAAATATATATGATTACAATAGATGATTAATTACGGAGGTTTAAATATGAAATTTTTTAGGTCGCTCTTTTTTTTAGTTTCTTCTTTTATGCTTGTAAGTTGCACAAAAAATCACGACACAGATTTTTATGAAAAAGTAAAATCTGCCGTAAAAGCTGGAAATGTGAAAAAAGTTGAAAAATTATTGACAAACTCACTGCAGTTTACAAATACAGAATATGAGATATTGCTAAATATCGCCATGAAAGATAAAAACAATATTTCGATTCCAATCCTATTCATAAAAAAAGGCTATCCTGTGGACAAATACCGTCTAAAAAAGGATAAAAAAGAAATGACTTTGTTATACTATTCAATTAATGAACATGATTTTCTTTCAGCGCAAGAATTGTTAAACCTAGACGCAAACAGCCTTCTAGATGTAAATGTGAATGGCGAACCTTTTGACTGCCCGCTTTTTTGTGCTATGAAGACAAAAGCGAATGATTTATTGATATATATGATTGATAAACTTTTGGAAACCGAAGAAGACACACAAAAAATATACGACATATTATTTCAAGGCTTTCAAAAATATACAGTAAGTGAAAAAATATTTGAACATATTTTTAAAAAAAATAATTTTACTTATGATGAAGAAAGCGTAAATAGGATTGTTGAAATAATTTCTAGCTACATAGGTCCATATGGAACGATAGATTATATTAGGCTCATACTTGAAAACAAAGGAATAATCATAACTCCAAATCAAGCAAATAAAATTTTCACCGCCATATTGGAAAATAAAAATCAAGAAATGCTTGACTATTTTTTCTCATTTCAAGATATATATGAAAAAATACGATTGTCGCCTAAAACCCCAATAACAATCATTAATTATTTTAATTCTTCATTTGGAAAAGAAATAATATATCGATTAAAGAATGAGAAATTGAATTTTGAAGACGGTGAACCATATTTTCACATAGCGCTCGACATTCAGGAATTTAACTCTATCCCATGGTTAGTGAAGAAAGGTGCCAGAGTTGATGTAGCAGCTAATTATTATAATGTAAGACTTGCTCCTGAAGAATTTGCATTATATCTTTCTGAGAGATTATCACACGATTATACAGGGGAAGGAATAACAGATTCAGATTCGCAATTAAGCGAAGAATATAAAAAATGGGCGAAGTATTTTGATGATATAAAACAAACCTCAACCCATAGTAAATAATTGGAAAAGATTACTTATGACCGCCCCTTTCGTTTTTAGGCGTGAACCTTACAAGCAACACAGGAGAAGGCCCGCTTCCAAAGCTGGAGCATGGCGAACATTCTGTGACCACACTCTATGAATACGACGGCGGATATTACGACAGGAAAATAAAGGATTTCTTTGGATTCCAAACTGTAAAGACAATATACGCCGACGGGACGAACACCGTGGACGAATACAAGAACCACAACTACTATCTAAAAGGTTGCCTTGAAAAAAGCGAGACACGGACAGTTGACGGCGCGATTCTCTCAAAAAGCGCGACAGAGTATTGCGACAGCCCTGTATCGCTTCCTGCAAAGGAAGAGGCATGGACTTACGAAAAGTCCAGCGGAGAAAGCGATTTTATCCACACGGCGACAGAATACGAATACGACGGATGGGGCAACTGCATAAAAATTACCCAGAACTTTGGCGACGGACAAAAATTGTCCGCGGACATAACTTACGACACCAACACGAACTCCACGGATTATATCATAGGCCTGCCTGTAGACATAAGGGCGTATGATACAGACGGAAGGCTTTTGCGCCGCAGGTCAGGCGATTATGACGGCTTAGGACAGCTCAAGGAATTAAGGCAGTATTATGATATCTATAATTATTCAAGAAGCGCGCTAAAATATGACAGCTACGGCAACATAAGTTCCGTAACAGACAGCCGAGAGGCAACCTTGTCTTATATTTATGATGAAACTGAAAACATGTTTGTAAAAGAAATTTCGCAAAGAGGAGACGGCACGGATTTTTATAATTGATGGGAAGAAAACGGTCACATTTTTAGCTCCAAAAAGCCTGTTCCTACCTTAGCTCCGCGCCGTTTATATTCGCTTGCGCAAGCTCCACAAGCTCGGCAGTCTCTGCGTCGTTGTATGGCGCGACTTTTTCCGCCGCGGCGCTAAGGCAATGGCCGTTCATAAAGTTGGCAAAATACCAGCGCGCGTCCTTTGGCAAGAGCGCGGCGATTTCTTGTATCTGGGCGCGGCCTACAAGCGGCGGGTAGAGGACCGTGCGGAACTCGCGCGCGTCGGCGGGCAGGGCGCTGACAATTTTTATTGAGTCGATAATTTTTTGCGAGATTGCCCGGTCAAGCCGGGCAATGACATGGGCTGACGAGCTGTCATGTTCGGGCTTGACCCGGACATCTTTTGCTGAAAGCTCGTCGTAGCGCGCGGGGCTTGTCTTTACGTCAAGCGCGACGTAGTCGGGGCGCACGGCGGGATCGTCCAAAAGTTTTTGCAGACGGTCTGGAAAAGAGCCGTTTGTGTCAAGCTTTATTTTGTAGCCCAAGGAACGCGCCTCAAGGATTAGGTCCCGCACGGAGTCGGGATGGCACAATGGCTCTCCGCCGGAAATCACAAAGCCGGAGAGAACGTTGGCGCGTTTTTTTAGATGGGCGATTATGTCTTGGAGTGAAACAAATTGGGGCTGGTCGTGAGGTTGCCGCGCGCCCCCGTTAGGGTCTTGCGAAGCCTTTTGGTTGGCCGCGTCTTGGGCTTGCGACGCCTCTACCAGTTCTGTGTTGTAGCAATAGGGGCAACGAAGATTGCAGCCGCGCAAAAAGCACGCGGCCGCAACACGTTCGGGATAATCAACTAAAGATGTTTTGACTAATACGGCGTCAAGCGGTTTCAAGATTGATGATTTCTTCCAGCTCGCTTACGCTGTGGGCGCGGGCGCTTTCGGTTCCGTCATGGTAAAAAATTACCGTGGGAGCGGCAAATACGCCTTTTTGCGCGGCTTCGGCCAAGCCGGCCTCTGTGTCAACGTCAATGGTCTTTCCTGTAAGGCCGCTGTTTGCGATCCATTCTTTTACAGGCGGGCAGTTGGGGCAAGTCTTTCGGGCAAAGAGCTCGTAGGTTAGGCCGCGCGCTTCTTGGGCTTGCGAGAGGTCCACGACCGCGTTATGGTCTTGCGAGGCGTTATGGTTGGCCGTTTCTTGGGCTTGCGGAATGCTTTCGTCTTCCATAAGCATTTCGCTTTCGGGACTAAAGGTTGTCTGGCTGTTTTCGTAGTCGCCGCCGTAGCTGTGGATGTCGTATTCGGAGGAGTCTTCCAGCTTAAAGTTTTTGCGCAGCTTGAATTCTTCGGCCTTGCCCTTGTTCCAGTTGCGAATCGCGCGGTAGTAGCCTACAATGCGGGCGTAAACTTCGGTCTCGGTTCCGTGAACGTCGGCCAGTTCCTTTTTAACGTCTGCAATTTCCTTGTCAATTTCCGCAAGCGTTTTTGCCTTTTCCATATTTTCTCCTCCTCAGTTGGCGACTTTTTGCTGGCGCAAAAGCTCTTCTTTTTGGGCCGTAAGCACGTTAAGCTTTGCTTGCAAAGCCGCGCGCTTTTCTTCTTTGCACTTGGGGCACTCGCATTGTTCCCCAGAAAGATATCCGTGAACGGGGCAAATCGAGTAAACAGGCGAGATGGTCACATAGGGAACTCGGTAGTTGGACATGACGGCCTTGACCAAGTCGCGGCAAGCCTTCCAGTCTTTTATCTGCTCGCCCATGTATGTGTGGAAAACAGTTCCGCCCGTGTAGCGGGTTTGCAACGATTCCTGCATGTCAAGCGCCTCAAAGATGTCGCTTGTGTAGTCGACAGGCAGCTGGGTTGAGTTTGTGTAGTAGGGGTCGCTTGTTCCCGACGCGATGATGTCCGGGTAGTTTTGCTTGTCGTGGCGCGCCAAGCGGTAGCTGGTGCTCTCCGCGGGAGTGGCCTCCAAGTTGAAGAGCTCTCCTGTCTCTTCCTGGTAGTCCTGCATTTTGTCGCGCATGTAGTCCAAAACTTTTTCGGCAAAGGCCTTGCCCTTGGGGTCGACGATGTTCACTCCCAAGAAGTTAAGGCAGCATTCGTTCATGCCGCAAAGGCCTATTGTGTTAAAGTGGTTGTTGAGCGTCTTGAGGTAGCGCTTTGTGTATGGGAAGAGGCCGCCGTCGTACAATTTTTGGATTACCTTGCGCTTTACGCAAAGGCTTTCTTTGGCCAAGCCCATAAGGTAGTCAAGGCGCTTGAAGAACTGCTCCTCGTTTTTTGCCAAGTATCCGATTTGCGGAAGGTTGATTGTGACCACTCCGATGCTTCCTGTAAATTCGTCGCTTCCAAAAAGTCCTCCGCCGCGCTTTCGGAGCTCGCGCTTGTCAAGGCGAAGGCGGCAGCACATTGAGCGCACGTCGCTTGGGTTGAGGTCCGAGTTGACAAAGTTTTGGAAGTAGGGCGTTCCGTACATTGAAGTCATCTCGAACAAAAGCTTTGCGTTCTCCGAATCCCAGTCAAAGTCCTTGGTGATGTTGTATGTTGGAATCGGGTAGCCAAAGCCGCGGCCTTCGGCGTCGCCTTCCAGCATGATCTTTATGAACTGCTTGTTGATCAAGTCCATTTCTTTTTGGCAGTCGCCGTAAGTGAAGTTTTGCTCTTTTCCGCCGACGATGGCCTTTTTGTCCTTAAGGTCGTCGGGGCAAGTCCAGTCAAGGGTGATGTTTGAGAAGGGCGCTTGGCTGCCCCAGCGGCTGGGAGTGTTGACTCCGTAAACGTAAGACTGGATGCACTGGCGCACTTCTTTTTCGCTAAGGTTGTCGATTTTGACAAAGGGAGCCAAGTAAGTGTCAAACGAGCTGAAGGCTTGGGCGCCCGCCCATTCGTTTTGCATGATTCCCAAAAAGTTTACGATTTGGTTTACCAATGTCGAAAGGTGGGTGGCCGGCTTGGAAGTGATTTTGTCCTTGACTCCGCCAAGTCCTTCGGCGATGAGCTGGCGCAATGACCAACCGGCGCAGTAGCCTGAGAACATCGAAAGGTCGTGGATATGGAAGGCGGCCGACTTGTGGGCGTCCGCGATTTCTTTTGAGTAAATGTTGTTGAGCCAGTAGTTGGCGGTTATCGTTCCTGAGTTGTGAAGGATCAGGCCGCCGAGAGAAAAGTTTACGTTGGCGTTTTCGTTTACGCGCCAGTCGCTCTGCGCCAAATAGCCGTCCATTGTCTTGTTGATGTCAAGCATCAAGCTCTTGGCGTCGCGAACGGCTTCGTGGCGGGCGCGGTAAAGGATGTAGGCCTTGGCCACCTCGACTTCTTTGGCTTCGATAAGGACGCTTTCCACCACGTCCTGAATTTCTTCTATCGCGGGAATGGAATGTGCGCGGCGGCCGGCCATCAAAAGGCGCAGCTTTTCTTCGACCGTGTCGGTTAGGGCGGCGGCCTTGTCCGGGTTGGCAAACTTCTCTACAGCCTGGACAGCCTTTCCTATGGCTTTTTCAATTTTTGTTCTGTCGTAAGCGACGATGTCGCCCGAACGCTTTACTACATTTTTGATGAACGACTTTGTTTCCTCGTCGCCGCTCTTGCCCAAAAAACTTTTCCACTGCGGAAAAACCGACTGCTCGCTCACTTTTTAATTCCCCCAACCTTATTTACTTCGTTTATAAATTCGTCCAAGTTTTCAAAATGTTTGTAAACCGACGCAAAGCGGATGTAGGCCACTTTGTCGATTTCGTTAAGGCGTTGCAAGACCAACTCGCCCAAGTCGCTTGTGGAAATTTCGCGGCTGGACTTGGCTTGCATCACTGCCAGGTCTTCGATTTCGGTCACCAGGTTTTCGACCATCGTAGTCGAAACCGGCCGTTTTTCCAAGGCCCGTTGTATGCCTTTTTCCAGTTTTTGGGGATCAAAGGGTTGGCGGCGGCCGTCGCGCTTTATGACCATCAAGGGTTTTTCTTCTATGCGTTCGTAGCTGGTAAAGCGGTATCCGCAGCTTAGGCACTCGCGCCTGCGGCGGATGTTGTCGCCGTTGGCCATTGTGCGAGACTCTATGACACGGTCGTCAAGCGAGCCGCAGTAAGGACAGCGCATTTTTTCCCCTATATTTCCCCAAAAATAGCGCTATTAGTAGCGTCTTTTCTGTAATTATCCCATTTTAACACGCTATTTTATTTAAAGCAAGCGAAATTTTAAGAAATTTTGAAAATATTTGCAAGCGTTAAAACTCAATCTTTAGCAGTTCCGCCCGGATCAAGTCGCACAGTTTTGGAGGCCTAAGCTCGCGGGCTTTGACAAGGGCAAGGGCGGCCAGAGCGAGCAAAAGCAGGCGGACAAACCAGTTGCCAAAGACGGAATATACTGTGGAGCGGCGGGCAAAGATTGGAATCTGGGCGCAAAGATAGCCGTCTTGGAACAGCGGAATCGAAGAAACCAGCCGGCCCTTGTCGTCCACGACGCCGGTAAAGCCTGCGTTGGTGGAGCGGGCAAGGGTGGTCCTGTATTCTACGGCGCGGAAGGCGGCAACGGCAAAGTGCTGGTATTCGGCGGACTTTGTCTTTGACCAGGAGTCGTCGGTTATGTTCAAAAATAGCTCCGCGCCGGCTTGGAACATCGGGCCGCAAGTGTCGGGAAAGGCGTCCTCAAAGCAAATGGGAACGGCTGTCCTGACCTTGGCGCTTTGGGCGTTGACAGGCTGGTCGGCGCAAGCATTAGACAAGTCAAGGTATATCGGCTGGTCGGCGCGGGGGCTTTCGGCCGCCTCAAAGTCAAAGAGGACCAGGCGGCTTCCGGGATTCCAGCCGTTGGAAAATCCGACAAGCCGTTCCATCGTGTTCTTTACAAAGTCGTGTTCCACAAAGGGAATCACTTCGGCAAAGGGAACCAAGTGGCTCTTGGCGTAATAGCCCCTTAAGTTGGCCTCTTTGTCAAAGACCAGCGCGGCGTTGTACATCTTTTTGGTCTTGCCGCCGTCAACGCGCTCAATGTAGGGGCCGCCGATGACAAAGGGGACTCCCGCGCTTTTGATAAAGTCAAAGAGGCTTTGCTCTTCTGGAACAAACGCGTAGCGGCCCAAGGAATTGGGAATCGCGTATCTAAGGACTGCCTCGCTCCATACGACCAAGTCGGCCTTTTTTTCTTGGTCCTCAAATTCTTGGATTCCCGCCTTTGAAAGCTCCATGGATTTTTGTATGCTCTCCAAGTCGTCTTCGGAGGCCCAGGGGTCCATGTTTTGCTGGACAAGAACCGCGTTTAGGACTTTTTGGACGGGACTTTTTTGGCAAAGCCTCACCGTTCCGTAGGTAAAAATCAAAATTAGGCAAAGTACAAGGCATTTTGCCGAGGAACCTAGGCTAAATTTGGCGTTTTGGAAGGAATTTTTTAGGCAAAAATTGAATTTGTTGAAAAGTAGGATAAATTCCGCGGCGCAGGCGGCAAAAAAGGCCATCAAAAAGCTGATGCCGTAAGTTCCAAAGATGTCGGCGGATTGCAAAAGCGCCTTGTTTCCAAAGGCCGCCATCGAAAGGACTCCCCAAGGGTAAGCCAAAAATCCCGTTGACTTGGCCCATTCGTAAACCACGCGGACTGCGGCAAAGTGAAGGGGCCTGTAGGGCTCAAAAGAAACTCTTTTGTTTTCTACAATTAAGTTGGCGCCGCCGTCCCTTCCTCCTGCAAAAGGAAAGAAAAAAAGGCAGCCGGCCATCGCCTCGATGCAAGCCGTTCCAAAAGCGGAGGCCCCCAGGGTAAAAATGGCAAAGTCCTTAAAGTTGGCCAGCCAGTAGCTGGACAGCAAATGCGTCGCAAGCGCGTCGATGGCGAACAAAAGGGCGCAAACTTTGTATGATTTGGCCTTTTTGACGGCAAAATACAGGGGAACTAGGGCAAAAAAGCCAATGACGGTGGAGCCAAAGTGGAAAATTTCGTTTGGCATGGAGAGCGCGGACAATATTCCTGAAAAAAGAGCGCAAACAACTTGAAAAATTAACGTCATTGTGATACAATATATTATTATATTTTTGACAATTGTTCAATATAAAAACGATTTAATATAGATGGGTGGAAAATAATGGCTACAACAAAAGACATCTACGCGGCGCACAAAAAAGAATACGGCGACAATCCTAAGGTCGTGATTTCAACCCCAGGCCGCTTTCATTTGATGGGAGAGCATTCCTGCTGGTTCTTTAAGGACAAGACGCTTTCAATGGCGGTCAACATACCGGTTTATGTCGCGGTCTCTCTTAGGGACGACACCGCGCTCAAGTTCCATTTTGTCCAGCTCAAGGAACGCAAAAAGTCCGACCTTACAAACCTCAAGGTTAAAAAAGAAGACCGCTGGGCCAACATTCTAAAGGCTGTCGTCTACGGCTTCCTTTCTTGCGGCTTTGACTTGCGCGGAATGGACTTTACAGTTTATTCCGAGATTCTCCCTTCCGCCGGCTTTGGAATCACCAGCGCCATCAAGGCGGGAACGGCTCTTGCCATAAAGAAGGCGCAAAAAATCAATTGCGAGGACTCCCAGCTCTTGCAGGCCTTGGACATCGGAAACCGCCTGTTCCTAAAGACAAGAAATTTGGTTGCCGACAACTTTGCCGCGCTTTATTCTGAGCCGGGCTCGATGATTTTGACCGACTACGGAAAGCAAACTTACGAAAACATTCCGTTTGACTTTAGCGGCTACAAAATTCTTTTGACCGACGCCAAGGTTCCCCGCTTTTCTATTTGGAACGAGGACGAAATCCGCGAGCCGGAGCACGCGCTCTTGCTTGGCGACTTAAAGGAACGCAAAAAGGGAATCCCCGGCGGTTGGGTCTACGACACAAATCCCACCAACGTAAACGAAATGCTCTCTGTCGTCAGCGAGGACATGAGGCAAAAGCTTTTGTACATCATTTACGAGCACGGCTTGATTTTGGACGCGCTTGACGGAATAAAGAAGGGCAAGTTCACAAAATTTGCCAGGGCCGTAAACAACAGCCACAAGCTCTTGCAAGAAAACTACAAGCTTTCTTGCCCCGAGATTGACTGGATTCTTAAGCGCGTTGGCGAGCTTGAGCCCAACTTGGTCGACATCCGCGAGCCTGTCACTTGCGGCCGCATTACAGGAAAAGGCTTTGGCCGCTGCCTGTACGCGATAATCCGAAACGAAGACGAGGAAGTCTACCGCAAAAAGCTCGACGAGTATTCTAGGATATTCGGCTTTGAGGCGGAGACCTTCGAAGTAAAGCCCGCAAAGGGCGCCCATCAGGTGCGGCTTTCGTGAAAATACTTTTGACCAACGACGACGGCTATGACGCGCCGGGAATAAACGTTTTGCGCGAGCGCCTCTTGGACGACAACCACCAAGTCTACGTTATGGCTCCAGCCACAAACCAAAGCGGAACCAGCCAAAGCATCCACATCGGCGGCTCGATGAAAGTCCAAATGCTTGACGAAAACTTTTATTCCTGCGCCGGCTCTCCAGCCGACTGCGTGATGACCGCGATTCACGGAAAAGTTTTTGACAGGCCCGACATGGTTTTGTCCGGCATAAACCGCGGCCCTAATCTTGGCCTTGACATTTTGTATTCGGGAACTTGCGGCGCCGCCCGCCAAGCCGTGTTGATGGGAATACCCAGCGCGGCGCTAAGCGTGATGTGGGCCGACGACGAAATCTTTGGAAGCGAAAGCGACGGCGAATACGAGGCAATGGCCGACTTTGCCGCCAAAAACCTTGACGTTCTCAAAAGCCTGGCCCGCGTCGCCAACGGAAACCTTATGCCCAAAGAGCGCTGCGTTTTTCCAAACGTAAACGGCATGGCCCAAAGCGGCCGCTACAAGGGCGGAAAATTCGCAGGCGTTTCGTTTAGGGAATACATCGGCGACAAGGTTGTTTTGAATGAATTGGAAAGCGGCCTTTATGAAAGAGTTTTTTCGGGCGGAAAGGTAAACAGCGCCGCTAGGGAATATTCCGACTATGACGCTTGCGTCCAAGGCTACGCCGCGGTCACGCGCCTTTACGCGGAGCCGACGGCCGCTCCGACACTAGACGGAATCGAATTTAAGGTGTAAACTGTTCTTAAGGGGAAAAAAGGGCGGGAGGAATCAATGGAAAATTCAGTTCTTTCAGAAGGAATCAGTCTGTACGTTCAGAATAAGTTTTCGGACGCGCTGGCCTTTTTTTTGGCTTTGCCCGACGATTCAGGCGCCGACAATTTTGAATTGGCCTACTACATAGGCTTGTGCTACGCCCGCCTTGAAAAATACGACGACGCCCTTATGTACATCGAACAAGTTGTCACAGGCGGCAAAGACTACCAAAGAGTTTTGCAGTGCCGCTATCTTTTGGCAATCATTTACGTAAAGAGCGGCCGCAAGCGCTTGGCCGACTTTGAGCTGAACAAACTTTTGGAAACCGGCTACAAGAGCGCCGACGTTTTGGCTTCGCTTGCCTTCATCTCTTGGGAAAACCGCGACATCGACAAATGCCTTGAATATTACGAGCGCTCGCTTGAAAAGGACTCGGAGAATGTTACCGCGTTAAACGGCATGGGCTACGTTCTGGCCGAAGAAGGCCGCGAGCTTACCCGCGCCTTGGGCTACTGCAAAAAGGCTTTGAACAACGCTCCCCAAAACGCCGCTTGCCTTGACTCATTGGGTTGGGTTTACTACAAGCTGGGCCTTTTGGAAGAAGCCGGAAAATATTTAAAGCAGGCGGAAGAAAAGCTTCCCGAAAACGTTGAGATACAAAAGCACCTTAACTCTTTGGCTAACGCAAGGACGGATCACAGATGAAAAAACTATTGTCTTTTTTAACCGCAGTTTTTATCTTTGCGTCCGCGGCCTTTTCTCAAAAATTGGCCGAGCATCTTTTTGACGACTCAGGAAATGTATCGGGACTAAAAAGAAGCGCCGAGGCCGGCTTTGCCGAAGAAGAATTTAGGCGGGGAGTCCAGTCCTACTACAGGGGCTTTTTTAACGACGCGATAATCCAGTTTGAAAAGGCGCTTTCTTATTTGCCCGACGAAAAACTTATTTTGGACTGGCTCGGCAAGTCTTACTACCGCGCCGGAATGGAAGGAACGGCGCTTGAGCAGTGGCAGTTCGCGCTTGACCAAGGCTACGGCGGAATTCTTTTGGAAAACAAAATCGAAGTTGTCCGCGAAAGGCGCGTCAACGCTTCGGTCGAACAAAGCTTGAGGTACACCGAGACTGGAACCTACAGCGGCTCCAACACAGTGGAGGGCTCAACCTTCCAAATTTTTAGCCAGCCGATTTCAATCTTGGCCAACACCGACGGAACGATTTGGGTTTGCGCCTACGGTTCCAACGAACTGGTTTTGCTTGACATAAACGGAAACGTAGTCCGAAGAATAACCGGACCTTTGAACGGATTTGACAGGCCCGTTGACGTTATAAGGTCGCAAGACGGAAAGCTTTTGGTCAGCGAAAGCGCGGGCGACAGAATCAGCGTGCTGAGCGAAAACGGACTCTTTGAAAAATACATCGGCAAAAAGGGCAGGGGTCTTGGCGAATTGGTCGGCCCCCAGTATTTGGCGCAAGATTATTTGGGAAACATTTACGTCACCGATTTTGGAAACGCCCGCGTCTCAGTTTTTGACAAGGACGGAAACGGACTCTTTTCGTTTGGCAAAAAAGATTATTCTTTTAGGGGACTAAAAGGCCCAACAGGCATCGCGATAAGCGGACAAAGAGTCTATGTTGCCGACGGTGTCTTGGGAGCGGTATACGAGTTTGACCTTAGCGGAAACTACGTGGACGTTTTGGTCCAAGAAAAGACTTTCGCTTTTCCCGAGGCGATGAAGTTTTCGTCGGATGACGACGCCCTCATTGTCAGCGACCGAAACAGAGTTTTTACAATCGATTTGGGAACGGGCGCCGTTTACGAAAACGCCTTTACAGGAAACGCTCCTGCCCGCATCACTTACGCCGCTCCCGACCAAAACGGAAACATTTTGGCGGCGGATTTTAAGAACAACGAAATTTACATTTTGTCCAACATGACAGAACTCTTGGGCGGCCTCTTTGTAGAAATAGAGCGGGTCGACGCCGAGCGCTTCCCCAAGGTCACGATGAACGTCCGCGTTCAAAACAGAAGGCGCCAGCCTGTCGTTGGCCTTAGGGCCGAAAACTTTTACATCAGCGAAGGAAAACGGCCGGTTCAAAAGTTGCGCTTTGAAGGCGCCGCTTCCTCCAACAAAAACGAAGACATTGCGATTGTCGTCGACCGCAGCATGGGCCGGGAATACAATTCCGCCCTTGACCAAGCGGTGCGCGACATAGCCGCGGCGATGCAAGGCGTAGGAAAGATCACTTTGATTTCTAGCGGCGCCATTCCTGTAACCGAATATACAGGCGACCCAAAAGGCTTGTTAAAGTTCTCCGAGTCGGCTTTGAGCGCGGCAAAAAGCGATTCTTGCGCCTTTGACTTGGCGATAAGAATGGCGGTCAACGGCTTGATCAACGCCGAGCCCAAGCGGGCTGTGATTTACATTACCGACGGCCTTATGCCGCAAAACTCTTTTGACCATTACGGTTTGACAGACCTTACGGCCTATATGGACAACAACTGCGTGTCCTTTAGCGTAATCACTTTAAGGCAAGGCGCGCTTGACGAAGAGTTGGATTACATCTACAAGAACTCATACGGAAAATGCTATTACGTCTACAGGCCCGAAGGCCTAAGCTCAATCGTGCAGGACTTGCTTGACGTTCCCAACGGCTTGTACCAGTTCAGCTTTGAGTCGGTTTTGCAAACGGACATGGGCCGCGCCTATCTTCCGCTTGAGGTAGAAACATACATAATGAACCGCAGCGGCCGCGACGAAACCGGTTATTTCTCTCCGCTCCAATAGGAATGGTCAATGCGCGCCTTGTAAAACAGCGGCGTCTAGAAATTCAATTTTCCACCAAGACTCCAAGACGCGGTCATCGTACAGATGTCGTCAAAGGCGCAAGTGAATCCCAAGTCAAGCTCGGTTGTCAAAGCAAAGAACTTTGCAAACTGAAAGTCCGCGCTGTGAATGTATTCGTATGAATGGGTCTTTTTGGGCTTGCTTGAATTAACGCTTGAGGCGCTTCTCCATGAACAATTTATGCTGTCGCTTCGTACAATCGGAATTTCTTGATCCTTAAGCCGCTTGAAAATCAGTTTGGCCAAGGCGCTTATGGCGCTGGACTTTCCAGGCCGCTTCCATGCCACCGTTCCCTTGATTGAATAATTGTCCAAGTCCTGAAAAGTAAATTCGACGCCGTTTTTAAGAATGTTGTCTTTTGTCAAATAAAAGTTTGCCTGCAAGTAGCAAGTGTAAACTTGCGTCAAGTCGCCGGGATTTGAGCGGGGCGATTTGAGCGTCGCGGTGAACGATGAAAGGTATTCGTCTTGCTCGAACCAAGACGCGATTGGTATCGAGCCGAATTTTCCAAAAATGTTGAAGGCGGCCCAGCCCAATTTTAGTTTGTACTGGTTTGTGTCGCTCAAAGTTTCGGCGGCCCTTATGTCTCTTGCCACGGCCAAAGTTACGTTTGCCGGTATAAAAAAGTCTCTCTTGTCGGCGTACAAGGGGCGGTTGAACGAAAAGTCGTATTCGCTGTTGTAGAATTCGGACTGCATGTCGTCCTTTTGCGCCGTTCCCGAAGTTTTTTGGTGAACGCTTTTTGCCAAGTTTTCGCTTGCCAAATCGTAAATCGGAGCGGCCGCAAAAAAATATTTTCGTTGGCCGTAAGTTTTAATCAATTGATAAACGTCTTCCGAATAAGAGCCGCCGCAAGTCGTTGCGTCAACTCCGCCGGAACTCTTTTTCCATGAGACTGAAAAAGAATTTTTTCCTATCTTGAAGGGGAAGGCCGCGCTGAGCGTGTTTTTGTCCGTGTAATAATAATTCATCGAAGCGGAATAATTTTCTTCGGTGGAATAGTTGACTTGCGGCGTTAGCGACGCCCAAGGCAAGTAGAATGTGTTTTCGATTTTGGCGCCAACTTTGCGTTTTGATGCGGCCGCGTCGCCAAATGAAAACTCTTTTTGGGTGGCCGACAGCCATGTCTTAAAGTAATTGTCGGTTGACAAAATTTCGCCGCTGTTCTTTAACAATTTTTGCGACGCTTCGGTAGAAAGATTTAACGCGTACTTGAATTTCCCAGAGCCCAGATTGAGAGCGGCGGAATTTTCGGCCTTGGTGTTGAGCGACCAAGCGGATGAGTCGCTTTTTGTCGATCCTTTGAGCGCGATTGGAACGCCCAAAGAGTTAAAGTCCAAGGCCAAAGAGTTTGCCTTGGCGGCCGACTTTGCGTCTCTGTCAAAATTGTATTCTTCGCCAAAAGAGATTGTCTTAAGCAGGGGTGAGGCGGTTGTTATTGAGTGCGCGGCGTTTGTTATTGCGTCCGAAGCGTCGGACGACCTTGCCGCGCTGGCGCTGACCGTAATTTGGGCTATCGTCGCGCTGGCGCTGGCGTCGGCGCTGACGTTGCCTTTTGTCTGCCTGTATTTTTCGGTGTAAAAAGTCGCGTTCTCTTGGCTTGCCGCGTGGAGCTTTACGTCGCTAAGGATTGGAAAGCCGTTTTTGCTTTGGGCCAAAACGCCGTCTTTTTTCCAGTCAACGGAATTTTTGTCTTGGACAATAAAGTGCGGCGAGGTCTTTGAAAAATAAATTTCGTCAATTCTAAAAGTTCCGCTCTTGTTCCATTTGTCAGGGCTCTTTGTGTCAAAAACAATTTTGGCGCGGCTTGGAATGACTGAATTGTTGATTTGCAAATAGCAATCTTCTTTGGAGAGAGCGATTCCGTTGACGTAAACTTTGTTCTCGCTCTTGTCGATTGTCAAAAGTTTCCAGCCGGCTCCCTTGTATTGGTCCAAAGCCCTTCTTGAAATTTTTGCCAGCGCCGCGGTCTTTCCAACGCCTAGAACATTTGAAGAGTCCGTGTCGAGCAAGAGGGTCAAGCCGCTTTCGCTTGGGTCTGACGAAAGTTCCATCTGGTTTGTATAGTCAAAGTTGAAATACATGTTGATTTCGTTGTAGTCCGCGTGGTCGGCTTCGTCAAAGTACTTGTAAATTGTGATGGCGCTGTCTGCCGGAGCGGAGGCGGCTGTCGAAGTCCAAGAAACTTCTTGCGCGTAGTTTCTGTTTTTGTTAAAGCGGGACGCTCCCGAATTTGGCGCGATGTCCTTTGTTTGAATTGTCGTTACTGTAAAGGCTTCGTCTTGGACTGTGTAAACGCCTTGCGTCGCCAACTCGTAGGGGCCAAAATAAATCGCGCCGCTTCCTGTGGCCGATCCGTCGGAGTTTACAACTATCAATCTTGCGTTTTTGTTTTTTACGCATTGAACGCGGTCGACGTCTTTTAGTGCGACCTTTATTATTTGCCATTCGCCGCTGCTTTTGTTCAACGATGTGATGACGTCGGCGGCGCTGGCGTCGGAGATTTTCCAAGTCGGAATTGAGCCGAGCGTTTCGGCCTCAAAGTTTTCGTCGTCGCTCACTCCAAGCTGCAAATAAACGTTTTCTTTGTCTAAAAGAGTTTTGGCCAATTTTATCGCCACAGAAAATGTCGACGCCGAAGAAAGGCCGCCGCCTCCGATTGAAATTGTTTTTGCGGCCCATTCGTTTGCGGCGCCGGTTCCGCTCCAAGTCCATTCAACAGGAATTTTGTAGCCGGTGATTTGTGTGTCGGTGGAACCCTTTTGCGCCGGCCTTGAGCAGTTTTTTTGGCTTTCCAAATCAATCGCAGAGGAAATCAGTTCCGACGGGCGGGAATTTAAGCGGGGAGCGAAGTTGTCCGGAAGATTTTTGGCCGCAGTTTGCGCGTTGTAGTTGGTTGTGGCGGCGCTGTCGTTAAAGCTTAAAAGCTTGTAATAGCCTGTTATGTTTTTGTCTTCCACCGTTCCCGCGATTGTGTTTTGAAGCGTCAAGTCGTCGTCTTGGTATTTTACTCTTGTCGCCAGCGAGCTGTAGCCAAAATATGTTTTGTTCGCTTCGGCGTATTGGTTTGTCGGAGCCAAGGTCCAGCGGGTCGCGAACGAGGCGTCGCCCGAAAGGTTGTCGGTAAAATTATAGTTGAAGCCGACCGCGGCGGCCAAGGAGCCGGAGTCAAATGCCTTTGAGTCTTCGTACCAAACGATGTAAATTTTGTCGCTGTTCGACACGCTTGAGGATATGGAAACTTCTCCTGTCTCGGAATTGTATTTTGCGCCGGAATCTATCGCTCCGTTTTTGTAAACGATGACTGTTCCGTTTATCGCGTCCGTTCCTATGTCAAAGCGTTTTACAGGTGTGTAGTTGCGGGCGCGCAAAACAACGTCGTCCGTGTCGGAATATCCCAAGTAGGAGCCGGGCGACGTTTGGCAAAGCGGAAATCGAATTGTCGCTTCGGCATAGTCCCTGTTTTTTTGAAGAGTGTCGTAAACGTCGGCGTAATAGCGTTTTTCGCCAAAAAAGTTGTCGTTTGTCAAAGCCAGGTCGTCGTCAGCTTGTATGGCGGCGTACCGTTCGACCGCTTTTCCGCTTTGGTTGTGGACCAAAAGCAGCTCGTCAATCGTGTTGATGCCCAAGTCGTACCTAAAGCATACCGTAAATGGCGAAAAGCCTGCGGGGTGCTGGACGAACAAAACTGTCTTGCTGTCCAGGCTTCCAAAAAAGCCGCATTGGTCAATCGACGCGGGAGCGGCGCCGGTGGGGTCGGGGATTGGATTTTGTCCGGACTTTCCGCAATACGAAAAACTCGCCACGTTGGGACAAAGCTCAGGTTCGGGAGCGGTCTCCTTTAGTCCAAAGGCCTTTTGCGTGTTTCCCAAAAATCCGCTTCCGGCGCCTGCCGTTGAGTTGGTTCCAAAATTGCCAAGCTGGTTAAAGCATGTGGCCAGCGTCGCGGCGTCGGCAAATGTTACAGCCACAGCGGGAAGGGCGCCGTTTTTTTTGGCCGCTCCTGCCGTGGCGCTTAGCGCGAGCATTTTTCTTGACGGAACTACAAGAAAGTCCGACGAAGAAAGCTTTTTGTATTTTCTGCCCGCTCCGTCGCGATAAGAGCCGTTGTAGCTTTCGACATAAACGTCTTGGATGGCCGCGGCCACTTCAAATGACGGAAGGACGAACATGCGGCCTGTCATAAAAGACGACTTGGCGTGGTTTGTGTCGTTGACGGAATTTTTTCCGTAATATGTTTTGTCCTTTGACGCAAGCATGTCGTATCGCAAGGCGGCGTCCAACGTCCACTTGTCGTCGGGGCCTGCAAATTTTACGCTTACGCCAGGCGCCTGGTTTTCGCCGCCGCCGATTCCTCGGCTTACGTCGTCAACGGAATAGGTTGTAGGGAACACAACCTTTCGGTTTGCTATTCTCGCTTCCTTTAGATAGCCTTGTCCGTTTGTGTAGCCGGCGGCAAAGGTGTTTTTGTTGAACTCGTCGGCAAAGGCCGCTTCCAAATACCAATGCTTGTTGACCATAAACCATAAGGTCATGTCGACTTGCTGGGTAAAGACAGGCGTTCCAAAAGAAATTGAAAAGTCTTTTCCCCAGCCAAAAGTGGCGGTAATCGTTTGCTTTAGCTTTGCGTCCCAATAGCCTTGCGCGATAAATTCGACGGTCTTGTCGTTGATTTGCCAGTCAATAAATTTTGTTCCTTGCGAACTGTTTTCGGGCGGCAGGTCTTTTCCGACAACCATAGGGCCTGAACCGCTTGCGTCAATCGTCTTTGTGTCGTCGCAATAAGCCTTGCATGGCAACAGCAGGGCCAGCGCGAACAAGGCTAGGGACAAAAGCCGCGCCTTGTGAATTTTTACGCCGGGATTTTTTTGCTCGATTTTTAAAATCGTTTTTTCAATCGCCTTGCGCTTTTTTTCGCCAAAATCAAAAAGCTCGTTTTGCTTTTCGGCGTCGGCGTCGCTTGTGTTGTTGATTGTTATTCCCAAAAGCCTAATGGCGCGGCCGGCTTGGTATTTTTCCCTAAAAATTTTTACGGCCCTGCTAAACAAGTCGTCCACGCTTGTGACGTTTTGAAGGCTGGTGTTTTGCGCGCTGACCGTTGTAAAGTCGTCGTAGCGAATTTTTAGCGCAACAGTTTTTCCTGTTAGGTTTTCGCGCAAAAGACGGAACATAAGCTGCTCCGAAAGGGCCAGCAGGGCGCGCTCTATTTGGTCCCATTCAACCAAGTCGTATTCGTATGTGTTTTCGATTCCGGCGGAATGGCTTTTGGCCTCGGACAAAAATCCTGGCGGCTCTATGCCTCGGACTACGTTGTACAAAAAGCTTGCGGTGGCGTCGCCAAAAACGCTGGCCAAAAGTTTTTGGGAGTGCTTGTGAATGTCCAAGGTTGAATTAAAGCCCGCCGAATGCAAGCGCTCCAATGTTTTTCCGCCGATTCCCCAAACCTTTTCAAGCGGCAAAGAAAGCATGAACTCTTCCTCTTGCCCGGCAGGAACGGCGTATAGTCCGTCGGGCTTTTTTAGTCCGCTGCAAATTTTGGCTATGTAATTTGTGGTCGCTATTCCTACAGAGACGGTCAGGCCCGTTCTTTGATAAACGGTTTGCTTCAATTTTTTTGCGCACTCAACCGCGTCGCCAAAAAGCCGTTCCGTTCCGTCCATGTCCAAAAAGGCTTCGTCAATAGAAATCTGCCGCACGTCGGGCGAAAACTCTCCAAAGATTTCCATTATTTTTTGGGAATATTCGCTGTAAAGCTGGTAGTTGCCCCGCGTGTAAATTCCGTCCGGGCAAAGCTCCACGGCGCGCGACAAAGGCATGGCCGAATGGACGCCGTATTTTCGTGCCTCGTAGCTTGCGGTTGAGACTACCGAACGCCTGTCGCCGGGGAGTCCTCCGACAATCACAGGCTTTCCGCGCCATTGGGGATGCGTCAACTGTTCCACCGAAGCGAAAAATGCGTCAAGGTCAACGTGAAATTTCATTGCTGGGCCTGCCGCATGTTGATTTGTTCTCCGCGCGCCTCAAAAACAAGGGTCTCGCAAAAATATCTTGGCCTTTGGCTTTCATGGTCCAAATAGTATGCGTTGATTATTATGTCTTGGTCCGAAGTGGAGTCCGGCGTGTACATCACGGTGATGTTTTTTGGCGGATTGTCGGGCAAAAGGAATTCGGCCGACTTTTCCGACGACACCGTATTGTAGACTGAAAAATAAACTGGATTGGCGTTTTTTCCGTTGACCACAATCGAAAAACGTTCCGAGTCTTGCGTCGAAGAAATTTCGACGCGGCGAATTTTTCCGCCGTAATATTCAGTGTCATAAACTTGCGCGCTTGTCCTTTCGATTTTTTCAGAATTAAAGACGCGGGCTTTGATATTTGTCGGATCGATTTTGGTAAAGAAAATTTTTGTCAAAGAATAAATGACAATCACTGAAAAAAGCGACAAGCCCGCGAAGCAAGCCGCGCTTGTAATGACATAGCCTATTGTCCTGCGCTTGTTGTCTTTTGCCTTGATGTTAAGGCGGGCCAAGATTCTAAGCCAAAGCAAATTGAACGGAACCAAAGCAAAGGCAAGGACAAGGTTTTGCGCGAATCCGCAAAAAATCAACTTGTAAATTGTTTGTCCGTCAGAAAAAACTAAGATTGAATAAACAATAGGCAAGTAGGGCGTTATGAAAACCGCGATAAAAATAAAAATCGAAAAGCGGCTTTTAAATGCGCGCGACAAAGCCAAAATCAAGTATTCCACCGCGAACAAATAAAACAAGGATATGTCAAAGAGACTAAAGATAAAAATGTTAAGGACGGCGCTCACCGACAAAATGTATTCGTAATGGTATGTGGACAAATGCGAGTGGCGCTTTAGTTCCAAAGGGTAGAGCGTCGAGATGATAAAAAAGGCGGGCGCCAGTTTTATCACAAACAAAACCATGGGGTTGTGGACGCCTACGCTTTGAAAGAGCCGAGCGATTCCTTGTCCAAAATAAAAAGACACCGCAACAACAAGCGCCGTCAAAAGAATCAAATAGTTTGACCTAAGCGCCCGACGTTTTATGACAACCAAGCGCTTTGTGCGGCGCCTAAAGATAAAGGCAAAGTCAGCCAAGATGAACATCGCCACCGCAATAAAAAACATTACGCTGTAAATGATCGAGCGCTCTTCAATCCAATAATGCCTTGAAAAAAGTCGGATAGGTATGTAGTGTTGGCTCCATTCGTCGCTTTTTTGAACGTCAATCGCGCTAAAAAAATCTCGGACAGAATTCAATTGTGTTGAGTCCGTTTGGTGCTGGTTCAAAAGGCGCATGGATATCGCAGGAATTTCTCTTGTCAAAAACGACGAAAGCATTGGGTCGTTTCTTAAAAGTTTTATCTTGTAAAGCGAAAGAAAAATGCCGCCAGAAATTGCGTAGGGGCATTCGTTTTGGTCAAGGCTGTCGCACAAGAGCCTGCAAAAATAGTAGGGCGAAATTTTTCCGCCGGAACCAGGAATGACTGTCGGCTTGCTCTTTGCGTCAAAGGACAAAATTAGCGCCGCGGCGTTTTGCATACCCTCGACGCTTTTGCAAAAAACTTCGGAGCCGGACATCTTTTCGTTTCCCGCGATGTTTTGCCTGTCGCCTGCGGTAAGGACAACCTTGACGTTGTAAGAAAAAGCCGCCGCCCTAAAATAATCAAGAAGGTCGATTATAAATCTTTGGTTTGCAAAAGCGTCTTCTTGCGGAACGATTAAAAAAATGGTCCAGTCGCTTTGTTCTTTTGACTTAAAGTCGATTGTGATGTTGTAGGGAAAGTCAGTAAACAGGGCCGAAGAAAGCGGAGCCTTTGTTGTTTCAAAGCCGGCTCTTTTTAAGAAGGAGCTTGTCGAATTGGACAAAACAAAGCCCTTGGTTTCTTGTCCAAAAAGATTGCATGGCGCAAAAATTCCCAGCAAAAAAAAGAACAAAAAGAGCGCGAAAAACTTTTTAGCAACAGGAACTTTTGAAAAATGCATTGGCAAGATTATACCATATAAGCCCCTTGATTTTCAATGCCGAATGGTGTAAACTTATAAATATGTTCAGGGCGCTAGGAAACTTTTTGATTCTCTTGACTTTGGTTGGAATGCTCACGCCCGCCTCGGTCGGACTTGCAATTTTTTATCCCTTTTGCCATTCGATTTGCTATAAACTTTCGGACTACATCGTCAACATTTGCGCCCGCCGCGTCTTTAGAATTTTAAAAGTTTACAAAAAATTCCGCCTTTCTTTTTACAAAGACAATTTTGACAAGCTGCCCGACCAGTTCATCGTTTTGTCCAACCACCAAAGCCTTTTGGACATTCCGATTTTCATGAACTTTTTTCCCGACCGCGACGTGCGCTTTGTGGCCAAGGACGCTTTGGGAAAAGCCTGGATTCCGATGGTGGCGCCCATGCTCAAGTCGCACGGCCACTGCTTTATTCCCCGCAGGGGAGGAACGTCTTTGGTAATGCAAAGAATCGATTCCTTTTGCGGCCGCTGCCTAAAGAACAAGTGGAATCCTGTTATTTTTCCGGAGGGAACAAGAAGCAAAACCGGCGCCTTGGGAAAATTTTACAGCGCGGGCTTTAGAAGAATCGCCGACGGAACAAAGCTCCCCGTTGTGGTTTGCGTCATCGACGACGGATACAAAATCAACGACATTCAGCACGTCATGGAAAACATGCACAAAATAAACTATCGCGTCAAAATTCTAAAGGTTTGTCCGCCGCCCGCCACAAAAGAAGAACAAATGGCGCTTTTGGACCAAGCCCACAGCCTTATGGAAGAACAGCTCGCCAACTGGCGCAGCGGCTCCGAAGCCTAGAATCAACAAGCAAAAAAAAGGCCGCTCAATCGAGCGGCTTTTTTTTACTTGAAGTCTTTGGGGCGTCTCTCAACGCGCTTGCACTTTGTGCATTCGGCAACGTTCTTGAGCCGACCGTCTTTAAGCATTGTCTTCATTACGATTTCGCCGCCGCAATCGGGGCACATGAACTTTTGCGTGGCAACAGTAGTACGAGAGTTTTTACTTGCTCCGGCCATTGTATTCCTCCAAAATAATATGCAATTAAGTTTTATAAGTTTATAGAAATTCGTAAAATATGTCAATAGCCGCTCGTGTTTTCGAACGCAAGAACATAAATTGCTTGTTCGAGCGGGGTAACCGCGTCCGCTGGACGCTGCGTTTTGCTCTTTTTTGCTTGACAAAATTATGCAGATAGCGCTATATTTCGCGTAATATTGCAAAATATTCAAGGATTTTCAAAAGTATGGAAGAAGAAATTTTAACAATCGAAGAAGTTGCCAAATACCTCCGCGTTTCGGAAAGAACCGTATACGACTGGGCCCAAAAGGGCGAAATCCCGGCGGGCAAGATCGGCACCGTTTGGCGCTTTAAAAAATCAGAGATCGAAAAGTGGGTCAACGAGCGCCTTTCTTCGGGAAGCCGCCTGTCTTCGCCCAAAATGACAGTTCAAATCAAGAACATCCTTTCGCCCGACAGAATCATCTTTATAAACCAAACTTCAAAGCACGACGCCTTGGTGGAATTGGCGGCGGCGCTGAGCAAGGCTCCGCAAGTTAAATTTGCCCAGGAACTTGAGACCGAAATCCTCAAGCGCGAAGAGCTTATGTCCACCGCGATCGGCCGCGGCATAGCCATCCCGCACGCGCGTCTTTCCAGCGTCACCGACTTGGTCATGGCCGTGGGCATTTGCAAAAAGCCCGTGCAGGATTTCCAAACCCTAGACGACCAGCCCGTAAGCCTTTTGATTATGATCGCCGCGGCCTACAACCAGCACTCGTACTACTTGCAGACTTTGTCGCACCTAAGCGCCAAGCTCAAGGACAACCAGCTGCGCGACAAACTCTTGTCCGCCGCCAGCGCCGACGAAGCCTACAAGCTTTTGGTTTCCTAATCCGCGCCGCGCAGTCCGCGCGCTACGGAAGGTCCACGCTAATCCAGTTCTTTGTCTCTGACTGCTCTTTGGCCACCAAGCCCATGTCAACAGGCGCGGTGGTCTCGCACAAAAGATAGTTTGTTCCGTCGACCATAATGCGCGCGCCAGGATAGGGCAGGTCGACTCCAAAAAGCGCGTGCGAATAAATTCCTGATATAAAAAGCTCTGTCTTTACTCCGTAATGCTCCATCAACACGCAAAGCAAGAGCGCGCGGCTGTCGCAGTCCGAGCCAAGGTTTTGCAAGACGCTGGACAAGTCGTTAAAGTCGCTTGTGTCCTGCTTGCGCTGGTAGTCAAAGTCCTGGACCCAAGCCAAAAGCTTTTTGCAAATCTCGACGTTGGGGTTTTGGGGATTCTTTGCCAGCGCGTCGGTGGCAAGGGCCGCGTATATTGATTGGGCGGCGGCATCAAGGCGGCTGTAGGCTTCTCTAAAAATCAAGCGGTAGTAACGCTGCCAGGCCTCTTTCCATTGCTTTTGTTTTGCGTAAAGGGTAAGCACGCTAAATTCGCGGTCGATGACAAAGCGGCCCGATTCTTTGGCTTGCGTTGGCACAAGGGCGTAAAGGTCCTTGCCGCCAATCGCGATTTTGACGTTCTGCGTGTCGCCGGAATTGAAGGCGTAGGCCGTAACAATGCCGGGCAGCCTAAAGTCCTTTTTGTCGACGCACAAGGAATCAAGCGCGCTAAGAATGAACTGCTGGCAGTCGTCGGCAACGTTTTTGTCGGCGTAGCAAAGGACAACAAGGTGCATGGGCTTTTGCTGGGTGGTCACAGAGATTCCCCAACCGGCTTGGGCTGTGTCGTTGCCTTTAAGCTGGAAGGTGTACTGAGCCACGGAGGCGTGGCGGCCGTTCCACAAAAAGCCGTCAATCTCGCCGTCCGCGTCAAGCTTGTTCAGGACGTTTTCCATGGCCAAGTCGTTGCGCTCGTAGCTGTCGGGCGCGAACATTTTTATGGCCACGCGGACTTTCATAAATTCGTGTTCCAAGTAAAAGGCAAGGCCGTCGTCGGAAGCGTCCTTTAGGACAAAGCCTTCGGGCAAATCCAAGTTCCATCCGTAATATGACGAGGAATAAAATTCGGCAAAGGCGCAAAGGGGAGCCAAAAACAAAAAAAGCGCCGCCGCGCAAAGCTTAAAAAATCTCATAGTTCTCCTTGAAAAATCTTTGTTAATTATATATCATTTTTGGCAAAATGAAAAGCCAAACTTTTATCCCGATTGTATACCAAGACCAAGACTTGATTCTTATAAACAAGCGCGCCGGGCTTGCAAGCCAGGGCGGAGCGGGCGTGGGCCGCAGCGTTGACACGGACTTGGCCGAGCAAATCGGACAAAAAATTTACCTTTGCCACCGCCTTGACAAGGAGACCAGCGGCCTTTTGCTTTGCGCCAAAAACCCGCAGGCGGCGGGCAAGTGGTCCCGACTTATCGGCGAAAAATCCGTCAAAAAGGAATACAAGGCGCTTTGCTTTGGAAAGCCAAAAAATCCCAGCGGAAAGATAACGCTGCCCGTTCGCGAAAAAGGCCAGCCCAAAAGCGCCTTGACCTATTACGAATTGGAAAAGACCTTTGCGCAAGAGGAGGCGGGCGGCTTTGACGCCTCTCCGCTCAGCGTTATGAGACTTTCGTTGGGAACGGGACGCACCCACCAAATCCGCATACACTTGGCCCAAAGCGGGCTTCCTATAGTAGGAGACGACAAGTACGGAGACTTTGGCCTTAACAAGGCGGCCAAAAGGGATTTGTCGATAAAGCGCCTTTGCCTTTGCGCCTTTAGGCTTACGCTGCCTATGGAAGGCGGGGAGCGGGCCTTTGAAATCGAATGCGACTTTATGCCCGCCGACCTTTTTTAGGCCTTGCGGCGTCATTTGGCCAAACTATTGAAAAAAAGTTTATAAAGCGCTAAAATAGCGTATCTTTTTATTGTATCTTTGGAGGGGGAATTTAATGAAAAAATTCTTTTTTGCCATTGTTTTCGCCACGGCGGCCCTTGCGGTTCACGCGCAGAGCGTCGAAAAAATCAGCGAAATAATCGAAAGCCCGCAAATCAACTACGGCCAGGCCGCTTATCTTGCCTTGACGTATGCCGGAGAAATTGAGGAAACAACAGAAGACACTGACGCCCTTATTGCCGCGGTTCAAAAAAAGTGGCTTAAAGACGGAGCGGTGACCGACAAGGCCATAAGCTTGGGAGAGCTCAGCGCCTTGTACGTAAACGCCACAGGAATCAAGGGCGGCCTCTTTTGCAGGCTTACAAAAAATTCCGCCCGCTATTCCTTTAAGGAGCTCAAGTCCAAGCGCGTTTTGGACAAGAACGCCGATCCCGCGCAAAAAGTCAGCGGACAGGACGCGCTGAGCCTTTTTAACGCTTGCGCAAAAATAACGGAGGGCTCAAAATGAAATCGATTTTTATCAACAAAAAGCTTTTGGCGGCGGCCGCGGTTTTGGCGCTGTCGTTTGCCTCGTTCGCCTTGGACTTTGGCGGCTCCTTTGCCAACTACACCAGAGTAAAGGGAAAGAATTTTTCAAACCTTAAGCTTGACCAAGTCGACGACTTGATGGGCTGGATAAGGATTCCCATCAAACAGGACGGAACGTCTTATTTTGCCGGCCAGGTCGTTTACGAATTTGAATACGACGCGGCGGTAGAAAAAGCCTACAACCGCATTGACATCAACTTGGCCAAGTACGTCAACCAGTGGACTGTCGGCGGCGCTCCCTTGACCCTCAGCGCCGGCCGCTTTATCTTTGCCGACGTGACAGGCATCATCATGAACCAAAACTGCGACGGCGCCTACGTCACATACGAGTTTCCGTATGTCAACGTCTCGGCCTACGCGGGCTACACAGGACTTTTGAACGCGGCCATCGTAAAGATGCAAAACCACATCGAAGACCCCTTTGAATACAAGACGGACAAAGTCTACCAGCTGGCGGAACAGTACTTTGTGTTCGAGACGGGAGCCACAGTTCCCAACTTGTTCTCAACGCAAACATTGTCCGCGCAATTTTTGGGAACATTTAAGATGGCCGGAAACTCGTTCAACAGAATGTACATGACGGTCGACATGGCAGGACCTGTTTGGCGAACCCTTTACTACGACGCCAGCGCCACCTTGGGCTTGCAAAAATACCACAAAGATTCGATGGAACTCACATGGATGACCAAGACCGAGCTTAAGTACTACTTTGCGTTCAAGGACTTGGCTGTTGGACTTGGAGCGATTTACGCTTCGGGCAACAAGGAAGGAAAGCACGCCTTTACAGGCTTTACAAAAATCGACGCGTGCTTTGCTATGAACGAGCCGCAGTACACAAGCCTTGTAAAGTTCAACACCAACGCTTCAATCAAGCCGCTTTCAAATCTCTTGGCCAAAGCGGGAGCGGGACTTTTGTTCAGCATGGCAAAAGACTCGGGAACCTTCCAAGGCTTTGAGTGGAACATGGGCGCCGACTGGCAGATTGTCAGCGACGCTGGAATTGGAGCCACGTTCCAGCAGTACATTGACAAAGACAGCAGCGACAACAACAAGGTTCAAATTTCTTTGAACGCCTTCTTGACATTCTAAGGGGAGAGACTTTATGAAAAAGATTTTATTCGCCGTAATTTTTTCTTTGACAGCCGCGGGCCTTTTTGCGTACGACGCCGAAGTGTTGTCGGTGCAAGGAAAGGCGCAATACAGTTCCAACGGAACAAGCTGGACTCCAATTGCAGAGGGAACAATAATCAGCCAGGGCGCCACAATCCAGACAGCCTTTAAGAGCGCGCTCAAGCTCAAGTTCAAGGGCTCGGTTGTGGACTTGGGACCAATGACCCGCATCAAGCTTGACGAACTTTCGGAAACGCCCGCAAAGGACAACGCCGTTGTCAGCATGAAAATCGGAACGTTGACATCCAACGTCAAAAAGGTTGAAGACCGCCGCGCCGGATTTACAATCAAAGGACCGGCGGCGACCGCTTCTGTCCGCGGAACAATCGTCAAGGAAGAATGCGGCTACAAGCAAGACACCGTAACAGCCATCGAAAGCGTCACCGCCGTATGGCCCACGTCAAAAGGCGAGGGCAGCGCCAAGGAAGTGTCCGACACCTCCAACAGCGCGGCCGCGGTAAGCGGAGGGCTTGCGGTGGCAGGAGCCGTAGCCCTTAGCCAAGGCCAGTCAACAGCGGTTGGCTCGGACGGAGAGGCCAAAAAGCCTTATGGCTACGCCAACGAAAATTCTGTTTTCTTGGGAGCGGAATCAAACATCGCGTTCGAAGAGGCCGTCGGAGGAAATCCGTTTGGCGGAATAGCTGGAGGACCCGCGGGCGGAGTTGCAAACATTGCAAGCCGCGCCCCCACAACGGGAGCCATTAACGTTACCGTTACAATGGGACAGTAACCAGACACTTTGAGCGAGGATACCAACATGACTTTTACCCCCCCCCTATACAAAAATGCGTGTAAATTTTTGACGGTATTGGCGGCCGGCGCCGTCTTTGCCCTGGCGTCTTGCAGCATATTTGAAGCGGACCCCCAGCAAACTACAGGCGCCATAACAGTGCGCCTGCCCGACCAGCAGACAATAAGCGCCATTTGCGAGGCCGACGCCGTGGCCAAAAACATAACGTCGGACCAAAGCGGCCTTGGCGGCGCGCATGGACAGATGGTCAAGTCCTTTAAGGTTGAGGCGCGAAACCTTGCGCAAAAAAAGACCATCAGCCAAAAGGTCGAACCCGGCTCCACCGTGACAATCGACTCGCTTGTTCCCGGAGACTGGGACGTTGTCATTTTTGGCTACGAATATAGCGACGAACATCCCATGTTCTACGGAAACTCCCGCGGCATTTTAGTCAACGCAGGACAAACTTCGCAGGCCGCGGTTGTGTTGAACAGGGTGGAGCCGAACACGCAGTTTAGCGTAGAGATGCAGGCGGCGACAGAAAGCCTTCCGTATACAGGCCGCGCCAATGTCAAAAATGTTTATGTGACCTACAAGGGCGACGAGCTTGAACAAAGCGGCTCGGCCTTTTTTGAATATTCCGACGCAGACAATGGCGGAGCGCAGCCCTCGGACACCAACAAGCTGCTTATTCCCATGCAGGACTTTTTGGAGCCAGGCTATTCATACAGCGCCACAGTGTATTTGTTTGGCTCTAATTATTCTACTTTGTGGAGCGGAAGCGTCAGCGGCTCCATGGTTTCTGACGGAAAATTTCCTGTCACATTGAACTATGTAAACTCTGAAACCCAGTTGCAGCATACGCCTACACAAGGCAACGAGCCCGACTGGCTCAAGCTTGAAGACGGCATAAGCGGCCAGATGGAGAGTTATTACAGTTTTAACATTAACTTCGATCCAAGGTCCTACGACCAATTGAACGTGTTCAAACTTGCGCAAGACGTTTGCGGAAAGGTTCCTGTAATAGTGGAATGCGGAAGCGTCGCGTGGGCAAAAGTGTTCACAATAAAGCATTCTTCCGAAGCGGCAATCTCATCGCCAAGCATAACTTTGCCTATTGGCGAGACAAAAACATTGGCCTTGCCCGACATAGCTCCTGAATGGCCCTTGTTTGACAACAAAGCCGCCGCTTCGACAACGCCGTATTACAACATTGGCTTTGCCCAATACTCCTCGTACGGTGACAAAGACCACGACACTTGGAGCGCCGCCACCTTTACGCCGCAGACAGGAGCCAACGCTTATTATGACGGAACGCCGCCTAACATAAAGATGAAGGCTGAAGGCCCCGCAGTATTTAATTGGACAATGACTGTCACAAAAAGCGCCGACTACGGCTACTTTACCGAGGACGAGCCGCTTGCGCCCGGCCCGTCAGCTACAAAAGATTTTACAGGAACATTGACCGTTGCCGGCGTGGCGGCAGCAGAGCCTGCTGGCGGCGGAGGAGGAACAGCTTCTGGACCGCAAGGCATGACCTACGGTGAATTCGTACAAATGCCGTTCTCAATTGCAGCAGACAAGCAGGTATATTTCAGCCCGGGAAACCTCTGGTATCAGGCGAGTACATCTACTTTTAAATTTGCGGACAAGCAATACGATATTGTTGGAAAAACTGCAAATGAAGATGCGTTTACAGCTTTTATATCAAGTGATCCAACTTCTTATACAGGCTGGACTGATTTGTTTGAATGGGGCTCTTCTGGCGCTGGAATTTCTGGAATTGACTATCCGCCTTACACAAGAAAATTCCCTGACGGCTTGCAGACCGCGCTTCATGTAGCGTCGATGACAGGAACAAACGCGGAACTGGACTGGGGCGTTCACAACGCCATAAGCAACGGCGGAAATGAACCCGGGCTCTGGAGAACTTTGACTTGGGCAGAATGGAGTTATCTGTTTCATACCCGAAGCGGAGCGCCTTCAAAGCGCGCTCCTGCCAGAGTAAACGGAATTGCCGGAATGATTTTGTTCCCTGACACCTGGAATCCAGAATCAATGCCGAGCGGAATGACTTTAAATTATACAAATGCGACAAGTTCCTCTGATTATTATGGCGCAAACGCTTATTCGGCGCTCGAATTTTCTCAACTTGAAGCGTTAGGAGCGGTATTCTTACCGGCTACTGGTTGTTGTTATAGTGTTGACGATAGTTCTACATCTCCAAGTTGGGATGGCTATGATGGAAGTGATACTTCTACTTCTAATTCAAAATATGTCTCTTATTGGACTGCAACAGCATACTCTACCGGTTCGGATACAAAATATAAATTTTACACTTCAAATGGCGGATACAACAAAGCTGATATAGGAAATAGAAATGAATCTGCCAATACTCCGGCCGCTGTTCGCCTTATACAGGATCGGCCTGATTATTATACGGTCGCACCTTATCTATCCAATAAGATTTATGTTTCATCTGCAACAGGAAGCGCGAGTGGTGACGGCAGCGAAGCAAGTCCTTTGGACAGCATTGACAGCGCCGTGACAAAGATCCTAGAAATAGCTGACGCGCAAGATTACACTATATATATTGATGGACAACTGACAACGACACAAAGCATGAACAAAGGTTTGCTCACCAAGGCTTATGCAAAATCCATAACCATAATGGGAAAAAATGGAATTGACTCCGCCACAGGCGAACCAAATGACGGCCTTGTTGGAAGTTATACTCAATATACAAATGGAAACATGCTAAAAATTGCAACTCCTGTTCCAATCACAATTAAGAACTTGAAGATTTCCGGAGGTTATTCTTCGGGCGGAGGAATAGATATTGGCGGCGCTGTCTATGGTAATACAACAAAGATTCCAAGCGATGTAACGTTAGGCGAGGGAACGCTTGTTACACAAAATGAATCAGGCACTAGCGGCGCTGGAGTTTATGTAAATGTAAATTCAAAGCTGACAATTGATGGTGCTGTTATAACAAAGAATACGAATAAAGATGGACAAGGAGCTGGTGTTTATTTTGCTGGAAAAACACTGGTTATAAAAGGTGACAGTATAATCTCGTTAAATGAGTGTTCGTATACATCTAGTGGTTATTCTGCTGTTTATTGCGCTTATGATAGCAGCAACAATGGAAGTACAATTACAATAACTGAGAACGCTCAAATTACTGGAAACAAGGTGACAGGTGTAAGAGTCACTGGCAGTACATTTGAACTCAGTGGCAATGCAAAAATAACGAACAACGAAAATCAAAGTACTTCAACTCAATTTGAAGGAGTCGGTGCTGGTTTAGTACTCATGAAAGGTTCCACCTCTGTAAGTTGTGTCGCTACAATTAGCGGCAATGCAGAAATTTCTGGCAATAAGACCATAAATTCATCTGGTTCTGGCGCTGGAGTTTATGTTGTTACTTCTTATTGTACATTAAATATCACTGGCGGTTCTATAAAAAATAATTCTGCTTACGCAAGTGGCGCTGGCATTCGTATTCGCGAAGGAACTGTTAATATGAGTAACGGTGAAATTTCTGGCAATACTGTAACTGGAAGCAATGGTAAGGGCGCAGGTGTATTAATAACTTCAACCACTTCTGCTAGCGCAAAACTGAATATGACAGGTGGCATCATTACTGGAAATACATTCCAGTCTTCTGGTACAGGTAGAGGTGTCTATGTTGACAATACTGTTTATAACTATGACAATACAACTTCTTCATTCAGTATGGGCGGCTCGGCAAAAGTAGCTTCTGACAACGATATTTATTTGATGACAGGAACTGTTTCTGCTTCAACTCCGCAGCCTGTTATTACTATAACAAGCGCGCTTACAGATTCCGGTCCGTTTGGCGCCATTACTTTGCAGTCATATTCCCTTGGCTACAAGGTTCTTTCTGGCAGCAAGGCTAATGTGGAAAACAGCGCTTCCAAGTTTACGCTGTCAGACAGCGCTTGGAAAATCGACGCAGACGGCGAACTTATGGCAAATTAATGCCAGCTAGACTAGCGTTTGTTCGTTTGCGATGCGACACAGTCCAACCGCTCTTGGCCGCTCCACCGTCTCCGCAAATTTTTGCTTGGCCGCCGATGTTGGCCAAAGCAAAAATGTTGCGGGTTTGCGGCGGGCGGGCACATTTTTGCTTGACAAAAATTAGGTGTAGGGGTATATTAATAAAAAGAAGAGTGCACCCGTTCCAAAGCGGATGCCTCAGGTGTTTATAGTCTTTTCAGACTCGCCCAACCTGCTGCAGACAGGTTGGGCTATTTTTTACTCAATTTCTCTGCGTTTGCGGAGGCAACTAAGCAATTCAAGAATCAGAATGGCGAGATTAATCGCCAACGAAAGAACTTCGTAAATCGTCATCTCTCTCAGCCTCCCTTATCAATTATTCCGGCTGTGAACCGGTTGAGTTTAGAGGCAAGTCCGCCCTGTCACGGGTGCAATACATATTATACGGCATTTTTGTCAGTTTGACAAGTGATTTGTGTTTGGTTTTTCTTGGTTTTAGGCTTGCGTAAGTCAATCATTAACGTTTAACCTACCGTCCCCGCAATTTTTTGCTTGGCCGCCGATGTTGGCCAAAGCAAAAATATTGCGGGGGCGGGGCGGGCGGACGCATTTGCTGGTTTTGCCACCGTACCGCTGTTTTTTTTTATGAAATTTTGACAAAAAATTGCTTGACAAATCTATAGTTTGTTGTATAATAAAATCACTTGGGCTGGCCGAAAGGTCTCGGTCCACCGAAACGGCGCGGGGATCCCGCGCCATTTTTTTGCCGTTTTAGAATTGGAGCGAGGCAAGTGTCAGAAAAATTCTAAGCTGCTTTATAGACGAAGCCGGGGATTTTGGCAATTTCGAGGCTCACTCTCCGTACTACATCGTTTCGGTCGTTACGCACGAGCAAGCGAATTCAATTCAATCAGAAGTGGACGGATTGGAACATTATCTTGCGGCTCTTGGCTATCCGCGCCACGCCATTCATACCGCGCCGTTAATCCGCCGCGAAGGCGATTACCAGTTTTTGAACATGGAACAACGTAAAAAGTTGTTTAACTTGCTTTTTAGGTTTGCGAGAAAGTGCCCGATTCATTTTTTCACGGCTTTAGTTCGAAAATCTGAAAGTCCAGATTCCGATGTTCTTGAAGCGAAAATCACAAAAGAAATAAAAGCCAAATTAGAATCGCAGCTAGACTACTGGCGATCTTTCGATAAAATCATAATTTATTATGACAACGGACAAAAACCGTTGAAGCGCATTCTTAACATTTTGTTCAACACCATATTTGCCAATGTTGAGGTCAGAAAAATTTGTCCTGCCGACTACAAACTTTTTCAAGTTGCTGACCTTGTCTGCACGCTGGAACATATCAAGGCAAAAATCGACATCGGCCAGTTTTCCAATTCTGAGTCTGAATTTTTTTCTTCCCGCCACCAGTTTAAAAAAGACTTTTGGAGAAAAATTAACGTGCAAAGGCTACATGAGTGATAAAACACATAATACACACCAAAAGACAGAAATTTGCAAGTTAAGGGGGTAAATTTTGCAAAATTTTCACAATTTACCCCCTTAACAGGCTTACAACGAGGAAAAATGGAAGCGTCGATTTATGTTGATTTTATCCCAATCTTTCTATATAATTAAAAGAATATGGGCAAAATGACCAAGGTAAAAGAAATTCTGCATCTCTCGCGAAAGCTTAAGCTGCCCAAAAATTTGCCCCTTCTTTTAAAAAGCCGAGCGGCTGAATGCCCGTCGGTCACTTTGCAATCCTTTAAAAACGAGTTGGGAAAATTTGAGTCGCACGACTACCAGTTGGTTTACCGCCGCGTCTTGGACTTGGCCGTGGTCTTGCGCGAGTTTGGCGTTTGCAGGGGAGACTTGGTGGGCCTCATCAGCGACAACAGGCGCGAATGGCTTTTGACCGACTTTGCCCTTTTGTCTTTGGGAGCGGCCGACGTTCCCCGCGGATGCGATTCTATGGGAGCGGAGATCCGCTTTATACTTGGCTTTACCAACTGCCGCCTTTGCTTTTTTGAGAACGAGCGCCAGCTCAACAAGGTTTTGGAAAAAATCGAAGAAGTTCCCGAGCTCAAGGACGTCGTTCTCTTTGAAACTCCCGGAGACCTCACGATGGAACGCGCCGCTATGGCCGGCATCCGCGTCCACAAATTTATCGACCTGGAAGACATGGCCCGCCGCTCCACAGACGAACAGCGCGCGCAGATAGAAGACGAGATGCAAAAGACCGAGGGCGGAGATGTGGCCACAATCATTTTCACTTCGGGAACAACAGGAACTCCCAAAGGCGTTATGATAACACACGACAACATCATCGCCCAGTGCGAAGTCATAAAGGACGTTCTTGTCACCGCGCGCGAAGGCGACATTTGGCTTTCGGTCCTGCCCATATGGCACATAATGGAACGCGCCTACCTTTACTGCATCATCGCGCTCAAAAGCGGCGTGGCGTATTCCAAGCCCGCGATTTCTATCATGACCGAAGACATAGCCGAAGTCAACCCGCAATGGATTGTCGGAGTTCCCCGCTTGTGGGACGCCTTTGTTCAAAGCTGCTACCGTTCGATAAAAAAGCGGGGCGGCTTTCCGCAGGCGCTCTTCAACTTTTCGATGACTGTCGGCTTGGCTTGGGGCTGGTCTTACCAGCGCTTTATGGGCTTGGTTTGCCGCTACTCAAAACGCGCCAGGTTCTTTGACCACATAAAGGGATTGATTCCCTTGATTCTTTTGTCGCCGCCCCAGCTTTTGTGCTTTTTGATTTGCTTTAAGCGCTTTAAAAAGATTTTGGGCAAGCGCATTATGGGAGCGATTTGCGGCGGAGGCTCCATGCAGCGCGACACAAGCTCCTTCTTTTATTCGATACGCGTTCCCTTGCTTGACTGCTACGGCATGACCGAGACAGCGCCTTTCTTGGCGTTAGGAAACCCGCGCCGCCTAAGGGCCGGCTGCGTAGGAAAAGTTTTTCCAAGCGCCGAGCTAAAAGTGGTGGCGCAAAAGGACGGAGTTCCCCTTAGCGGAGAACCGCTAAAGCCCGGCAAAAAAGGAATCTTGTTTGCCCGCGGCCGCCAAGTGATGAAGGGCTACTACCGCCGCCCCGACCTTACGCAAAAGGCAATCGACAAGGACGGCTGGATCAACACCGGCGACTACGCGATTCTTTCTTCCAAAAACGAAGTGACAATCGCCGGCCGCGCCAAGGACACAATCGTATTGCTCGGCGGAGAGAACATCGAGCCGCAAGTGGTGGAGAACGCAATTTGCCGCTCAAAGTTTGTCGAATCTGCTGTCGTAGTTGGCCAGGACAAAAAATATATCGCGGCTCTCATCGTTCCATACAAGGACGCTCTTATGGCTTACGCCGCCGAAAACCGCGTTTACTACGACACTTACGAAAGCCTTTTGAACGCAAGCGAAATCTACAATTTGATTCGCGGCCAAATCGACGACTTGGTCGACGACAAAAACGGATTCCGCACATGCGAGCGCGTGGCAAAATTTGTTCTCTTGCCAGAGAGCTTTAAGATTGGAAAAGAAATCAACGGAAAGCAAGTGGTGATGCGCCACCAAATAGAAAAAATTTACGCGCGCGAAATCCGCTCGCTCTTTTACAAAAGCTAGGCTTGGCCGGCCGCGTCTTCTGCGCGCTTGTAAAAGTCCACGATGCTGCGGCCGTAAACGCGCTGGTCAAAGCGGACAAGGTTTTCGATTGTGTCCGGCATAAAATGCTCTTCGGGCCTGTGCACCATTATCACGCCGCCGGGCAAAAGCAAATTCTTTTTAGCGGCTTCGGCAATCAGCTGTTCGTGAAATTTGTAAGGGAAGGGCGGATCAAAAAAAATGTAGTCGTACTGTTCCTTGCACCTTTTGACAAACAGTTCCACCGCCATAAAGCGGCACTTGATTTTTACGCCCATTTCTTTTTCGGTGACAGAGACGTTGTCCAAAACTGTCTTGATTTTAAGGCGGTCTTTTTCGCAAAGCTCAACCCGCGCCGCTCCGCGAGACACCGCCTCTATCGCGATTGTGCCTGAGCCGCTAAAAAGGTCAAGCCAACTTTTTCCGCTTAGGTCTCCAAGAATCGCAAAGACGCTTTCGCGCATTCTGTCCATGGCGGGGCGAATCACTCCGTCGGGACATTTTATTACGCGGCCCTTTAGCTGGCCTCCCGTAATACGCATCAGTCGCTCTCCTTGTTGTTGAGCGACCAATAAACGTCGTTGTGGGGCAGGCTGGGGTTTTGCGAGGCGAACCAGTAGGCGTCCTTCCAATCGGTAGAAAGCATCGTCTTGTCGGCGCCTTTTTCCAAAAGGAATTTTATGCAGTTTGTGTCGCTGTTGCTTTCGGCCGCGTACATCAAAAGGGTCTTGCCCTTGTAAACTTCGTTGGCGTTCATTCCCGCGTCAAGAAATTTTTGAAGGGTATCGCTTGAGCGGCCCATGCCAACCGCTGCAACAAAGGCTTTCTTTGAGTCCAACGCTTGCGAGCGCGCCAAAAGCGCTTCGACTACTTGGGGATTTTTGTTGTCGGCCGCGGCGATTTCTATCGCGCTAAGGCCAAAGCGGTTCTTGGCCTTTATGTCCGCTCCATAAGACAAGAGCAGGGCCACAGTTTCGGGACGCTTAGCAAAGCGGGCCGCGTACATCAATGGCGTGTAGCCTTCTCGGTCGGCCAAGTTGAAATTTGCCTTTGAGTCATGCAAAAGGCTTATCATATCCATGTCGTCTTCGGAGGCCGCTTTGTGCAGCAATGTTCGGCCGTTTGCGTCCGACTTGTTCGGCTCCGCGATCAAAGAGCGCTTTTTTTCTTGCGCCGCAGAATATGTGTCAAAGGCCTCGATGCCTTCAAAAAGGTAAAGGCGCCTGTTGGCTTTTTTTGCGTTGGCGGCAGATTCGGCGGCGGCCTTTTGCAAGTCCTGGTTGTTCGCGGGCGCGAGCGTTTCGGCGGCTTGCGGCTCAGCTTCCTGCTCTTGCTCGGGTTCTGGTTGGGGGGCCAGGGCGGCGGTGGCGGCAATCGCAGTCGCTCCGGCGGCGGCGGCTGCCATTTCTTGGGCGACAGGCTCCGGTTGGGGAGCGGGCGCTTGCGCTACAGCAGGTTCGGCGACCGGCTCAGGGGCGGGCTCGGCGGGAGCGGCTTGTTCGGCAACTTCTGCCGCGGGCGCTTCGACCACAGGCTCGTCCTTGGCCTTGTCAACGACTCCCAAGTAGCGGTTTATCACGTCGATTTGCTCTTGGTTCTGGCTTTGCGAGGCGTAGTCAAGCGCGTTCTTGCCTTCTTTGTTCTTTTTGGTTATGCGGCTCTTTCTTTGAAAGGGAAGGACCGTGTCGTACGAAATCAGTTCGTCAAGGATTTTTGCGTCGGCTCCGCATTTGGCCGCGTATGTGACGGCGGTGTCTCCGTCAGCGTTTTGCTTTTTGGGGTTTACGCCCGCGTCAAGCAAAAGCTTTATCACGTCGTGGCCCCTTTTGTTCTTTAGCGCCACAATCAAGATGGAATCCTTGCTTTCGCCGTAGGAGGCGTCGGCCAAGGAAGGATTGCTTATTATCATCTTCTTGATTTTTTTTACGCTGGCTTCTTGAACCAAAGACTCCATTTTGGGCGCCTTTGATTCCGCAAAAAGAGGAAGGGCCATAAAAGCGGCCAAAATAAAAAGGTTTGCGGCAAATATTTTTTTCATAATTTCTACTTATTATATATCGGCAAAAATGCTCCAGTCAAGTAGCGGCAAAATTGACTTTCTTGCCTATTGACACAATAGGCTCTTTTTTGATATTCTACTAGAACATCACCACCTTGAAACTGCCGTGGCAGTTTCCGGACGCATGAGCGTCTATAAAGACCATAAGGAGTTTTTATGAGAAAGTATGAACTTATGACCATCTTTCCGTTAGACGAAGATCGGTCCAAGAAGGGATTGGAGACAGTTCGCCAAGTCCTTTCTCAGTTTGGAGCGGAAATCGCAAAGGAAGAGCCCTTTGGCGACCGCGATTTGACCTACGAAATCAAAAAGCAAAAGAAAGGCCGCTTTGTGTTGATGAACGTCAACGCAAACCCCGGCAAGATCGCCGAGATTTCGGCCCAGTTCAAATTGAACAACGACTTGCTTAAGTACATGTTCGTTCTTATCGAAGAGTAAATTTCTAAAACTCCAGGAGGGCTTCAATGACAGACTTGAATCATGTCACGCTAATTGGTCGACTCACCCGAGACTTGGGAACAGACGAGCGCTCGTTCGCTTATCTCCCCAACGGAACGGCGCGCGCCAACGTTAGCATCGCTGTCAACCGCAGCAGAAAAGGAGCCGACGGTTCTTGGAGCGACGAAGTAAGCTATTTCGACATTACCATTTGGGGTAAAACCGCGGAAAACCTAAAGCCTTACCTCTTGAAGGGTAAGCAGATCGCCATCGAAGGCTATCTTAGGCAGGATCGTTGGGAAAAGGACGGTAAGACAAACAGCAGAGTGAACATTGTCGCAAACAACGTTCAACTCCTAGGCGGAAAAGGCGATGGAGCCTCTAGCGGCTCCGATTCAGGTGGTTCGCCCAGATTCCAGCCCAGGCCTCAGCAGCCCGCCCAAAACTTTAACGACGCTCCCTATCCAGCGGATGACGGCGGTTTCCCGGAAGACATTCCATTCTAATTTTATAGGAGAAAATTATGTCAGACCAGACAGTAGAACCTGTTGAAAATAAAGACGCCGACGCGTCTCTCGTAAACGAAAAGAATCTCGCCGAAGCCGGACGCGACGGCGAAGGACGCGGACGCGGAGCCAAGGGCAAGTTCGCTTTCCACAAGAAAGTTTGCCGCTTCTGCTCTAACAAGACAAAGATTGACTACAAGGACGCCGACGGCTTGCGCCGCTACACAACTGAGCGCGGCAAGATTCTTCCTCGCCGCATAACCGGAACTTGCGCCAAGCACCAGAGAGAGCTTGCCAGCGCCATCAAGCGCGCCCGCAACATCTGCTTGCTTCCGTTCGTAGCGGACTAATTTTTTACGAGGAGCATAGGAAATGAAAGTAATTCTTAACAAAGACGTAAACCACTTGGGCGAAGAAGGCGACGTAAAAATGGTTGCCGACGGATACGCCCGCAACTATTTGTTCCCGCGCAGCTTGGCTCTTCCGTACACTCCGGAAGTAGTAGCCATCTTCGAAGGCCGCAAGGCTGAGATCGAGGCCCGCAAGGCCCAAAAGCGCGAGGCCGCCAAGAGCGACAAAGAAAAGTTGGAAGCCTTGGCGCTTTCTATCACTGTTCCTGCCAGCGCCGGCGGAAAGCTCTATGGAGCTGTCAGCGCCCAGACAGTCATCGAATTGCTTGCCAAAGAAGGCTTTGACTTTGAGCGCAAGAGAGTCGAGATTCCTGGCAACACAATCAAGCAGACCGGAACATACAAGATCAACGTCAAGCTTTACGAAAACGCCGTCGCCGAAATTCACTTGGAAGTCAAGGGACAGGTTGACGAAAGCAAAAAAGAGCCGGAGCGCAAGCCCCGCGCCAAAAAAGAGGCTGAGGCCGAAAAGCCCGCTGAGAGCGCTGAAGCTCCCGCGGAAGAAAAGCCCGCCGAAGCCGCCAACTAAAATTATCGCCGCGTAAAAACGGCGACGGTTTTGTTGCAACAAAGCGACAGATTCGAAAGAGTCTGTCGCTTTTGTCGTCTTTAAAGGCATGGGCCGAATTGTTGATAATTTGTTGAAAATAGGTAGATAAAAGGGGGAAAATCTGTGGATTATCAAGGACTAAAGGACAAGGTTCCGCCTCACAATTTGGAGGCCGAACAGGCCGTTTTGGGCGCCATGCTCTTGGATTGGGGCTCGGTTAGCAACGTCATCTCAACTCTGCAAAGCGACAGATTTTACTCATATCAAAACCAAGTCATTTTTGAGGCTATGGTTTCGCTCTTTAGCCAAAACGCCCGCGGCGACATCTTGACCCTCATCAACGAGCTTACAAAGACAAACAAATTGCAGGAGGCGGGCGGGGCGGCCTACATAACGGCCTTGACCGACACCGTTCCAACCAGCGCCAACATCGAATACTACGCGCAAATCGTCACCGAAATGGCGATCAGGCGCGACCTTATAAAAATGTCCGAGGAAGTCAAGGCCACAAGCTTTGACAAAAGCCGCGACACCCGCCTTATTTTGGAAGAGGCCGAAAAAAAGATTTTCAACTTGACCGAGCGCAACGAAAAGGTTCAGGTTCACGAAGCAAAGACAATGATAGGCGAGTCGCTTAACTTAATCGAAGAGCGCTACAACCGCAAGGAAGCCTACACAGGAATTCCTTGCGGAATTGGAAGGCTTGACACAATGACAAGCGGCTTTCAAAACGAAGAATTCATCATCCTTGGCGCGCGTCCGTCAATCGGAAAAACAGCGATGGCGCTGTCGATGATGCAGCACATAGCGGTGGATAAGCAAATCCCTTGCGGCTTTTTTTCTTTGGAAATGTCATACCAAATGATTGGCCAGCGCCTTCTTAGCCAAGAATCGCGCGTCGCGGGCCACAAGCTTAGGAGCGGAATGCTCAACATGAGCGACTTCCAAAAATTGCAGGACGCCGCGGGCCGCATTTTTAAGGCGCCCCTTTACATTGTTGACCAGCCCAACATGCAGCTCTTGGATTTGCGCGCGCTGGCCCGCCGCCTTGTCGTTGAGCGGGGCGTCAAGATAATCTTTATCGACTACATCGGCTTGATTCAAATCGAAAACCGCAACGCTCCTGTTTACGAAGCGCAAAGCGAAGTCTCCAAGTCGCTCAAGGCCTTGGCCCGCGAGCTGGGAATTCCAATCGTGGCCTTGTGCCAAGTTGCCCGCGACGCCGAAGGCAACGAGCCCAACTTGGCGCAGCTTAGAGGATCCGGCTCAATCGAACAGGACGCTGACGTCGTCATGTTCTTGCACCGCGAGCGCCTTAAGGGCGAAGAGCTTGCGCAGGATGCAAAGCTCATCGTGGCCAAGCAGCGCAACGGAGCCACCGGCGAAGTCAAGCTTACATACCTCCCGCCGTTCACAAAGTTCGAGAACGCCGCCAACGAAGAAGAATAGGAACGGTCAAAATTATCGCGCCGCAATAAAAAAAGACGCCGCGAAGCGCGGCGTCTTTTTTTGTCGTCGTCAAAGACGACTGTTGTTTTTAACGTTCATTCTTTGAGGACACAGTTTCCTTTATGTTCTTGGCGGCGCCAACTGCCTTCTTAAATGTCAGCGACAAGTCGTTCAAATTTAAGAGCAGGGGATTGCCTGTCAAGTCTGTCACCATGTAACCGGCCGAAGTCTTTACAATCGGAGACGACGGGTTGATAGGAACAGGACTCTTTACTTGGATCTTAAGGTCGGCGCCGTATTTGGCGGCGACATATCCAACGGCGTCCTTGATTACAACCAAGTAGCTTCCGCCGTCTTCGAGCAAGACGGAATTGTCAGAAAGGATTTCCTCAGATTCCTGAACTATCTCAAGCGAGTCCTGGTCAATCAAAACAAGCTTTACGGCGCCTTTGCCAGAATTTTCTCCGGCCACGGCGACAAAGCCTTTGCCTGTTTGAACCATCGAGCGGCCCTTTACAACCTTTACAGGGCTTTGCTTTACAATCGTTCCGTCGTCAGTCTTTACCTTTACGATTTGAGAGTTGAGGGCCTTTGCGTCGGCCAATTTAAGTCCGTAAACGCTCGCGGCGGAGGCTGCGGCCTTTTCTTCGGCTGCAACTTTCTCCTGGTCCTTGGCTATTTCCTTGCGCTCCTCTTGGGCTTCGCTTTGCTTTTTGTCAGCGGCGGTCTGCTGCTTTTCAGCCTCTTCCTTGGCCTTGTCGGCGTCTTTCTGCGCTTCCTCAGCCTTTTCTTCGGCGGCCTGTTCTTCTTTCTTGGCTTCCTTTACTTCTTCCTTGGCCTTGTCAGCTTCCTTTTGGTCTTTTTCGGCCTTCTTTTGGGCTTCTTTGTCCTTAGGATTTTCTTGGGCCTTCTTCTTGCTTTCGTCAGCCTTCTTTTGGGCGTCGTCAGCCTTCTTTTGAGCGGTCTTGGTTTCCTGCTTCTTTTCGTCAGCCTTCTTCTTTTGGTCGTCGGCTTTCTTTTGCTTTTCGGTAGCCTGCTTTTGAGATTCCTGAGCCTTTTCGTTTGCCTTCTCGGCCTCGCGCTCCTTTATGTCGACCATCTTCTTGCGGTCTTCGATGTTCTTTCCGTCTTCCTCTTTCATTGAGTTGACGACTTCCTTGTCGCTGATGACGCTTGTGTCAACCGCGCTAAGTCCGCCAGCGGAGTCCGAAACAGGAATTACGATTTGCGAGGCGCCGGGCCATTCCGACCATTTTGTTGAAAGGCCGCATTTTTCGGCAGTGAGGTTGTTGACAACGACGTCCTTGTACTTGGACTTAAAGGTGTCAAGGTTCTTGCGGTAAACGGCGTTGTAAACCGTTACAAAAGTGGCGATCGCCTCGGCGTCCGACTCGTCGTAGGAGTAGGCCGCCGTCAAGTAAGAGGCTATGATGTGGCGCAAGTTGCGGATGTGGTCAACCTCGGCGTTGGCTCCCAAAATCAAAATGTCGGCGTCAAGCTTTTCCTTGGCGCCGGGATCAATCGCGTGGATCACATAATACTTGGCTTGGTTTCCGACATTGGCGGCCTTGGTGGAATCCTTTCCGACCTCTTTTCCAAGAGAGGAACCGATTCCCTTAATCGCCTCAAGCGTGTCGACACGGGCGTGGGGGCCTGTGTAGTTTTCAAATTCGATTGTCTGAGATACAGACTTCAATTCCGCTTCGTTGACTTGCGCCGCAAAAAGCGAGACGGCCGCAAAAAGCGAGACGGCAAAGAATCCAATTTTTTTCATAAAACGCTCCGTTTTTTTTTCTCAAAAATTATGGGAAATTGTATCCAATATTATAACATCAAATTTTCAATTGAGCAAGTTTTTCGTAAATTTTTCTGGCCTCTTCCTTGGTGGCCCTTGGGTATTGGGGCATTTGGAGGGTCTTTAAAAGGCTCATTCCCTTAGCGTTGATGGCTGGCCGGCCCATAAAGCGGCATACAGAATAAAGGGCGCCGCAAAGTTCCTTTAAGAGCGTCTCTTGGCCGGGCTGGGCCGCCCTTGTCAAACGCTCTATCGAATCCAACAAGGCGCCAGTCGGGTCGTAGCCGCAGTCTTGGACGGCCTTGAGGGCGGGCAAAAGGACGCTTTCGTCGCTGGCCAGGGCAAGGATTTTTGCAAGGCTTTTGCTTTGCTCGGCGCCGCCAAAAAGGCCCAGCATGCCGATGGCGGCGGTGTGTTCGCTAAGGCTAAAGGAGAACAAGTTGTCCTGGTCCAAGGAAACCGCTCCGCCGACGCTGTTTTTGCTCAAGGCCTTTTTCATCCAGTCGCCCACAATCCAGTCGCTGTCAAAAAGGTAATATTTTTCTTTTGAGCCGTAGCCGCCGGCTTGCAAGCTTTGTTTTCTTGCAAGTCCCGCCGCGGCCTTGATTCTGTTAAAGTCCTCGCTTTGTCCTTGGTAAAAGGCCTTGTAATCCTTTGTCGGCTCGGGCTTTTTTTTGGGAGCGGGAGCCACGTCCAAGATTTTGTAGCCCGTGGCGTTCCAGTTTTTTGAGGTAAAGATTATCGTTCCCGAGTTTCCAAAGAGAACGTAGTCCCAGCCGTTTTTGGCCTTGGACAAAAGGCGGGCGCCGCGGACTTTTTTTCCGTCAAGGTCGTAAAGAACAGCAAAGTCGGCGGAGGCCGCAAAAAATCCGTCCTTGGTCGCCGCAAAGTATTCAAGACTTTTTATTTCGGGAATTTCAAAGGTTAGGGGAGCCTCCGCCTTTTTGGCGTCCACGACCGAAACTTTTGTTCCGGCGGCGCCCTGCGAGGCTGCGGCCACCGTTCCCCGCGAGGGCATTTGGTCAAACAATACTTTTTGTCCATAGGCGGCGCCCTTTATCAGCCATACGGACTGCGCTTCGCCGCCCGCTCCCACAGCGCAAAGGCCAAGGCTTCCGTCGTCAAAGGCAATAAGGGCGCCTTGGCCCACAGAGGCCGCGCCGACAACCTTTCCTGCAAAAACGATTCTTTCAAGCAATTCTCCAAAGGGGCTGTATCTAAGGGCCGCGCTTTTTCCGTCGGACAGGGCTTCCAAAAAGAGCAAAAGGCTTCCGTCGTTGGCTTGAACTGGCGCCAAAGCTTGCGAAAGCGGCTCGGTCTTTTGCCGCCATTTTACGATTCCGTTAATGCCAAGACAGGCGGCTTGGTCCTTGCCAAAGACAAAGGCGCGGCCGTCCCGGGCCGGCAAAACGGGAAGGATTGGCTCAAAGCCTATTTCGGCCTGCCAAAGGACAAGCCCGCTATGGTTCAAAAGGCACACTTTTTTGTTGCGCAAAACAACGTACGAAAAGTCTCCGGCGGCGACGCTCAATAATGGAAGGGGCGAGTAAGGGAGGCCCTTTTGCCAAATAATTTTTCCGCTTTCGGCTATGGCGCTGGCCATCTTTCCGTCGGTCAAGTCTATCCAGCCGTAAGAAGTCCTTGCCGGCCTGCAAAGGGATTTTCCGCTTTTAACGCTTAGCCATGTGTACTGGGATTGGTTTAGGTCAATGTCGGTCAAAAGCCCCTGTTCTTGCTGAAAGTCCGGCGTGCAAAAAGCGGGCCCCGCAAGCGCCAAAAAGAGGCAAAAAAGCGCAAAAAATGTTAAAAACAGTCTTAAGTTGTCTATTTTTTTATACATGTTAACAGCGTTTCCAAGTGGCTGGTCTGGGGATAAAAGTCCAAAAGGCATATTTTGTCTACAACGTAGCCCGATTGGCACAGTTTTTGTATGTCGCGGGCCTGGGTGCTGGGGTTGCAGGAAAGGTATTTTATTACAGGAATCCCGCTTTGACAAAGCCAGTCCAAGGCCTCTTTTTCCATTCCGCTCCTAGGCGGGTCAACGACCGCGGCGTCAAAGCCTCCAATCCGCCCGATCAAGCCCTGGACGTTCTTTTTTACAAAGTCCGCGCCGCTTATTCCGTAGCTTTCGTGCGTCTTTCCGGCCATGTTTTGCTCGGCAAAGACAAGGGCGCCGCGGTTGTGCTCGACCATCACGACGTTTTGAAAAATGTCGGCCAAAAACACGCTGAACGTTCCCGCCCCAGAATACAAGTCCAAGGCGTTTTTGCCAAAAAGGCCTTGCGTTATAAGGGGAATGGCCTTTTGCAAGACCTCGATGTTGGACTGAAAAAAGCCCTGCGCGTCAAAAAAAATCTTTTTCCCGCAAAGCTCTATTTGAACCGGGCATTGCTCGTCCTGGCTTATTCCCTCAAATCGGGGCTTTATGTACTTTTTTCCCCGCTTTTTCTTTTCCTTGGCGCTCATCTTTTTGTAGGCCTTTTGTTCCTTGCCGCGCTCTTTTTCCAAGGCCAGCGAAAGGCTGGGATCGGCGTTCTTGTGGCCGAACAAAAAGCCCCTGCCGCGAGGCCGGCTTTGCATAGGCTCGGACTTGAGCCACTCGTTGACCTCTGGAACGGCGACAGGGCAGGCGTCTATGGGAATGACGTCGTTTGTGCCGCGGCCTTCCATTCCGCCGTCATGCAGCTGAAAGCGGCTGCGGTAGCCCAGGGGCGAGCCTGTCACGGTTTGGATTTGGGGAATGGCGACGCCCGCGCGGTCCATCAGTTCCGCCAAAATTTGCTTTTTTAGCTCCGTCTGAAATTCGTAGTCAATGTGCATCAGGTTGCAGCCGCCGCACTTTTGGTAGAGGGGGCAGGCGGGCGTCACCCGTTTGGGCGAAGGCTCCAGGACATTTACAATCCTTGCCTCGTCGTAGTCTCGGTATGATTTTGTTATTTCTATTTCCAGCTTTTCGCCGGGAACGGCAAAGGGGATGAATACGTTCTTGTTGTCTATCTTGGCCAGGCAGGAGCCGCCAAAAACCATTTTTTGCGCGATAACGCTTGATAAATTCATTATAAGGGTATATTATCATATTTTAAGCGGAGTTGCAATTATGACCACAAACACTTTTTACCAAACTATGCAAGACGGAACGGAAATCAACGTGATGCGCTGGATTCCCGACGGAGAAATAAAGGGCGTAATACAGCTCTGCCACGGAATGAGCGAGCACTGCCTTAGATACGACAAAATGGGCTGCATTTTGGCGGACAACGGCTGGGTCCTTAGCGCCCACGACCAACGCGGACACGGAAAGACCGCGCAAAGGGCAGAGTCTAACGGCAAGGGCATGTTCGGCTACTTGGCCGACAAGGACGGCTTTAACAAGGTGACGGACGACTTGCTCGAAGTTCTGTTGAACCTCAAGGCCGACTATCCGCAAAAAAAGTGTTTTTTAATCGGCCACTCATTCGGCTCGGTCGTGGCGCAAAACTTTATCGAAAAATACGGCGAGGAGATTGACGGCGTTGTCCTCTGCGGAACGACAGGCCCCCGCCAAGCCTTGATGGCCGCGGCAAAGACTGTCTTTGGCCTCAACGGCCTTTTGCTGGGCAAAAAGCACCGCTCGCTCTTTGACATAAAGCTAGCTTTTTTTGGATACAACTCAAGGTTTCCCAGGCCCCGAAGCAAATTTGCCTGGCTCAGCAAAAACGACTTTAACGTGCAAATGTACGAGGCCGACCAGTGGTGCGGAATCGTTCCCACGGCGGAATTCTGTTACGAAATCGTCAGCGGCGCGCATCAAGTCCACCAACCGCAGGCGATGAAATCGATTCCAAAGGACCTGCCCGTGTACATGATTTACGGATCCGACGACCCTGTCGGCGTTTATGGCAAGTCCATACAAAGGCTGCTCAAAGCCTACAAGGACAACGGCATGACCGACGTCACCCATAAGATTTGGCAGGGCGACCGCCACGAAATTTTCAACGAGCTGGACGGCGACCAAGTCATAGAAGACACGCTAAAATGGATAGCCGACAGGGCGTCTTGACTAGCGGCGGACTTTTACGCTAAAATGCCGCCATTGTGTTGTACCGCTACGGAAAAGATAAGAACGGAAAGCCTGTAAAAAAGGCCATAATCTATACAAAAGAAGAGCATAAAATACCTTTAGAAAAGATAGATCCCGACGCGATTGGAGTCATCCGCCGCTTAAAAGACAGCGGTTTTTCGGCCTACATAGTTGGCGGAGCAGTCCGCGACTTGATTTTGGGCAACAATCCCAAGGATTTTGACATAACAACAGACGCAACGCCGTCAAAAATCAAGAGATTGTTTAGAAATTCCCGCATAATAGGCCGCCGCTTTAGGCTGGTCCACGTGTTTTTTGGCCCAAAAATCTTCGAAGTCAGCACCTTCCGTTCCACCGCCGAAGGCTCGATAGGAAACGACTTTGGCTCGATGGACGAGGACGTCATGCGCCGCGACTTTACGCTAAACGCGCTTTACTACGACCCCTTGCAGGAGCAAGTGATTGACTATGTGGGCGGAGTCCGCGACATACGAAAGGGCGCCTTAAAGCCTGTAATTCCCTTGGACAGAATCTTTGTCGAAGACCCCGTCAGAATGCTGCGCGCGGTAAAATATTCGGCCACCACCGGCTGCAAGATGAGCTGGGCCCTCCGCCACAAAATCCGCAAGTCCGCGCCGCTTTTGTCGCCGGTTTCTCCCTCGCGCTTGACCGAGGAGATGCTCAAGATAATAAACTCCGGCCACGCCTACGACATTGTCAGCGAAGCCTTGGACACAGACTTGTACATGTCCTTGCAGCCGTCGGCAACCGAGTTCATGTTCAGCGACAAGGAATTTGAAAAGTCCTACATGCAAAACTTAAAGAGGCTAGACGCCCTCAACATAGTGGAGCGCGAGGCCCGCCTTGGAAAAAAGCTGGTCTTTTTGATCAAGGACTTTGTCCTGACTTTGACCGACTGGGAAAAAGAGATAGAAAAAAAGTCTTCGGCGGGCGAGCTTTACGTAAAGACTTGGGAGCAGTGCCGCCACTTTGTTTTGCCGATGAATCCCCAGCGCACCGAATTGGAGTTCGCCATCAGGAGCGTCTTGCGCGAAATCGGCGTGAACATTCGCATTCCCAAAGCCGACGGCTCGGCTGAAGGCCAGGAAGGCTCAAAAAGGCCCCGCCGACGACGACGCCGCGCCCGCAATCCACAAATCCGCGAAGAGTCTTCGGCCCTCTAAGAACGGGTGATTTTGTCGATTACAATGCTCACTTCCTCAATCAAGATGCCGGTGAACTTTTCGATGTTGTCGATTATGTATTGCTGCAGCTTGTAGACCTCGCCGGTAAGCTGCTTGCCAAAGGGAACGTCGACTGTGATTATGATTCTGTAGCCGCGCGAATTGGTCTTTATCGTGATTTTGCGCACGCGGATGTTTTGGTCAAATTCGCCCACGCAGTGCATGGTCATTTGGGTCAGAGCGGCTTCGCTTATCGACACGCGGCCTTTCTTTGAAAATTCGGGGCGGACCACGGACTTTTCAAAAACTTCCTTTCCGGAATTCTTTCTAAAGACGCGGGGAATGGGGCCGCTTTTGCTAAAGAAAACCTTGAGCGAGTCGTAAAAAATTTGCGGATAATTTCGTTTAATCTCTATCGCGGGAACGGGAATTACGTGCTTTCCTTCGATTTGGCGGGAACGGATGGCCTTGTCGATTTCTTCGCGCGTGGCGATGTCCTCGATTTTTATTATGTTGGCCGGAGGAGGAAGCTGCAGGCGCGTGGCGATTTTGACCGCCATTTTTTCGGAGGTTCCGATAAGCAAAATTTTTCTAAATTTGTTTTGGCGGATTTTTAGCGCTATCTCGTCGCGGTGCTCCTTGTCGTCAAAGACTGCCACGCGCACGGCGCCCATGTATGTCTTTTCGCTCTTGGCCGACTTTCCGCCGATTATTTTGTCGTCGACAATCAAAAGGCCGTCGTCGATTATAGCGTTGATTCCGTACTTTTGCGCCAAGAGCTTGGCCTTAAAGCTTTTTCCGGTTCCGCTTTCGCCGACAAGCGCGTAGACTTGAATGTTCTTGAATTTGTTTAATAAATCGGAAAATTCCATCAAAAATATTTTAGCGCCACTATTTAAAAAATGCAAGAAAATCTTGCGGCTCCGGCGCGTCGATTGCGGCAGGAAGGCCCAAATCGTTGTCTGGAAATTCCATTCTCATCGAGCGAAGGTAAAAGCGGCCGTCGCCTGAGCCAAAAGCCTTGTCGCCCAAAAGGGCAAGGCCGCGGCCCGCTGACTGCGAGCGTATTTGCCGCTTGCGGCCCGTAAATATTTGGTATTGGACAAGGGTGATTTCGTTCCCTTCAAAGAGGCCGCGCTTTAAGGGAGTTGCGATTGTCTTGGCCGATTTTCCATCAACAGGGTCTTCCCAAAGCTCCTCTTGGTCAAGGCGGCCAAGGGCGATTCCCCAGTAAAACTTTTTAATCTCGTGGTCCTTGATTTTTTGGCAAAACCAGCGCGCGCCCTCGGCCGACTTTGACACCGCCAAAAGGCCGCTTGTTCCCTTGTCCAGTCGGTGCAGGGGAGCGCTTACAAACGAAAGCGAGCCGTTTTTTTGCGCGGAAAAGACTTGCGCCACACAGTCAGGCCCGTCGTGGACCGAAATGCCCGCCGGCTTGTCGATAAAAAGCAAATGCTCGTTTTCAAAAATCACGTCAAAGGGAAGGGGGCCGGCTTTTGTTGGGGCGTCCGCGCCTTGGCCAAAGCCTGTGTTTTGGGACAGCAAAAAGGAAGCCACGCTCAAAAGGTCGCCTTGTTTTGTGACATAGGCCGCGTCGGCTTTCTTTCCGTTGACTTTGACAAGGACCTTTCTCAAGGCGCTTTCGATCGCCCCCTGGCTGTTGTTGGCCAAAATTCGGCGCAAAACCCTGTCCAAGCGTTTTTGAGCGTCGTCAGGCCCCAATGTCCATTCCTTTCGGTCCATAAAAAAGGATTTTAGCGCAAGAGGGCCGTTCCATCAACTCTTGAAAAAGAAAATGATTTGCGCTATTATATAAGAATGTACTTCGGAAAAAAAGTTTTGGCGGAAATTATTTCAAATCCAGTTTTCCAGGCGTGTTTGTTCAGCTGGTTTTCCGCCCAATTCATAAAGACAGTCATAGGCCTTTTTTCCGGAAAAATCCATTCACTCAGAGCCTTGTCCGAAAGCCTTGTTTGGCGCACCGGCGGCTTTCCCTCAAGCCACACAGCGCTCGTGACCACTTTGACAACTTGCGTCGGCTTTAGGTCGGGCGTTTCAAGCGACACCTTCATGCTGGCCTTTTGCTTTTTGATGGTCACGATAAGGGACGCCCTTGGAGTTCGCCGCGCTTCGGGCTTGCAGGCAAAAAAACTAAACGAGCTTGGAAACGAACTTTCTGACAAACAAATGATTGAATACAAACCCATAAAAGAAATCCTAGGCCACCGCCCGATGGAAGTTATCTTTGGCGCGATCTTGGGCTTCTTCATCGGGTTGGGATTCGCGGTTTTATAAATTATGGAGCGCTTCAAAAAGTTCGCCGCGCCTGCTTTGGCGGCCTTAATCGTTTTTCTTCTCATGTTCCTGCTAAAAAGCGTTCCCGCCTCAAAACTTTGGAAAGGCTACACAATGCTCAGCGTTCCAGCGGGAGCGGACAAGCAAGCGGTCAACAACCTTTTGCGGGAACAAAACTGCGGCGCTTACATCGCCTTGGAAAAACAAAACAGCTCTTTTTCAAACGACTACGAAAAGGCTAGGCAAAAATATTTTTTTGACAAAGAAGGCGCCTTTCGCATTTACTACATTCCCGACTCAAACGCAGGCGGAGCGCAAAAGGCAGCGCGCGCCATTCAAAGCCAACTTCATTTGGAGGCGGCGCTCGGAAGCAGGGCGGCCTTTCCTTACATCACGACGATAATCTGCCTTTTGGTCTTTGGCGCCTTCTTGTATTTTGCCGAGAACAAAATCGTCTACGCGGCGGCCTCGGTTCCGGCGATTTTCTTTTCTTTTTGCAATCCTTTTTACGCGGCGGCCGCGGCGGTTTGCCTGGAGCTTTACGCCTTGTTCTTGGCGCAAAAGCTTTGGCGCAGAAAGCAAAGCCTGCAATGCCTGGGCAAAAATCCCTTTGTCATAGTTTTCTTGGCGGCCGCCTTTTTGATTTCGTTCGCCGCCGGCGGAGCCAAGCCGATTTACTTTTTGCTCAACGTATTCTGCGCCTTGTGCCTGCTGTTCCTCCGATTCAACATGGAAGTCAAGTCCGAAAAATCGGCCCGCTTTTTGCCTGTCTTTATCAGAAGCGCAAAAAGGATGAACTTGCTTCGCGTCCAAAACGTAAAAAAAGCGTCCTTTTCTGCGCTTGGAATTTTCGCTCTCTTTGTTTTTCTTTTGGCGGGAAGCGACTTTGTCTCAAGCGGCAAAAAGGGCTTGTTCTTTCCAGCCCCAACAGAGTATAATGAGCTCAAGCGCGATTTTCCGACAATGAAGGATTATTACGCGCAAGCGTGGAACGAAAAGGCCGCTCCCTACCGTTCCCTCAACAAGGAATATCCTTCCGCTCCAAAAGAAGGCGAGACCGTCCAAATGACGCATTACGAAAAAACGCCAGATGGAATTAAAAGCAGCTCGCAAGTCGTTTGCGCCTACGACAAGGCTTTTAGAAAAGAGGCCGCGGCGCAATTGGACCTTTTGAGCGACCCTCCGATAGAAAAACTTTGGAAGGCGCAAGGAAGAAATTTTTCTGTAAAGTATTCAACGGGCGGAAGCGAGAACGCAAGCCTAGGAGTTGCCGCGGCCTTGCTTTTAGCCATGTTGCCGTCGCTTTTTGCGGCGCTTTATTATATATTCGAATTAAAACGGGGAAAATATGTTTCCTGATTATGTAGTAAAAAAACGCGACTTGATTCAGTCCGTCACGACAGCTTTTTTGCCTCGAAAAGTTTTGATTCCTCTAAAGCAGGAATCAGAAGTCTTGTGCTCTCCGCTTGTTAAAAAAGGCGACAAGGTTCAGGAAGGGCAGGTAATCGCCGAAGACGCCGAAGGAAACGAGTCAGCAAAAATTCATTCGTCGATTCCCGGCCTTGTTCTTGGAATAAAAAATTGCGCAGAGCCCGACGGCCGCAACGGCTGCGGAGTCGAGATTCAGTTGAACGGCCAATTTACCCATATCGGAAAAAGCCTCAAAACTTTTGACTGGCAATCTTGGGCGCCGTCGTCAATCGCAAACCGAATCAGCGCGCTTGGTATCGTCAACACATTTTCGATGAGAAACGGCCGCTCGCTGGCGGCGGACATTAAAAAATTTTTTGACAATCAGGGAACAATATTTTTCGCGCGCCTTTTTGACGAAGACCCCACCTGTCAAACCGACACGGTAATGTCAAACTCAAATTTTGAAAAAGTTCAAAAAGGAATCGAAATCCTAAAAAAAATTTTGGATCCAGACGAGATTGTCTTTGCCTTGCCAAAGGATTCAAAATTGCATGGAAAAATCGAGGCCTTCAAATCCGAAAACCATGACACAAAAATAACTGTCATTCCGTTTGACACAAGAACATATCCAATCGGAACAAAAGAGAACATCGCGACCCGCTATAAAAAGATTTCCAAAATTCAAACGGGCGAGCGCGAGATAGCAAAAAAGTCATTCTTTGCAGACGCCACCACCTTGGCGGTTTTGTCTGACGCGTTGATTTACAACATTCCTGTAGAGCGCGTTTACGTTCATGTTTTTGGAGACTGCCTCAAGTCAAGCGCGGTTCTCAAGGCTTGCGTCGGCGCCAGTTTTGAAAGCCTTGCCCAACAATTAGGGCTCGAGACAAAAAAGATTGGAAAGATTATCGTCAACGGCCACTTGAACGGCTTTTCGGTTCCGTCATTGGACACGCCAATAACAAAATGGGTCAAGAGCGTTTCATTCATCGCCAAAACTGATTTGGCCGATTATTCCAGCGGCTTTTGCATGGGCTGCGGAAAGTGCAGCGACCAGTGTCCAGCCAAAATTTATCCAAACGTTCTATATGGATACATGATAAAGTCAATCAAAGTTCCCCAAGACTTTATCAGGGCCAGCCTCTTGTGCATCGAATGCGGCGTTTGCAATTCGGCGTGCCCGACAAAACTTCCCTTGGCGGAAATCGTAAAAATTTTAAAGGATAGGCAAAATGCATAGCAAAGTTTCAACAGCGCCCTTTACAAACTTTTCAAAATCCGCGCCCTTAAGAACCTTTTACTTTTGGTGCGCCCTTGTTCCACAAATCGCGATGCTTTTCGCAAGCCAAAGCTACCGCTCCCTGCTATTGATTTTGGCGGCGGTGTTGGGAGCCTTGTGCAGCGAAGCCAGAAATTACATACGCAAAAAGAACGTCACCTTGTCAGCGGCCTACGCGCTTTTGTCAGGAACTTTGACGGGCCTTTTTTTGCCGCCAGAGTTTCCGATAGCCAGCGCCTTTTTGACGACATTTCTCTTTATGTACACCGCAAAAAAGATTTTTGGAAACTCGGGAGTCTCATGGATCAATCCTGTGGCCCTTACAGTCACAGGCGCTTGGTTCATAGGCCACGTATTCTTTGGAACATTTACAATTGCGGGAGCGGACTTGCTCGTAAAAAATCCCTCGCTAAACTTGATTGACGGCGCGCTTTTAAAGAATGGCGTTGACGAAAAGCTGACCCTCTTTTTAAACGACTCAATTTTCAGCCTTTTTGGCGTTTCGATTCCCAACGGATACGTTTCGCTCTTTTGGGACAACCACGCCGCGATCCCGGCCTTTAGGTTCGCTTTTTGGACTTTGATCGCATCTTTGTTCTTGTTCTCCTTTGACTTAATCAACATTGAGATTCCGTCAGTTTTCCTTTTGGTCTATTGCGCGCTTGTCCGATTCGCGTCTCCGATTTTCACCGGCGGCGTTCCAAGGGAAGGCGACTTGCTTTTGGCCTTGCTTTCGGGCGGAGTTCTGTTCGCGTCAGTTTTTCTTATTTACTGGCCTGGAACGGTTCCATTTTCGATGGCCGGGAAAATTTTATACGGAGCGCTTGGCGGCGTCTTTGCCTTTATTTTTTGCGGAACGGGAACGTCGCCGTTTGGAGCGGTAGCGACCGTTCTATTTATGAACATAATTTCGCCAGCCTTGCAAGTCTTTGAGACCAAGTCATTGAGAAAGCGCTTGTCATCGCTTTTGGCGCTTGAACTAGGGGAGGCCGAAAAATGAACGATAAAGGCAAAAAACAACTTTTTCAGTCAGCGGCGTTCACTGGAATACTTTTGGCTTTCTTTCTAATCTTGACCGGCTTGATTTTTGCCGGCAAAAAAAATTGGGAAAACGGCCTTCGCGCCGCTGTGGAACAAGTCCTTCCCGCAAACGAATGGCAATGCGGAGACATGGTTCCGATAAAATCAAACTACAGCGTCAGCGCGGCTTGTTTTAAAATTTCAAACATAAAAAGCCCTTCAAAAAAATATTACGCCTTGATACTGAGAATGTCCAGCTATCTGGGACCGCTTCCCGCCGTTTTCCTTTTTCAGGACGACAGGGCCAGCTTTGAAGGAATCGCGTATCTCAACAATTCCGTTTCCAAAGAATTTAGCCAAAACAAATTTAACCGCCAAATTGACTATTGGACGGACACCGCGTCTTTGATTGTAAAAAGCGCCTTGGCCGCGCAGGAGGCGTCAAAAAAATGAAAAAGAACATATACTTTATTTTTATTGCGGCTTCGTTCGCGCTTTTGGCCGCCGCTCCTGGACGTTTGGCGTACGGCCTTCCGTTGATAATAGAACTTAACATACTGATGGCGGCGGCAAAGGCGTTTTATTCATTCGCTAAAAAAATTGACATGGGCGGCCTCACTGAAATTCTTACGGTTTCCTTTGTCATCTTTATGACAATTCTTTTCAAACAAATCTTGATTCTCTTTTCGCCGGTGATCGCTCTCACGCTGAGTTTTTGCATTTACATTCCGGCCTTGTCCGTCTTTTTGTTGGCAAGCATTTTTCAGAGCCAGCAAAATGCGGAAGGAAGCGGATTGAAGTCGACATTATGGTTCAGCGTTTTCGCGCTGCTTTTCTTTTTGCTTAGAGACATTTTGGGATACGGAACGCTTTCGCTTCCAGTTCCAAATGGAATCAAAGAAACATACTTGTTCAATTCCTACGACACGGCTTTCCTATCGTTCTTTGCGACGATTCCCGGAGCTTTGTTGCTTTTGGTTTTGTGCATGTCATTCTTGTTGACCGTTCAGTTAAAGATGAACGCAATCGAAAAAGCGGGGGTTGCAGATGAGAATAATTAACGCGCTTTTGTTTTACAGTCTCTTTTCATCCGCAGTCTTTGTTTATGGAATAGGAAGCTTGCAAGCGGCGGAATCAAGTTTGGCCCGAAAAAAGATTGCCGGCACATTTATAAAATCATTGTGCTGCGTCCTGACAGTGATTTCATTGACATATTCTTTTGCGCAACTTTTATTGATTCCGACAGGCTTGGCCGAACTTTATCCTTTGGTCGCCTTGCTTCTTTTTGCTACAGCCAGCGTCTTCTTTGAAATAATTTTTCAGTTGACTACAAAAAAGAGTTCCGCGGAGTTCGCCGTTTCTTTTTTGACAGTCTTGCTTTCGTTAAACGAAGGACAAAGCCTTGTCGAGGCAATCGCGATCGGCGTTTGCTGTCTGGCAAGTTATTACATTCTGATTCCATTCTTGTTCACTTTTACAAACAAGCTTTCTTCTTCAAAGAACACGGATGTCTTTAGGCAAAAGACTTCGGTCTTTTTGTGCATGGTTGTTTTGATGATGGCGCTGTTCGCGCTTAACATTTCTTGGATTAACGCAGGCCTATAAAAATGATTTTGAAAATATTCTTGTTATTTTTGTTTTTAATTATCATAGCGCTTTTTGTCGTCGCGATCGCCAACATTTTTTTGCCGGCAATCAAAAGCCAACTTTTAAAGAACACGGACTTTGTCTTTTCTCCAATCGAAAAAAATTACATCTATAGGGTAGTGGAAAGCAATTTACCTGTTTCGGAAAATCGCGCCGTAGTTTTGAGCGACCCCAAACAAGAAAAAAAGCTAAGGCTTGACTACAACGGCATCCACAGCTGCGCGATCATAGCGAAATTCTACGGTTCCTTGACCGAAAACATAAACGACTGCATCGGCTACAAGGACTGCGTGTATGTTTGTCCCCAGCAAGCGATTGAAATCCAAAACGGAACGGCCATTGTCACCGACGCCTGCTGCGGTTGCGGCGCTTGCATTTCAAGCTGCCCAAAGAATTTGATAGCGCTTTTCCCAAAAAATCAAAAGACAGTACAATACAAAAATAATGTAGAAAAGACTGGCGTAGTGGAAATTCCAAGCAAAAAAGACTTTAAATTTTGGAAAACCTGGTATAGAATACTAAACTAGACTAAAAATGTCACAGCATCGCATTTGCCTTGAATACATAGGCAGTTCGACAGAATTTCAAGACGACTCTTCTTATCAAGCGGCTTACAAAAACGTATACAAGCCCTTGGGCGCCATTTTGTACGCGATGCCCGACTTAAAATTTTCATTTTATTTTACAGGCCCGCAAATAGAATTTTTTAAAAAGAAAAATCCAGAGTTTTTGGAACTTCTAAAAAATTTGATCGCCCGAAAGCAAGTCGAGATGATCGGCGGCGGCTACTACAATCCTCTTTTCCCTTTGATTTTTCCGGTTGACCGCGCGGCGCAAATAGAAAAGCTAACATTGGCGCACAGGCAAAATTTTGGAAAAAGGCCCAGAGGCGCCGCGCTCTTTTGCGACAGCTGGGATCCTTCATTGCTCTCAACTTTGGACGCCGCCAGCTTGGAATACGTATTGCTTGACTCAAGCCTATTGCCAAAAGACAAAAACCTTTTTCTTCCGCTCGTAATGAACAACTTGGAAAAATCAACTTTGATTCTTCCTGTATATTCAAACTTGGCGGCAAAAAAAGGCGAAAGCCCAAAAGACTTGTTCGCAAGGATTGCGGCCGCTTGCAAGGCGGCGACAAAAGGCAATCCCGAAAACGCGGGCGCCGACAGAATGCTTTGCATTTCTTACGACATAGACACAATAAAGCCCTTGCTCAAAAAAGACTGGATTCAAGAGGCGCTCGCTCTTGTTCAAAACGAAAAAAAATGCGCGCTCGACTTGCCCAACAACTGCCTAAAGGAGGCCAGCGTTTTTGTACCTTGCTTCATTCACGCGGGAATAAACAAGAACGTCGCGCGCTGGTGCTTTACCCCTTACGAGCCGGTTGAGCAAAAAGACAATTACCCTGTAAACATTTACGACTACCTGCAAGTATACAAGACAAGCCATTCTCTTTTTGACAGAATGATGAACGTGAGCATGCTTGTAAACCAATGCCACGGCGACAAAATGCGCAAGAACGCCGCGCGAGAAAAGCTTTTGGCCGCGCAATGCGGAGACGCCTATGTTTGCCGCTCCTCAAGCGAATTGGCCGCCTTTAAAGAAAGGCAAAACGCTTACAAAAACCTCACCGAGTCCGAGCGCCTGGTCCGCGAATGCTCCGCGTTCAAAGAGTCGGTGACCAGCTATGACTACAACGGCGACGGCTTTAAGGAATATGTTTGCCGCCTTGAAAAGTGCAACGTTTGCGTAGGAACTGAGGGCGGCTCGATATTCGCGCTCGACGTTTTAAAGGCCAGCGGAAACTACGCCGACAACATTTCGCGCTCTAAAAAATATGACGGCCTTGACGACAATTACTTCCGCGGAATCTTTGTAGACCACTTGTTCGAGTACGACGAGGCCAAAAAGTATTGCAAAGGCGAGCCTTGCCGCAACGGAATGTTCTCCGCCAAGAGATACAAGGAAGTCATGTTCTCCAGCCCTCGCCAGGAAATTCAATTTGAGACCAAGACCAAATTCTCAACCTTGGACCAGCCGATCCTGCTCAAGAAAAACTACATCATTAAGTCAAACGGCATCACGGTCCAATACATTCTAAAAAACGAAGGCCCGATAGCGGTTCAAGGAAAATTTGCGGTGGAGTCAAACTTTGCCGAACTTAATCTTTTGAACCCAAATTACAAGCCTTACAACATTGAGATTGTCGCCGGCGAAAACATCATCACAGGCAGCAGCGCCGAGCCTTGCTGCAAGACAATTAAGGACGGCTTGGTCCAAAAAGCTTCGGCCGTTCAAATAACGGATTCAAACTCAAACGTTTCGTTTATGTTCACGCCCAACGAAGAGGCTGGAGTGACTTTCTTTCCTGTGAGCATCAAGAGAAGAAACATGGACACGGACATCGTTCAAAACGAAAGCAAAACCTTTGTGGCGTCCTTTGTGTGGGACGTCGACCTTGCCGCTTCCATGGAAGTTGAAAAGACAATCAACCTGACAATCACTTACACAAGAAAACACAGAAAAAACGCGTAAAGCGCTTGACACTTTTTCCCAAAAAGAATAAAATAACACCTACATTTGCTGCCTTAGCTCAGCTGGTAGAGCACGTGATTTGTAATCTCGGGGTCGTGGGTCCAAATCCTACAGGCAGCTTTTTTTGGGGAGTTTCCCGAGTGGTCAAAGGGGACAGACTGTAAATCTGCTGGCTAAGCCTTCGTAGGTTCGAATCCTTCACTCCCCACAAACTTTTAATTATAGTACCTTGTCTGAAGAAACTTGCTTTTACAAAAACGGACTTTCCTTTGAATGCCAACGCTGCTCAGACTGCTGCAGACTTTCGCCTGGCGTCGTTTATCTTTCCAAAAATGATTTGACAAGACTCTCCGAATGGTTTAAAATCAATGAGGCTGATTTTATTAAAAACTATTGCCGTTGGGTCCAATATTACGGAAACAAAGAAGCCTTGGCTCTTTTGGAAAAAAAGAACTATGACTGCGTTCTTTGGGAGCGGGGCGGCTGCCAGGCTTACGGAGCCAGGCCCGTCCAATGCTCGACATATCCGTTTTGGTCGTGGATTTTGCAAAGCGAACAAAGTTGGAACGAAGAAGGCAAAAGTTGCAAGGGAATCAACTGCGGAAGGCTTCGTTCGCAAAAAGAAATTGACGAGCAAAAATTTTTGTACGAACACAACCTTCCAATCACTCGGGATTTGGAGAGCGACATTTGAAAATTGTTTTTTGGGGAGTTAGAGGCTCGACTCCAGCCCCGCTGACAAAAGAACAAGTTCAAGCAAAAATCATCGCGGCAATCATGCGCGTTCAAAGCAAGGACATAATCAGTCCCGACGCGCGCGAAAAATTTTTGGCATCCCTCCCTGAATACATTTTTGGAACAACAGGCGGAAACACTCCTTGCGTCCAACTTGTCGCCGACGAAAAAAATCACATAATCTTTGACGCTGGAACAGGCCTTCGCGTCATGGCAAAAAAATCGCCCGCGCCCGAAAACTGCCGCTATTCGATATTGTTCTCCCACTTGCATTGGGACCATATTCAAGGCTTTCCTTTTTTTGACCCGCTTTTTGACTCAAAGTCCAAAATCGACATTTACTCTCCGTTCCCGGACACGGACAAATACTTTGCAAAGCAAATGAGAGCGCCTTATTTTCCGGTCGACTTTGAATCGGTAAAGGAAAGGGTAAATTTTATTTCCATTCAACCGGGCAAAGAATTCAACATTGGAGATGTCCGCCTCAATTGCTGCAAAATGAGCCACCCGGGCGGCTCCTACGCATATTCGGCTGTTCAAAACGGAAAGAAAATTGTTTACGCCACCGACGTTGAATTGTATTTGGACACGCACAAGTACGGACCTGACGTTGAGCAAATTTTTAACGGAGCCGACATGGCGGTTTTGGATTCCCAATACACGATGGAAGAGGCGATAGACAAAATCAAATGGGGCCATTCGCCTTTTTCTTACGCCGTCGACTTTGCCGCCCAAATGGACATTTCAAAAATATTCCTCTTTCACCACGAGCCTGAGCACGACGACAAAAAGCTGGATGCGATTCTTAAGGCGGCAAGATGGTACGCCAAATTCATCGTGCAAAAAGCGGTGACTGTCGACCTTGCGGTTGAAGGAACGGAGATTGAGCTATGACCGACGAACATTTTTGCCTCTCCTATAATTTCACTTGCGAGGAGTTAAAGGCTCTAGCCGCCATCGCCCGCGAAAACCAAGACAAGATTCCAAAAATTTTGTATAATTTTTCCAAGGAAGTTCAAAACAAGGTTTATTCCTGCATGTCGATAGACGAGGTTGAAAAAATATACAGAACATGAAAAACGCAAAAAAAATCAAAATCGCCGTTACAGCGACAATCATTCTAGCGCTAATCCTTATTGCCGCCGCCTTCGCTTGCCTAAAGCTTTTGACAAGCGGCCGCGACGCCGAAGAAACTTCTGTTTCCTTGCATCTAAAAATAGAGCAGGGTGAATCGGCCCGCAAAATCGCGGCCCTTTTGCAAAAAGAAAAAATCATAAAGAACAAGGACGCCTTTTACCTTTTGGCGCGCTTTCCCCGATTGGGAAGCCTTTTGACGGGCCAAGAGGCTCAGGCCTTTTGCGTTAAAGCGGGCGCTTGCGACTTGACAAGCGCTATGGACGCGGGCCAAATTTACAAGGAACTTTCGGCAGGCCGCGAGGAGCTTTTGAGCGTCTCAGTCCCCGAAGGCTTGACAGTTTCCAAAATCGCCCAACGTCTTGAAAAGGCCGGCGTTTGCGGCCACAAAGATTTTAAGGCGGCGGCGCAGGGGCTCGAAGGATTTTTGTTCCCCGACACCTACATGCTGGCGCCGGATAGCGACGCAAAAAAAGTTGTCCAAATCATGACCGAAAACTTTTACAAAAAGATTTCCGAAATTCCGTCGCTCGCCGCGTTGGCCTCCGACAAAGAAAAGCTCAAGCAAACGGTGACGCTGGCATCGATAATCGAACGTGAATACCGTTCCGCCGACGAGGCGCCCTTGATCGCAAGCGTTTTCACAAACCGAATAAAAAAGGGAATCGGCTTGTATTCATGCGCGACGGTCGAGTATGTCATAACCGAAGTTTTGGGAAGGCCTCATCCGGACATCATAACTTACGACGACCTAAAAATTCAAAGCCCATACAACACATACCTTAACGCGGGCCTCCCGCCGGCGCCAATTTGCAATCCTGGCCTTGTGGCTCTCAAAGCCGCCGCGGAACCGGCCAAGAGCGACTTTTATTACTTTCAGCTTATGGACGAAGCGGCCGGCCGCCATGTCTTTACAAAAACCCTGTCCGAACACGTCGAGCAGGGAGCGATATTCAAGACCAAGAAGGCGTCCCGCTAATGTCAGGCCTAATCACTCAAGACACAATCGAGCGGGTAAGGCAAACCGCCGACATCGTCTCGGTCATAAACGCCTACACAAACCTCACCCAGCGGGGAGCCCAGTACTGGGGCTGCTGTCCCTTCCACAACGAAAAGACGCCTTCGTTCACGGTTGACCCGATTAAAAAGTTTTACCACTGCTTTGGCTGCGGAGTCGGCGGCGACGTCATCAAGTTCACGATGGAAATGGAAAAGCTTTCCTATCCCGACGCGATCCAGGAGCTAGCAAAAAAATACAATATAGAAGTGACCTATCAAGGCGGCTCCTACGTTCCCGAAAAAAAAGACCAGGACCTTGACCAAATCCGCGAAGTCTACGACCGCATAGCCAGCACCTTCCATTTTTTCTTGACCCAAAACGCCCAGGGAGCCGCCGCATTGGAATACATAAAGGGCCGCGGCCTTACCGACGAAACTTTGGCAAAATTCAAGCTGGGATACGCGCCCGCCGACCGACGCTGGCTCAAAAAATTTCTTAGCGGAAAGAACTATTCAGACGCTTTTTTGGAAAAAACAGGCCTCTTCAGCAAAAAATATCCCGACGTCTGCCTTTTTGCCGGCCGCTTGATTTTTCCGATTTTTGACCGCAAGGGGCAGGCGGTTGCCTTTGGCGGCCGCATTTTGGGAGAAGGGGAGCCAAAGTACCTCAACTCGCCCGAGCTTCCCCACTACCACAAAAGGGAAACCTTGTACGCCTTCAACTTTGCCAAAAACGCCATACACCAGCAAAAGGCCGCCATTTTGTGCGAAGGCTACATGGACGTAATCGCCTACCACCAGTGCGGAATAAACATCGCGGTGGCCCCGCTTGGAACGAGCCTGACCGAGCAGCAGCTCAAAATTCTGCAAGGCTTTTGCGACACAATCCTCTTGTCCTTTGATTCCGACGGAGCGGGGCAAAATGCCACCAAGCGCGCCATTTTGATGTGCCGCCAGTTCAACCTTACGACCAAAATTATAAGGCTTGAAGGCGGCAAGGACCCGGCCGAAATTATGATAAAATTTGGGGCCGAGACCTTGACGAAACAAGTCCAGAATGCTATATTAGATAGTGATTATCTGTTGTCTAAAATAAAGGCGCAATATCCGTCGGAGTCTCCAGAAGACAAAACAAAAGCCGCCTTGGCTTTTTTTCCGTACGTGGATTCCCTGCAATCAGACATTCAGAAAGAATCAAGCCTTGACCAGTTGGCCGGGGCCTTTAATCTTTCGCCGGAGGCCGTTAGAAGAGACTTCAACAATCGCAGCCAAGCGCGCTCGCGTCTGGAATTAAGGTCAAAACAGTCTGACGGCGAAAAAGTCCGGCCAATCAAATTGAACGCTGAACTTAGAGCTGTCTTAGCCGTTCTTTCCAATCCCGATGAATATTCAATAATGCGGCGCGAACTTAACAGCGATGACTTTGAAGACCCCTTGGCAAAAGAGTTATTTATAAAACTGGAGGAGCGTTACAAGCAAGGCAATTTTTCATATATGTCTGTTTTGGAACTGTGCGACGCAAACATCCAACAGATGGTCACAGCAGTTACCGCCAGCGGAGAGTTTTCAAAAAAAGAGAATCAAAGCGAAGCGGAATTCAAAGAATTGCTTGACCGCATAGTTTGGGACAGCATAAAACTTATAAAGCGGAACGCATTGGAGCGTCAACGTAAAAAACTGAACGAACGCTTGAGGGCATTTACCCCGACAACTTCCGACGATGAAAATTACCTCCAAACGCTAATCTCCGAAATTTCGCAGTTGGACAAACAAATCCAGTTGCAGAAAAAGTAAGGAAAAAAAATGGATAAAGAAGAGCTTGACTCTTTGCTTTCTAAGATTACAGAAAAGGGCAAAACAGAATTCAACTGGGACGAAATCGCCGACATTCTCGGCCAAGAAGTCGTAGCCGACCAAGAAAAAAGCGAAGCCTTGATGACTGAGCTTGAAAGACGGGGAATCATAATTCAAGAAGAGATTCCGCCGGATTTGCCCGACGACGAAGACGAGGACAACCTTGTCGTTGACGACGAGGACGCCGACATAGCCGAAGACCAAGAAGCAAAAATCGCCGAGCAGGCCGAAAAAGAAGCTTCGATGTCTTCCAAAAAGCGCTTGGTAAGTTCCGACAAAGACGGCGCGGGCACAGACGATCCAATCCGCCTTTATCTTCGCGACATCGGAAAAGAAAATCTTTTGACCGCCGACGAAGAGGTGACTCTTTCCAAGCAAATGGAAAGCGGCGAAAACATCATTAAGGATGTAATCAAAAACTCAGGTAAATTGATTCCGGAATTTTTTGCCGTCGCGCAAAAGGCTTTCCAAAGAATCGACATGCACGAGCAGGGCAGGCCTCGCAAGGAAATCAACGAAGAAATGGCCGAAAAGCGCCGCCTCAAGAGCGCCTACTCGGAATACCTCAAGCCAGTTCTGCCCGAAATAAAGCAGTACATGACCCTCAAGCGCCAATTGTTTGAAGTGGACTCAAACGTAAAGATTCTTGAGAACAAAGACATACTTAAGCTCCAAAAGAAAATCATTCCTTCATTGCAAAAGGCCGAGATTCAAACCGAAGAGCTTGAAAAGTTCTCAACGGAATTTATCGATGCCAAGCAAAAAATCGAGGAATACCAGCATCAGCAGGAAAAGCGCATGAAGGAATTGCGCGTAAAGGATCCCGCCGACTTGCGCCGCTTGGGCCGCAGGCTCGCCATTCGCAGCGAATGCTCCAAGCTCGAAAAAGAATTGGGAATGAACGCGGACGACATCCGCGAAGTCTATTCAAAAATTCAAAAGATTGAGCGCCGCTTGGTTCGCCTTGAATTTGAATTTGAGAACACCATCGACGACATTCTCAAAATGGAAAAGGAAATCGAGCGCGGCCGCAAGATGATGGAGAACGCCAAGAACCACTTGATCAACGCAAACTTGCGCTTGGTTGTTGCCATTGCCAAAAAATACACAAACCGCGGCTTGCAGTTCTTTGACTTGGTTCAAGAAGGAAACATCGGCTTGATAAAGGCTGTTGAAAAATTCGAGTACCGCAAGGGCTACAAATTTTCAACATACGCCACATGGTGGATTCGCCAGGCGATCACGCGCTCAATTTCGGATCAGGCTCGCACAATTCGCGTTCCTGTCCACATGATTGAGCAAATCAACAAGGTTGTCCGCGAAAGCCGCAACCTCATGCAAAAGTTTGGCCGCGAGCCTACCGACGACGAAATTGCCCAGCAGCTTGGTTGGGCAGTGGCGCGCGTAAAGACAGTCAAAAATGTCGCCCGCGAGCCTATATCTTTGGAAACTCCGATCGGCGAGGAAGAAGATTCTTTGCTCGGGGACTTCATCGAAGACAAGGAAGTTGAAAATCCCGCAAACCAGACCGCTTACACGCTTCTTAAGGAGCAGTTGAGCGGAGTGCTTTCGTCGCTTCCTCCCAGAGAGCAGGAAGTTCTCAAAATGCGCTTTGGTTTGGAAGGCGGCTATTGCTTGACTTTGGAAGAAGTCGGACTTTACTTCAACGTAACTCGCGAAAGAATCAGGCAGATTGAGGCAAAGGCTTTGCGCCGCCTCCGCCACCCAAGAAGGGCCACTGGCTTGAGGGACTACATCGAAATATAAGCGGCGCCAATTGCAAGGGATTTCAAGCCCTTGCAATTATTTGCGTTATATTGTATATTTTCTTAATTATTCTAAGGGGAATGTCAAATGGAAAAGACACTTGATACAAAAGTTTTTGACAATTTGGAAAAGCTTCAGGTCGTTTTGTCTGCAAAATATCAGATTCAGGCCAAAATTGAAGACGTGCCCAAACAGTTGGAAACCCAAGAGGAGCTTCTTGCGCGCCTCAAAAAGGAATACATCGAAAAGAACTCAAAGTATGAAGCCTTGAAAGAAAAGGTGGACGGCCTCAAGGATGAGTTGGAAGAAGCCGTAAAGCTTCGCGAAGAAGGCGAGAAGGGCATGGACAACATTTCCACCCACCGCGAATACGAAGCGCTTGAAAAGCAAATCTCAGAAGCCAGCGACAAAGAAGGCAACCTCCGCAAAGAATTGGACAAAGAAGAAAAGAACTTGGCGGAGCTTGACGAGGCGATCAAGGCCGACGAAAGCGTAATCAAGTCACAGGAAAAAGATTTGAACGAAGCCCGCGCTTCTTTGGACAAGGAAGCCGGCAGCCTCAAAAAAGAGCTCGCTTCATTGGAAAAGAAAGAGGCCAACATTTCGGCCAACATCGATCCGGAAATTACATACAAATTCCAGCGCATCATTCAGCGCAACAACGAAGGAATCGTTTACGTCAAGAACGGCGTATGCGGCGGCTGCCACATGATTTTGCCCGCCCAGTTCGCGCTTGAAGTTCGCGAAGAAAACGAGATTTTGTTCTGCCCGTACTGCAGCAGAATCTTGCGCTGGCAAGAAACAAAAGAAGGCGAGGAAGAAGATTACTTTACAATCGACACCGCCGGAAGCCTTTCGGATTTGGATGACGACGCTGATTCTTATGATGACGACGACGACGACATCTCCGACAACGACGACGAAATTAAAGACGACGAAATGCTCGACGACGAAGACGAGGATGAAGCCGAAGACTCTGACGAAGAGGAAGAGTCAGAAGAATAAGTTTTTTATTGCAGAAGAAATATAACCGCGCCGCAAATTGATAATGACATCTTTTTGCGGTGAGGCAAAGTCCGGGCTCCGCCGGAAAAAATGCCGGATAACGACCGGGAGAAAAACGGAAGTTGCAAATTTTCGCTTTTGCGAAAACTAACATAACCCGTTCTTCTACAGACAGCGCAGCAGAAAACAAACCGCCCGGCCTTGGTCGGGTAAGGGTGAAAAGGCGGTGTAAGAGACCACCGGACGCTTGGCGACAAGCGCCGCATTGCAAGCCTCATTTGGAGCAAGGTCAAGAAGCGGCTGTTTTTCCGGGACATAAGCCGCGGGTAGACCGCTAAAATTTTTAGGCGACTAAAAATTCGGATAGATGGTTATGGCTTTGCCTTTTTTGGGCAAGGTTGCCAGAACCCGGCTTACGATTTCTTCTGCTTTTTTTTAAGGGGAATTAAGCGGGTGAAACTTTCTTTAAAAAAGTATAGAACAATCATCAAAAGCAAAAACCGCTTTGTCCCAATTCTTCTTGGAACAATCATTGTAACGGCGCTTTTAGCCTTCGCTGGATTTTTCGTTCAAAAAACAATAAGCAAAAGAATTCACACAAAACCTTCCATCACAATGCTTTCCGACAAGTGGAAGGAATACGACTATCAAGCGGTTTACGACACCAGTTCCATTCTGTTGGAAAAAAAGCCCTTTAACAACACAGTCTTGGTTTACCGCGGCTACGCAGCTTTTTACCTCGCCGTCTCGGCGACAGAATCCCAGCAAGCGCAAGAGTACATCGAGGAGGCCATTCACTGTTTGCGCCTGGCCTTGATGGACGCCAAGAAAAAAACCTTGGGCCAGATTCAATACATGTTGGGAAAAGCCTATTTTTACAAAGACTCAATTTCGTCATATCATTATTACGCGGACTTGGCGGCTTACCATTTGAACGAGGCCAGGCTTTTGGGATACAAGGCCGACGACATTCCCGAATACTTGGGGTTAAGCTACGCTCAGTTGGGAATGACGATGGAAAGCATAGCGGCCTTTAGCGAAGCGCTTTTGCATCGAGAAAGCGACGCCTTGCTTTTGTCGATTGCCGAACAATACGAAAAGGCTCAACAGCATTCGGCCGCAAAGCAATACTTGTTCCAAATCATACAAAGGTCCACCGACGACTCCTTGACAACAAAGAGCAGGGGACTGCTTGGAAAAATTCTCTTGAATGAGCAAGATTACGAAGGCGCCCAAAAAGAGTTTGACGCCATTTTGCAAAAAAACCAAAATTACGCTGACGCCCACTATGGTTTGGGCTTGATATACGAAGCGCAAGGGGATTTGGTCAAGGCCAGGTCCGAATGGAGAAAAACGCTTAGAATTCAAGTAAATCACGCTGAGGCGCTAGAAAAAATTCAACAATATAAGTAAAATAAGAGATTGGGGGAAATATGCTTTTTAACAGTTTTGTAACCGACATAGGAATCGATTTGGGCACTTGCAACACGCTCATTTATGTGCGCGGAAAGGGCATCGTCATTGACGAACCTTCTGTTGTTGCGGTGGAAAAAGGAACAAACCAAGTTGTGGCCGTTGGAGCCGAAGCCAAGCGCATGCTTTGGAAAACGCCCAACAACATCATCGCCACTCGTCCGCTTGCCGACGGCGTTATCGCCGACATCGACAGCTGCGAAAAGATGATCAAGTACTTCATCTCAAAAATCATTCCCAAACATAGATTTTTCACTTCGACAAGAATGAAGATTGGAATTCCGTCTTGCATCACCGAAGTCGAAAAGCGCGCCGTAATCGAAGCGGCCCTCAAGGCGGGCGCCCGCGAAGTTGAGGTAATCCCAGAAAGCCTGGCCGCCGCCATCGGAGCCAAGATTCCGATTCACGAACCGGCCGGCCACATGATTTGCGACATCGGCGGCGGAACTGCCGAAATCTCGGTAATCTCTTTGGGCGGCATGGTAATAACTTCTTCAATTCGCGTCGGCGGAAACAAGTTTGACGAAGCGATTGTAAAGCACATACAGCAAAAGTTCGGCCTTACAATCGGCCAGCAGACTGCCGAACGCCTCAAGATAGAAATTGGAAACGCTTCAAGCGACAAGAACATAGAAAAGATGGAAATCAAGGGAGCCGACGCGACTAACGGTTTGCCCCGCCGCCTTGAAATCGACAGCGTGGAAGTTCGCGAAGCCCTCAAGGAGCCGGTGAACCGCATCGTCGAAGAAATCAAGACAACGCTCGGCCACACTCCGCCCGAATTGGCCGCGGACATCATCGAGCGCGGCATCGTAATGACCGGCGGCGGCTCAATGCTCAAGGGCTTGCCAAAATTGATTTCTAAAGAAACCAACGTTCCTGTAATCTTGGTCGAAAAGCCTCTTGAATGCGTGGCTCTTGGAGCGGGCGAGGCCTTTGAACTCTTTAAGGATATGTCATCCGACAGATCCATCTACGACAACTTGAACGTATAAGCAAAATGCAAAAAAAGCCTTTTTTTGTTTTGCATTTTCCAGAGTTTCTTCTCGCTTTTTTGCTGATCATATCGACAGTGATGATGTCGTTTTCTTCCGGCGGCTTCATATTGAACTTTAAAGAAATTGGCTTTAACATTTTTTCAACCGTTCAAAATGGAATCAGCGCGGTGACAAGCTCAGTCACAAATTCTGTGAACGCCGTCAAGGAATTGGCCGAATTGCGAAAGCAATACGAAGTTCTAAGTGAAAAGCTTAAAGACTACGAGTACATGCAGCGCTCTAATTCCGAAATCAGAAAAGAAAACGCGCGACTAAAAGAGCAGCTGGAATTTTCGCAAAGCTTGGCTGTAAAAAATTTTGCCGCCAACATAATTTCGCGCGGCGCCGACAACTTGTACACGACAATCGTCGTCAACAAGGGTTCAAGGAACGGAATCAAAAAGAACATGCCGGTCATAGCCATTCAAGGCGGAAACATTGGAATCGTAGGAAAGGTTGTCGCGGTTGGATACACAACAGCGCAAGTCATGCCAGTCTTTGATTTCAACTCATCAATTTCGGCCAGAGTGCAAAACACCCGCGACATCGGCTTGGTCAGCGGCAACGGTTCGGACACGCTTCCGCTAAAAATGGAATACATCAAAAAGCGCGTTATCGACGAATTGCGCTTTGGAGACGTAATCGTCACCAGCGGCGAAAACGAAAACTATCCCGCCGACATTCCGATCGGAACAATCTCGCACATTCAAGTTTTGGATTACGACACTTCGCTTGCCATAGAGCTTGCGCCGATAATTGACTTTTCAAGATTGGAAACTGTTTTGATAATCGACCAAAAGTCTCCAAACGACAAACAGGCGGAGGAGGGCGCGCAAAATGATTAAATCCTACCTTTCCAGCTTTGCCATCTTGGTCGCTTTTGTTTTGATAGAAACAGCCTTGCTTTCTAACATTTATTTTTTGCCGGCGATTCCGGATTTTCTTTTGATTTGCGTTTTGTATTTTTCAATCAGGAACGGAAAGGTCGCCGGAGAAATAACGGGCTTTGCGTCTGGCTTGCTGCTTGATTTTTTGAGCGGAAGTCCTTTTGGCCTTAATTGCTTGGTAAGAACCATAGTCGGATTTGCAGGCGGCTTTATGCATCGCATGATGAACTACGAAAGTTTTTTGGTCAACATCATCGCAGGATTTTTCGCCACGCTGCTAAAGGTTCTTGTAATTTACGCCGTCTCGCTTTTGTTCCCCAATTACGTAAATTCATACAACATATTCTCATCCGTGTTCGCGTTGGAATTGGCGATGAACACTTTCTTGGCGCCTTTGGTCATCAAGCTGTTGCGCGGATTTGACTCCTTTATCGTTCCGCCGCAAAGAGGAATCGATTGATGGCCAGAAGCAAGTCGCTTGTTGTCTTTGTTTACTTTGTTTTGGTCGCTTTGGTAATAGGCATTTACACTTTGCGGCTTTTTAACATGCAAGTTGTGAACGGAGAAAGCTACAGAAGGGCTTCAAAAGTTGTTTCAACCCGCAACACTGTCATAATCGCGCAACGCGGAGAAATTTATGACCGCAACAACAATTCCGCGATGGTCATCAACACAGACTCGTTCGCGGTGGAAGTGATTCCCGGCGAAATCCCCCGCGACTACTACGACACTGTTTTGGCCAAATTGGCGGAATACCTTTCGATAAAAAAAAGCGACATCGACGCCTTGATTCCGCAAAACGTAAGAAGGTCCTTTAACCGAATAACTATAAAGACAAACGTTCCCTTTAAGACAATCTCAAACATCGCCGAAAACATCAACGACTTGCCGGGCGTGACTTGGATTTCAAAGCCGATGCGAAACTACATCGAAACAGGCTCGTTTTCGCACATACTCGGCTATGTAGGCGACATCACGCGCGAAGAATACGCCCTTATGTACAACCAAGGATATTCGCGCGCCAGCGTAGTAGGCAAGACCGGAATTGAGCGCCAATACGACGCCTTGCTTCAAGGAAAGAACGGAGTGGAGCAGCGCACCGTTGACGTTCGCGGCCGCATTCTTTCGGAGCCGCCAACAATCATTCCGCCGACATCAGGAAAAAAACTTGTGCTGACGATAGACACAGAAATTCAAAAACTTGCCGAAAAGGCGCTGGGAAAAAGAATCGGCGCGCTCATCGTCTTAAAGCCTAGCACCGGCGAAGTTTTGGCGATGGTCTCTTATCCATACTTTGACTCAAACATCTTTAATACAGAAAACGCCGCGGAAGAATACTCAAAGCTTACCCAAGACGAATTTAATCCGCTCCTAAACCGCGCCGTAAACGCGCAGTATCCGCCGGCTTCGACATTCAAAATTGTAATGACCGCGGCCTTGCTCAACGAAAAAGCTTTTCCAAGCTATGAAAAAATCGAATGCAAGGGAGAGGTTGAATACGGCGGCCGCGTCTACCACTGTTGGGTTCTAAAACCCGGCCATGGTTATGTAGATTTAAAGAACGCCCTTGCAAAGTCTTGCGACATTTATTATTGGCAAGTCGGCCGCGAAAATTTGGGCGTGCAAAAAATCACTCAATACGCAAAAATGTTCGGCTACGGAAAAAGCGCGCAAATCGACCTTCCAAGCCAATCAAAAGGCTTTGTTCCGTCGCCGGAATGGAAGGAACGCCGCTACCACGAGCGCTGGCTTGGCGGCGACACGATGGCAATTTCAATCGGACAGGGCTATACAACCGCGACGCCCTTGCAAGTTGCAAACGTAATGGCCATGGTGGCCAACGAAGGAAAAGTGTACAAGCCCCACTTGTTAAAAGAAGTCCGCGACCCTGCCACTGACGAAGTCATTCAAACTGTCGAGCCAGAGCTTTTGCATTCTACAAATTTTGAGCCAGCGCTTTGGAAGGAATTGCAGGACGACTTGCGTTGGACAGTAACAAACGGTTCGGCAAAGCATTCATTGTTCAACAAAGTCGTAAAAATCGCCGCCAAAACAGGAACCGCCGAAGTAACCGGCTATAAGGACAGCTGGCACTCTTGGCTTTTGGCATACGCTCCTTACGACGGCCCGATTGAGGACAGAATTGTAGTCGCCACTATAGTCGAAGCGGCCAACAAATATTCTTGGTGGGCGCCATACGCGACAAACATAACCATGCAAGGAATATTCGCGCATCAAACATACGAAGACGCGGTGGCGGCGCTGGGCTGGCAATATTTGGTAAAACAAACTGACCAAGCGTCAAGCGATTCAAGAGAGTAGGGCAGAGCTATGAAAATAAAATTCTTTCAACTAATCGACTGGATAACTCTTCTTTGTGTTTTGTTTTTGACAGTTACCGGAATATTTTTTATTTACTCAAGCGCCATAAACCAACAAGGCCAATTGGTCACAAAAGAATACGCAAAACAAATCATTTGGGTTTGCTTGGGCATTGTCATGCTTTTAGCCGCGGCAATTTATGACTACAGAAATTTTGAGCGATACATAAGCATTATTTTTGGCGTGTTCATAATTCTTTTGATTTTGACAAGGCTGTTTGGAAAAACAGTCAACGGCGCAAAGAGCTGGCTTGGAATAGGCGAATTTGGAATCCAGCCGGGCGAATTTGGCAAAGTCATCTACATACTATTTTTGGGCTGGTACTTTCATAAAACCGAAGAGCTTGCGGAAGCAAAGCGCTTTTTTTACGCCATGGGAATAATGGCCTTTACGATGGGCTTGATTTTGATTCAGCCCGACTTGGGAACCGCCAGCGTCTACATTCCTATTTTCTTTTTTATGTGCTTTGCCGCGGGCGTTCCTTTAAGATACATTTTGGGAATTCTTACGTTTGGATTGCTAACAATTTTTATCGCCATTCTTCCTGTTTGGCAAGACCAAATCGCGGGCCACACTTATGCCATTTTGAGCATACTTACCGTAAAAAAAATCCGAGTTCTCTTTACGCTTGGATTTGGCGCCATAACGTTGGTCGGCCTTTTGGGAATGATTTTCTTCCGCCACAACAAATACTATTATTGGATCACTTACGCCAGCGCTATTATTTTTGGAGCCTTGGTTTGTTCCTTGGCCGTCACAAAGGTCCTAAAGCCCTACCAAATTCAGCGCCTTATAATCTTCCTTGACCCTTACACGGACAAGCAAGGCTCCGGCTGGAACATCATTCAGTCCAAGACAGCAATCGGCGCCGGCGGCTTTTTTGGCAAAGGATTTTTGCGCGGAACCCAAAGCCACTTGCGCTTTTTGCCCGAACAGTCCACCGACTTTATCTTTAGCATTTTGTCCGAAGAGGCCGGCTTTTTGGGCGGCTTTACAGTGTTCTTTTTGTACTTTATCTTGATGGGAAGAATGATTCTTATAATCCGCCGCACAACAAACCATTACGGCTATTACGTGGCGTCGGGCATACTGGGATTGTTTTTCTTTCACTTTATGGTCAACGTTGGAATGGTAATGGGCGTTATGCCGATTACAGGAATTCCATTGCTTTTCTTGTCCTACGGCGGCTCGTCCATGCTTACGGCCATGGTTTGCGTGGGAATAATGATGAGCGTCAACTACAGGCACTTTGCCTTTATGCACCAAGAATAACTTCCTATAACGCATATTCTGTCTACCACGATATATATTTTCCAGCCATTCCTAAAAAAATAGGCGTTTTTAGTGCCCTTCCTACTTGAAACATTTTTTAAAATCTGATAATATTATTTCTACACATCGGGCTATAGCGCAGCTGGTTAGCGTGCTTGTCTGGGGGGCAAGAGGTCACCGATTCGAATTCGGTTAGCCCGACTTTAACGGTTGGTTTTACGCCAACCGTTTTTTTTGTTTACCCACAAAAGCCGCGCTTGCGCGAAATCCACTCGAACTAACAGTTAAGGTCTTGGCATCAAAAACACGAGTGGCTCAGACAAGGCTTTCCAGCATCTCTGACAAGAAGGCGCCTTTTTCCTTTAGGCCGATTTTTCCCGTTTGCAGCAAGACGACGTTGGGCTGGCTTGGATCCAGTTTTATTGAGCCGGGATTGGCCTTAATAAGGTTCATAAGCTTTTCGACGTTAATGTCGCTGACCTTGCTAAATTCGACGCGGGCAAAGCCCTGCTTTTCTTTTATCGAGCTTATCAAGAGAGCGCCTGCGATAATCTTAATTTCGGCCAAGGTCAAGAGGCTTTCGACCTCTTGGGGAACGGGTCCAAAGCGGTCGCAAAGCTCCGAGTAAACCCCATCCAATTCCTGGCGGCTCGTGACGCCCGCGATTTTTTTGTAGATTTCCATCTTGACCTGGGGATTCGAAACGTAAGTGTCAGGAATAAAGCCCGTGTAGTCCAGCTCAAGCAAGACTTCGTTTTGGGGAACGTATTCCTTTTGCGCGGTGAGCCGCTCGACGGCCTCGTTGAGAAGGCGCAAGTACAAGTCAAAGCCGACAGAGTAGACGTTGCCCGACTGGTCGCGGCCCAACAAATTTCCGGCGCCGCGCAGCTCCAAGTCCTTCATGGCGATTTTAAAGCCGCTTCCCAACTCCGTAAAGTCGCTTATAACTTGCAGGCGCTTCATCGCGACTTCGCTAAGGGCCTTGTTCTCGGGATAGAACATGTAGGCGTAAGCCTTGCGGTCGCTGCGCCCTACCCGCCCCCGCAGCTGGTACAACTGCGAAACGCCGTACATGTCGGCGCGGTCGATGATGATTGTGTTTACGTTTGGAATGTCGATTCCGTTTTCGATGATTGTCGTGGCCACCAAAACCTGAAAGCCGCCGTTCTTAAAGCGTCTGAATATGTCGTCAAGCTCGTCGCTTGTCATCTGGCCGTGGGCCACGTCAATCAGCATTTCGGGGACCAAGCGCTCAAGCCGCAGCTTTGTTTCTTCCAAAGTTTCGACGCGGTTGTGAAGATAAAAGACCTGCCCTCCCCGCGCCACTTCGGCCCTGATGGCGGCGGCGACGCGGTCGTCGTTGTAAGGGTCGATGAAGGTTTCTATCGCCTGGCGGTTTTGAGGCGGCGTGGTCAAAAGGCTCATGTCGCGGATTTTCAAAAAGCTCATGTGCAGGGTCCTTGGAATCGGCGTGGCGCTCATGGCAAGGCAGTCGATGTTGTTCTTTATGGCCTTGAGCTTTTCCTTGTCCTTGACGCCAAAGCGCTGCTCTTCGTCGATTATCAAAAGGCCAAGGTTTTTGAACTGCACGTCTTTTTGAATTATCTTGTGGGTTCCAATCAAAATGTCCACGCCGCCGGTTTTTAGCTTTTCCAAAATTTTCTTTTGCTCGGAATGGCTCACAAAGCGGCTGAGCATTGCGATTGAAACCGGAAAGTTTTTAAAGCGCTCCATGCAAGTTTCGTAATGCTGTTCGGCAAGAATTGTTGTCGGGGCCAAAAAGGCCACCTGGCGGCCTCCAAGAACCGCCTTAAAGGCCGCGCGCATGGCGATTTCGGTCTTGCCATAGCCGACGTCTCCGCAAAGCAAACGGTCCATAGGAACAGGACGCTCCATGTCGGCCTTGACTTCTTTTGTGACGTTGATTTGGTCGGGCGTGTCCTCGTAAGGAAAGGCCGCCTCAAAGGCAGTCTGCCATTCGGTGTCTTTGGGAAAAGCGTAGCCCGCCGAAGCCTTGCGGCGCGAATACAAGTCGATAAGCTTTTGCGCCAATTCCTCGACGGCCTGCTTTACGCGGCTCTTTCGGTTTTCCCAAGCCTTGCTTCCGATGCGGTCAAGGCGCGGCTTTTCGCCTTCGTTTCCGATATAGCGCTGGACCAAGTTGGCCTGCTCTATCGGCACAAAAGCCACGTCCTCGTCGGCGTATTCAAGCTTGATGTAGTCGCGCTCAAGGCCGCCGCTTTTGACGCGCTCGATGCCCTTGAACAAGCCGATTCCGTAATTGACGTGAACAACCGCGTCGCCGGGCGTAAGTTCGACAAAGGTGTCGATCGGAACGCTCTTGGCGCTCTTTATGGACTTGGGCGCCTTTTTGCGGCGGCCGAAAATTTCGTTTTCTTGGATGACAAAAAGCTTGATGTCCGGAACCGAAAAGCCGGCGCTAATCGCTTTGGGAACGATCGCAAGAGGCCGCTCCTTATAATTGACCGCGTCCAAAAGGATTTGTTGAATGCGCAAGGCTTGGTTTTCGTTGTCGGCATAAACCACGACGTCGTAGCCGTCCTTTTGCAGGGCCTCAAGCTGTTCCTTTAGGTAATTGATGTTTCCAAAAAAGCTCTTTGACGACTCGGCTTGCAGCTTGAACGATTGCAAAAAAGAAAAGGAAGCCGCATCCAAGGCGCCTTCTGCGCCGCCCTCGCCCGCCGCCAAATCCGTATGCAGGCTCCTAAAAGCGACGGCCCGCTTTGTCTTGGGCAAAAGCTCCTTTAAGTCGCAAAGGGCCATTTTGGGCGGAAAACACGGTTCCTCCAAGCGGGCCTTGCGGTACATCGAAGACCATTCCCTAAGCAAATACTCGCGCGAATTAAGCTGGCGGTCAAAGTCAAAGAAAAACACCGTGGCTCCCGGCGACAAATAATCAAGCAAAGAGCGGCCAAAGAGCAAGGGATAAAACAATTCCTCGCCTTCGCAAGAGCCGCTAAGCTCCAAATCGTCCAAACGGCTTTCAAGAACTTCGAGCGCCTTGTCGGTAAAAGGCAGCAAAACGTCGCCGTCGGCCTCAAAATTTTCGGAACTTGTATCTTTTTGTAGACTTTTTTCTTCAAAACTTTCTGAACTTGTATTATTTTTTATACATTTTTTCTTGTATTCTTCGATTTTTTGCCTTAGTTCCTTGACTTCGTCCTGGCCAAAAATCATTTCCTTCATCGGAAAGACAAAGGCGCCTTCGACCTCGCGCTCGGTCACTTGCGTGTCGGGAACAAAGGTCTTTATTTTTTCTATCGTGTCAAAGTCAAAGGTTACGCGGACGCCCTTTTGGTCTCCCGGAAAGACTATGTCCAAGACCTCGCCCCGCAGGGCGAACTCTCCGGGAACGGTGGCCCTGGGAACCCTAAAGTATCCGTTTTGCGCCAAAGACTGGCTCAGGCGCTCGGTGTCTATCGTCTGCCCTTTTCTTAAAAACAAAAAGCGATTTTGTAGCGACTGGGGATCGGCAAAGGGGCTAAGAAAGTCCCTGAGGCTGACGATAAAAACGCGGGGCGTTGCGTTGAGCGGAGAGTTGTCGCGACAAAGCAGCTTGGACAAAAACGCGGCCCTCTCTCCAAAAACGGCTCCGCCCCTTGGAGCCGGCCTGTAAGGAAGCGTTCCCCAGCTGGCAAGGCAATAAATCTCCGCCCCCTCCATGACAGTCTCCAAGTCCTGCCTAAGGTCCAAGGCGTCGCGCTCGGTCGCCGCCACTGCCAAAACGTCAAGGCTGCCAGCGCTCTGGGCGTCCGTTCCGTATTGGGCGGCTTGTATTTTTTTTGACTTTTGGCCGTCCAAAAAAGCGCGGACAAAAAAAGAGGCCAGAGAGCCGTCAAGGCCTTCTATTTGCGCTGGGAAAGCGCGGCCCTCGTCCTGCCCCAAACCAGACAAAACAGCGCCAAGCTCTTGCCATTTTTTTAATTTAGTTGTTACTATATTATCTAATGAATGCATAAAAAATTCCGATAATTAAATATAGGAGTTTCCATGAAAAAGTCTTTTTTGATTATAGCAGTTTTGGCGCTTTTTGCCCATAGCCTAATGGCGCAGAGCGCGGCGCAGACATCCGGATACAGCAACGCCAGCGTTTCGATCAAGTTTTTTGACAGAACAATGTACTACCCGGGAAGCGCGGAAGACAATCCGATTTTTGTCCATGTGACAATCAAGAACAAGGGGCCCGAGACCTTGCGCTTTAAGCTGGCCGACGACAGAATGTTCAGCGCCGACTTTAACGCTTTCACGGTAAAGAACACCCGCCTTGAACAGACAGACGCCCTGATTCGAAAAAGAACCACAAACCAAACCGTCTACTTTAGAGAAATCTCTTTGGAGACCGGCGAGGAATACTCCTTTGTCGAGAACGCAAAAAACTTTTTGAAGTTTGACGAGCCCAGCGTATACTACATCGAGCTTTCGTTCTACCCCGAGCTCTACAAGTCAAAATACATCGAGCTAAAGTCCAACCGTCTGACTTTGGAAGTGCGCCCCACTCCTTCGGCCGCATCTTCAAGCTTCATTCCTGTCGCTGTTGGAACGGCTGAAATTTTGCAGCCCGAGCAAATCTCGCCCGACAAGGTTGTCGAGCAGACAATCGTTGCCCGCCAAAAATCTTTGTGGGACCAGTACTTCCTTTACATAGACTTGGAAGAAATGCTCAAGAGCGACCCGCTGCGCAAGAACAAGTACATCGCCTCTAGCGCCGAAGACGGCGAAAAGATGATCAACGACTACAAGGCCGCCTTGATGTCGGACACAATCGAAAAGGACATCGTGGCGATTCCAGAGCGCTTTGAAATCAAGAGGACAGACTACTCTCAGACAGAGGGAACGGTCACAGTCCACGAATGGTTCAAGTACAAGAATTTCTACGAGAAAAAAGAATACATTTATCATGTTCGCCAGCGCGACGGCATTTGGCGAATCTATGGCTACAGCGTCAACAACTTGGGAACAGAATGAAAGTTCTTTTAATTGCCGAAGAAGACAAAACAATCGACACTCTCGTCCCTGTAATCAAAAAGTCAGGGGCGGAGATTATTGTATACCGTTGGCTCTTAAAGGCCTTGGACAATGTTGAGGAAATCGCGCCCGACATGGCGATAATTTCAACCGCCGAATATCCAAGGCATTGGAAAACCTTTGTCCAATTTACCAAAAGCGGGATTGGAGGAGTCGTTCCAAAAGTAATCCTTTATAACTCCCGCCCGATGAGCGACGACGAAAAGGCAAAGGCCCGCTCGCTTGGCGTTTTTGGAATGTTCGGTTCCCTGGACGAAAAAGGCTTGGGAGAGCTTGAAAACTATTTGGCCGGAAAGAACGAAGCGTCATTCGGCTTTGTGTCAAACGGACCAAAGTTTGAGCTTGTGTTCACAAATCCCAAGAGCGAATGCCTAGTGACCGGCCTTGTAAAGAGCGTGCAGGAAAACCGCATCGAGTTTGCAAGCGACATGCCGGACTTGGTAAAAAACCTTGCCGCCGGCGACACGATAGAACGCGCCACTTTTGGCGAAAACAAAGTCTACAAGTGCGTCAGCGCAAAAGTTTTGTCAAACGGCGCGCGGCTTGAACTAAAGATTGACTAAGCGGGCGTCTTAACGATGGCTAAAGAAAACAAACCACAAGCTAAATTCTTTTGCGAAAACTGCGGAGCCGAAGTGGCCCAAAGCGCCCGCTTTTGCGGAAAGTGCGGCCGCTTTTTCTCCTCAGTGCGCTGCCCTGTCTGCGGAAAGACCGGCTCGTCAAACATGTTCGCAAACGGCTGCCCTTCTTGCGGCTACGGCGGAAAAGACCAGCTCGGCATTGCCGGAATGAGCTCGGCGGCCGCCAAAATGCAAAAGGACGCTCAAACTAAAGGACACTTTTACGTCCACAAAAAATATCCCGCCGCAAAAAAAAGCGGGCGGTCCCGCGGTGACGGAAGCCTGCCCGTTTGGATTTACGCCGTAACCTTCGCCGCGCTTGTTGTCATACTAGCCGGCGTCGTCAGGTGCGCGCTGATTTAAATTTTTAGATTACCATATTCATTGAAGCGCGGACTTCTTCCAAAGTAGCCTGCGCGATTTCCCTAGCCTGCTTGACTCCGTCCAACAAGACTTGCCTGATGTAGGCAGGGTCGGCCTCCAATTTGGCGCGCTCTTGGCGCAAGGGGCGCAGCTTTTCGTTTATGGCCTTGGTAAGCTCGGCCTTGAGCGCTCCGCCGCCGCCGTCACCCAAACGCTCGGCGACCGCCTCAGGCGTTTCGTCGGTGCACAAAGAAATCAATTGCAAAAGGTTTGAAACCTCGGGGCGGTTCTCGGGGTCGTATGTGATGTGGCGGTCGCTGTCTGTCTTGGCCTTTTTGATCAAGGCGGCAGTTTCGTCTTCTGTGTTGTGAAGGAAGACGCAGTTGTTGAGCGACTTGCTCATCTTGGCCTGGCCGTCCAAGCCCTTGATAAGAGGAGTCTTTGCAAGGAGCGCGTAAGGCTCCGGGAAAATCTCCTTTCCGGCGCCGTACTTGTTGTTGAAGCGGCGGGCGATGGTTCGGGTTATCTCCAAGTGAGGGAGCTGGTCCTTTCCGACGGGAACGACGTTGGCCTTGCAAAAGAGAATGTCGCAGGCCTGGTGGATCGGGTATGTGTACATTCCTTCGTTGACTCCGCGCTTAAAGGAGCCGCTGGCCTCGCCTTTTATGATTTCGTCTTTGACCGTGGGATTGCGAGCAAGTTCCGAGTTGCTTACAAGCGTCAGGAACGGAAGCATAAGCTGGTTTTCTTCGGGAACATATGAGTGCGGAAAAATGCAAACGTCCTTTCCGGGCTTGATTCCCGCGGCAAGGTAGTCGATGACCAGCTGCTTTGTGTTTTGCGAAATTTGGTCAAAGGCCTCGTGGTCGGTCAAGACTTGGTAGTCGGCAACCAAAATCATTACGGGAACGCCCATGTTTTGCAGGCGCACGCGGTTTTGCAGCGAGCCAAAGAAGTGCCCTATGTGCAGGCGGCCAGTGGGCCTGTCGCCGGTAAGAACTCGGTATTTTTTAGGATTGACCTTAATGTCGTCTTCGATTTCGCGGCTCTTTTTTAGCGCCGCCTCGTAAGTTCCGCTCATGTCGGAATATTGAATCTCATCTTTTGCCATGCGCCAATTCTACCCCATATAGATTTTTTTTTCAATAAGCGCTATTGTGAAAGCCATTAAAACGATAAAAAAAGCGTAAAAGCGCTGAGATATTATGAAAACAGACGATTTTAAAAACTGGCTTGATTCATTCTTAAACTTTGAAAAGCTGCCGACAAAAAATATTTTTTGGCTGGACACGATGGAATTTTTGGCGGAACAGTTCGGCCAGCCGCAAGAGGCCGCGCCGTGCGTTCACGTTGCCGGAAGCAAGGGCAAGGGCTCGGTGTCGCGCATGATAAGTTCCATCTTGACCCAAAGCGGAAAAAAATGCGGCCTCTACACTTCCCCCCACATAAAGGACTTTTACGAGCGCGTTTCGATTAACGGAGACTTGCTTGACGAATCTTTGTACGAAACTTGCGCGGACGAGATGCAAAAAAAAGTCGACGCGCTCAAAGACGGCGCGCTTCCGTCAGGCCGGCAAATCACTTGGTTTGAGCTTGTCACGCTCTACGCCTTTTTGTGCTTTAGGGCGGCAAAGACCGACGCAAACGTTTTTGAAGTGGGCTTGGGAGGCCGCTTGGACGCCACCAACATCGTCCGACCAAAAATCGCGGTAATAAACACAATCGAGCTTGAGCACACAGAATTTTTGGGCGACACGCTGGAAAAAATCGCCGCCGAAAAAGCGGGCATCATTAAAGAAAACACTCCGGTTCTTTGCGCCGCTTCTCCCGCCGGCGTCCGCGCGGTGTTTGAAAAAGCCGCCAAAGAAAAAAACGCGCGCCTTTACATGGCCGACGACTTGCTGGAAGAGCTGCGCTTTGATTACGAGACCGTGGCGCAAGCCCAAAACTGCGGCGGCGGCCAATACTTTATGAACGTAACAATAAAGTCGCCGCTCTTTAAACGCCCGCTCAACGCGCGCACCCGCTTGCTTGGAAAAGTCCAGGCGCAAAACGCATTCTTAGCGGCCGCCGCAGTCCGCCTTGCCTTCCCCGAAATTGACGAAGACACAATCGAACGCGGCTTGTCGAACGCGGCGCTTCCCGCGCGCTTCCAAACGATTAACTTAAAGCGCGGCACGGACGGCAATCAAGGCCTTTTGATTGTTGACGGAGCGCACACAGTCAATTCGATTAGCGGAACGATGGAAACGTTCAACGCGATCTTTGCAAGCGACGCGCGACCCAAGCGCCTTTTGTTCGCCTGCGCCGCCGACAAGGACGTTGCCCACATCGCGCCGCTTTTTAAGCGCGCCGACGGCTCCCCCATTTTTGAGCGCGTCACAATCACAAAACTAAATTCCGCCAAGCAAAGCGACCCTCAAAAAGCCGCCGCCGCCTTTAAGTCCGCCAGCCTAGCCTTTGACTTGCAAGAAGACTACTCTGCCGCAATAAGCGCCGCCCTGTCCAGCGCCCAAAACGACGGCGCGATACTCCTTGCCACCGGCAGCTTTTATTTGGCCGCCGAGATTTTGGGGAGCGGAGAGTTAGGCGGAACTGCATAACGCTCTTTGCAAAAAATGCAACTTGTGATAGAATAAGGAATTAGTTGAAGGCCTATGAATTTTATGCGGCAAATTTTGCCGTATAAGAGGATTATGACGGATACGGCGAAACTGTGTTATGTGGACGCCCGCACTGGGGCGCTTTTAAAACTAAAATTTAACCCAAATTTAACGTTCTCTTACCTAACATCTAACATTCATAAACTATACTCTAGCCCAACGAGGTATTTTATGAATGTAAACGTGAAAATTGTTTTCGGACTTTTGGGCGGGCTTGCACTTTTTCTGTTCGGAATGAACCTGATGAGCGAAAGCCTTAAAAAAGCAGCGGGAACAAGAATCAAGACGATTATGTCCGTGCTCGGGAGAAATCCTTTGCTTGGTGTTCTGGTCGGGGCGTTTTCAACCGCAATTTTGCAAAGCTCCAGCGCGACAACCGTAATGGTAATCGGCTTTGTTTCGGCAGGCGTGATGACTCTGCCTGTTGCAATCGCAATCATTTTTGGCGCGAACATAGGAACGACGATAACGGCTCAAATCATTGCGTTCAAGCTTTCAAATTATATCTATGTTTTCATTTTCATCGGATTTTTGATTTCGTTCATCGTAAAAAATCAGAAATGGAAAAACATCGGCATCACGATTTTTGCGTTCGGACTTTTATTTTTGGGAATTGAAACAATGGGCGGCGTAATGAAACCGCTTGCAAAGAGCGCGGTGTTCATTCAGATGATGAAAGAAGTTTCCGGCATTCCGTTTCTCGGAGTTCTGACCGGCACTCTGATGACCGTAATCGTTCAAAGCTCCAGCGCAACGATTGCCGTTCTCCAAAACTTTGCTTCGCAAGATATAGGCGACGGAATAACAAGCGTAATCGGACTGGGTGGCGCAATCCCGATTCTTCTGGGCGATAACATCGGAACGACAATAACGGCAATCCTCGCCTCAGTCGGCCAGTCAAAAAACGCAAAAAGAAGCGCAATCGCGCACAGCCTTTTCAACATTTCGGGCGCGCTGATTTTTATCTGGATAATTCCGTTCTTTGCGAGGTTCGTTCAGATTATCAGCCCAAAAGGAATTGATGTCGAAGTAATTTCAAGGCAGATTGCGAACGCCCACACAATTTTTAATGTTGCTATGACAATCATCTGGATTCCGCTCTTGAAAGTGATGGTAAAAATTGTCACAAGCCTTGTAAAAGACGACGAGCCAAAAAAGAACCTTCCGAAAAATGATATAGAAAATCTCCTGAATTACAGGCTCCTCAACGAGCCGGAATCGGCCCTTTTGCTGATTCAGTCGAAGGTTGAGAAAGTTCTGAATTTTGCAATACTCACAAAGGAAAATGTTTCGGAGAATAAAATTGAGGACGAGCAGGAATTTTTTGATGAAGTCCTGTTTGTCCAAAGGGAAAGCGAAAAACTGATGAACTACATAACTGCACTGATTGCGACGAACAATTTGAATGATGAGCAGGCTGTTTTGTGCGAGGATTTGATAATAAAACTGCACAAGGCAGAAAAAAAGCTGAACAAAGCGGTCAAAAAAGGTGTAAAATAAGCTATGATTTTTCTTTTGGAAGATGATGATTCAATCAGAAAACTTGTTGAATATGCTTTGGATTCTCAGAAAATGACTTGCAGGGGATTTGCCAAGCCTTCATATTTTTGGAGCGAAATGCGCAGTTCGAGACCAGATTTGATTCTACTGGATATTATGCTGCCGGAGGAGGACGGTATTTCCGTTCTGAAAAAACTGAAATCAAACGAGACAACCCGGCACATTCCCGTAATCATGCTGACGGCTAAAACTACTGAATACGATACGGTGATTGGTCTTGAAACAGGTGCGGACGATTATATTCCAAAGCCATTCGGGATTATGGAACTCGTCGCGCGGATAAAGGCAGTCTTGAGAAGATATGAGGCTGTTTCAGCAGAAAAGGATTCGCTTCTTGAATGTGGGAAAATACGGCTCAGCAAGGCGAAACATCAAGTTTTTTGTGGCGAAAACGAAATCTTTCTTACGGTAAAGGAGTTTGACCTTTTGTGCATTCTTTTGGAAAACAAAGGGAACATCATAACGCGCGAGCAACTGCTTTCTAAAATCTGGAAAACGGATATTGATGTGGAAACAAGAACAGTCGATGTGCATATCCGCTATCTTAGAAAAAAGCTCAATGACGAGAACATAATCGAAACAATCCGCGGGGTCGGGTACAGGATAAAATGAAATCGTTAACTTTTAGGATTTTTATAAACACATTTCTTGTTGGAGTGGCGGTCTATTTTGTTTGCTCGGTGATTTTTATCGAGTCGTTTTACAAGTATTTTGAAAATCAGATTTTTTCGGAACTTGAAAACGAATGCGATTATCTTTCGCTTTTGCCAAACTTTACGGACGTGAAAACCGAAAACAGAATCACTATTATTGATTTTCGGGGCAAAGTGATTTTTGACAATCAAACAAATCCCGCCAAAATGGAAAATCACGCTTCAAGAGCAGAGTTCATCGAGGCGATGGAAAAAGGCTCTGCAAAAGTTTCGCGCTATTCTTCGACAATGCTAAAAAAGACGCTTTACTTTGCAAAAAAGCTCCAAAATGGCACGGTTCTTCGCATTTCCTGCCAGCAATACACGTCGGGCGTTCTTATTTTCGCTTTAAGTCAGCCGCTTTTGTGTCTTCTCTTACTTGCGCTGATTATTTCGGGCGTGGCAGCGTCTAGCCTTTCAAAAAAAATCGCAGATTCAATTGAAAAAATCGACTTTGACAATCCTGAGAAAAACGAAACATTCAGTGAGTTCAAGCACTTCATAAAGCGGATTAGCGACGAAAACTTTGAGAAAAAGCAGCGCGAAGAAATCCGCCGTCAGTTTTCCGCGAATGTTAGCCATGAGCTAAAAACGCCTTTGACAAGCATTTCAGGCTTTGCAGAGATTATGAAAAGCGGCAGTGTTGACGAAAAAACGATGCGCAATTTCTCACAAGATATTTACAATGAAAGCCAGAGACTGATTCTTCTTGTGAACGACATTCTAAAACTCTCGAAACTCGACGAAGAGTCAATCACGATGGAAAAAGAAGAAATCTGCATAGAAGAAATCTGCCGTGACGTAATCAAATCTTTGAAAATCTTTGCGCAGAGAAAAAATGTTTCGATTGAGCTTGAAAGCCTCACGAAAGATTGCATAAAGGGCGTTCCGACGGTCATTCAAGAGATGATTTTTAATCTTGTGGAAAACGCAATCAAATACAACAAAGAAAACGGAAAAGTGTTCGTTAAAATCGAAAAGGTGGAGAGGGAAAAGCCTTACTTAAAACTTCTTGTCAAAGACACAGGGATAGGAATCGCCGAAAATCAGCAGGAGAGGATTTTTGAGCGTTTTTACAGGATAGACAAGAGCCGAGCAAAAGACACAAAAAGCGTGCGAACCACAGGTACAGGGCTTGGTCTTTCAATCGTAAAGCACGGCGCGAAATACCACAATGCAAAACTGAGCGTAAAAAGCAAAATCGGGGAAGGAAGTGAATTTTCCCTAATGTTTCCGATATAATGTAATAATCACATAACATGCGCTTCAAATCGGATGTCGGGTCTACGCCCGCCACCGTTTAAGCGCGTAGTTATGTGGATGTCCGCAATGGGGCGCAGGTTAAATAAAAAAGATTATAGAGGAACTGTTGAAACATGGATGATTTTGTTTTCATTTCGGTTTTAATTACTGTTTGTTTTTTAGTTTTAGAGGTGTTTTTTATTGTGGAAGATATTTTAGGCTTGAAGAGCTTTTATGTACAGCGTCCATCAAAAAATAAGAGTATTAAGTATTTTGGTCTAGGATTTTTACGAATACTGTTGTTTTTAGCAATAGTGTTTTTTTCTTCATTTTTGCTCAATCTTATTCCTTATTTATATTACTGGGGTGGAAGAAATATGGCACTGATTGAAGCTCTGAGACCTGAATTAAATTCAAGGTTAAACCTTTTGCACTTTGTTTTTTACTTTTTTTTTCCTGTTTCACTAGTTTATATAGCAATTGTTAAAATTATAAAAAAGAAAATTGCACTATCAATTGTTTTTCCAATGATAGCATTTTGTGGATTTGCATTATTAATGGTAGTTCTTTTCGATTATGAATATAAGTATTATAGGAATCCTTTGGCAGATACGCGAGTTTCCTCGTCTTTTAAGCCGTTGAATGTACCCGAACTAAAAGAAGGAATGTCAAAGAATGATGTTCTGGAACTTCTAGGAGATCCCCTTGAAAAACTTGAAAACGAATTTGTTTATGCAAAAAGAAATGGAATAGGTTGGTATGAGTATCTTTGTCTTGATGTGTATTTCGAAAATGACATAGTAAAAAAAATAGACAAAAGATGGGAATACGAGGATTAATGTTTCTTATTAAAATCGATTTTGATATTTTATAATGTCACATAACAAAGGTTCGTAGCCGACAGGCAGTCAAGCTGCCTGCGGTACAACCAGTTGTTTCACGGATATGTCTCCAAAATCGCATTCATCGGCCATTTTTTTTGTGACAAAATAACAAAAGCGCGCTATAATAAAGCCGTGGAGGTTGAAAAATGCCAAGCATAAGCAGTTTTTATGGACTTTCGATATATATGTACAACAATGGAAAAGAACACAATCCGCCACATTTTCATGTGTATTATGGCGACAAAGAGTGCGTCATAAACATTCATGAATGCGCAATGGCGGAGGGCGACATGCCGCAAAACAAACTTAGACTTATCCTTGCGTGGTGCGAAATTCATAAAGACGAGTTGTTGCAAAACTGGGAACTAGCAATGAAAGAAAAGAAACTTAAAAAGATTTCGCCCTTGCGCTAGGAGGCGTTATGGATTGGCAAGTATTGGCGGTTGAACCTACAAGCGATTACAAACTTTATCTCACATTCAAAGGCGGCGTAAAGAAAGTTTTTGATTTTTCTCCTATGTTGGAAAAAGAAATAAACAAGCCTCTAAGAAACATAAATTTTTTTATGAAGGCAAAAGTTCATCATCATACGGTAATGTGGAATGACAATCTTGATTTATGTCCTGAATATCTTTTTGAAAACAGCGTAGCAATAAATTCGCTTTAAAACAGGAAAACGTCATGGATAAAGAATTCTTTGAAAAATGGTTTGGCGGCTTTGATGAAGGCTTGAATCAACTTAATCAAGAAGAATGCGCAAGATTGTTTTCTAAATGCGCCGAGCGATGCTCATGCGACGCTTTGAAATATTTTTACAGGGATTTGTTCAACGAATGCGACGGAGATTTGGATAAATTCTTTTTGCGGTTGAAAGAAAAAAAAGACATTGACGGCAAAGTTGTGGAATCAGGAAAAGTCTACGAACTTATATTCACAAAATGCGGCTGTCCCTTATACACGTAAGCCGGAATAAAATCCAAAAGCCTTTGCGAGTGTTCAAGACAAAGCATGATATGCGTGTTCAAAAATCTTGTTCCGCAAAGAAGCTTTAAAATTGAATGCGCGGAATCAATTCTTGCGGGAAATGACAAATGCCGCCACAAAATAACATTCGGCCTATAAAGGCCCATGAAATACCAAAACTTGGTACTATGCCTGCCCCGCCCTTGTCAAACAAAATCTGGGGAGACTGCTCAAGGAGTTTTGTCGTTGAAAGCGGAAAAGTAAAGTCGGAAGGCGAAATAAAAAATCAAGAGTTTGTCGAGGGCCTTAAGGTTGAGCGCGAATTGTAGAGATTCCAACTTGACAATGCGCGGCTTTTTGCGCAATAATATTTTATGCGAGATTATATTAAAACAACCGGCTTAAATTCGATTCGAGTTAGAACTTCATTAACAATAATACTGGCGACTGTATTGCTTCCTATTTTGATTTCCTTGATAGCGCTAAGCATTTTCACGCAGAACACAAGAGAATCGCATTTAAATACCGCCAAAGGCGTCGCGCTAATCGCATCAAAGTCGATTGACGCAGATTCTGTAGAAAATTACAAGATAAAGGGAAGAAGCGCAAATGGTTATGAAGAAACTTTTAATCGCCTTGCAATCCTTCAAAAAAGCATTCCCGACATCAAATATCTTTATGTCTATCAAATTAGAGAAGACGGCTGCCATATCATTTTTGACACTGACGACGAGAACGCTGATTATGAAGTTGACCAGCTTGTAGAATTTGACCCTTCATTTTTGCATTTGGTGCCGGATTTGCTGCAAGGAAAAGAAATCAAGCCGCTTGAATCCAACGATCAATACGGCTGGCTATTGACCTATTATCAACCGGTTTTTGACTCAAACGGAAAATGCCAATGCTATGTTGGCGTCGACATTTCAATGGATTTGTTGAGAAGCTATAAATTGCAGTTTCTTTTAAAAACAAACATCTTGTCTCTTATTGCAATCCTTATAATGTTCCTTTCAACAGTTATACTCACCACAAAAAAACTCGTAAACCCGTTGAAGGGAATGACTGACTGCGCTTTGGAATTTGTCAGCCATAAAACAAACATTGACGGAATGACAAACTGCATTTCAAAAATAAAGAAGCTGAACGTTCACACACATGACGAAGTTGAAAACCTTTACATCTCTTTCACAAACATGACGGAGACTACAGTTCAAAATTATATTGATATAAACAAAATGCAGGAAGAGCGCATTCAAATCATGCAAAAATACAATACTGAACTTGAAAAGAAAGTTGAAGAAAGAACGCGCGAATTGAAGCTGGAAAAAGAAAAATCAGAAAACCTCCTTCTAAACATTCTGCCCAAAGAAGTCGCCAAAGAGCTTACGGAGCATCCGGAACGAACCATAGCGCAAGACTTCCCCAACGCGACAGTCCTCTTTACTGACATCGTAGGATTCACAAAGATGAGCGAAACCATGAAAGCGGATGACGTTGTCCAGATGCTCAACAAAATGGTTTCGCTTTTTGACGAAAGGGCAAAACTTGAGGGCGTGGAAAAGATAAAGACTATTGGCGACGCTTATATGGCGGCGACAGGCCTTGTAAAAGACAATGAAAATGACGGCGTCGTAAAAATGATTTCTTTCGCGCAAGGCTTGTTGAAAGACATTGAAGACTTCAACAAAAACTCTCAAATTAAAATTCAGATAAGGCTTGGAATCAACACAGGAAATCTTGTCGCCGGTGTAATTGGAAAATCTAAATTCATTTATGACATCTGGGGCGACACCGTCAATGTCGCAAGCCGAATGGAAAGCACCGGCGAGCCGATGAGAATACATGTAAGCGAAAGCGTGTATATTCAGGCAAAAGACAAATTTTCCTTTACCGATGCGGTTGGCATTGAAGTTAAAGGAAAAGGCTTGATGAACACGTACTTTTTAAAGTAGCCGCGCGGCATTCCAACAAGGCGCTACTACTTAATATACACCCGCTCCACCCGCTTTCCGACGCAAGTCAAAATCTCGTAACTGATTGTGTCGGCGTCGCGGGCAAGGTCGTCGGCGGTCAAAAGGGCTCCGCTTTCTTTGGGGCCAAAAATCACGACGCGGTCAAAGCGCGCAATGCCTTTGGCGCTTCCCAAATCAACCATGCACTGGTCCATGCAAATGCGGCCGCGGATTGGATAGAGATTTCCGCCAACACTGACCTTTAACGCGGAGGCTTGTCGGCGCAAGAGGCCGTCAGCGTAGCCGATTGGCAAAACGCCGATTGTCGTCTTTTTGCTTGCAGTCCAAGTTGAGCCGTATGAAACACTCATGCCTTTTTCAAAAGGCCGCAGCGCGCTGATTCCTGTGACAAGCGCCATAACAGGCTTTATGTCCAAGGGCGTTTTTTTGGCGCGCAAATATTTTGCGGTAATCTTGTCGGGATAGTAGCCGTACAAAATGATTCCCGGGCGAACCATGTCAAACTGCCATTCGGGCTTGTCCATAAGCGCGGCGCTGCTTGACGAGTGGACGATTCCGGGATTGATTCCGGCGGCTTTGACCGACTCTACTGCGGCCACAAAGGCGTCGCGCTGTTTTTTGGCGTAGGAACGGTCGCGGGCGCTGGTTCCGTCGGCGCTGGCAAAATGGGTGCACATTCCGCCGAGCGCGAGGTATTTTGAAGAGGCGATTTTTTTGGCCAATGCGGTCGCGTCGCGGGGAAGGCAGCCTACCCTGCCCATGCCGCTGTCAATGGCCAAGTGCACTGCGAACTTTTTTGCGCCGGCGGCAGTCTTGGCCTTGCCATAACTTTTGGCCGCCTTTTCAATCAATTCAATGTATTCGGCGTCTCCCACAAAGGGCGTCAAATTGTACTTGACCAAATCCGCCATCTCGGACGGAGAGCAGTAGCTCAAAAGCAAGGTCGGGGCCTTGATTCCCGCCTCGCGCAATTCAACGCCTTCGACCACTGTGGCAACGGCCAAATAGTCGGCGCCGCATTTTACGGCGGCCTTGGCGCATTCCACCGCTCCGTGGCCGTAAGCGTCGGCCTTGACCGAGCAGCAAACCTTTACGCCGGGCTTGACGAATTTTTTTATGGCTTTGACGTTTGTCTCAAAGTTCTTGAGATATATTTCCGCAAAAGTAAGTCTCATTCCGCTCATACTTATAATGTCGGAATTTTAGCTTATATTTATAAGACCCGATTTTTTCAGGCAGCGTCCAAAGGACGCGGTTAAACCGCTACGGCGGACGCGCCGCCGTTTTGCTATAAGAAATGATTCAATTGCGCTCTCACGAGCGCCGACAATCGAAACAATGGTTATGGTCTTGCCAGCAAAAATACGAGCGGATACTTGCGGTTTTTATCAAAATTCGCTATAATTACGCTAATAATCATAATAGTTTTAGGGTGGAAAAAATGAAAAAAGTATTTGCCATTTTGCTTTCGGCGGCCGTTTTAGCCTTATTCTCTTGCGAATCGACAAAGCAAGAAAGCCCCGCGCAAAGCCAGGAGCCAAGCAATGTTGAACAGGCCGCTCCAGCTGAAGCGAACAAAAAAGAAAGCGCTCCCGCTTCAACGGCAATTTCGTCAAAGTCCCAGTACAAAAAACTTTTGCAGGACATAAAAATTTCAGTCCTTTCTTCTCCAAAAGAAACTGTAAAGGGAAAGCCATTCGCCTCGCCCTATAAAATTCAAGTGACAAACTTGGCCGGAGAGCCCTTGGCCTCCCTCAAGATGACGGCCGAATATCCCGCTTCAAGAAATCAAGAAAGCGTGAACTATGCCAAAGCGGAACTTGTGACAGACTCAAAAGGAGCCGCAGAATTTAACGCGCCCGTTCCCGAACTGGCCGCCTCGGCGAGCGTTCTGTTCTACCCCATGCCGCCTTCAAGCGACCCCGACTTGATAAAGCAAGCATCCGCGATCGCGGCCCAAGCGCCTTGGAAAGCAAAAAGCAATTTGGGCGCCAGAACCGGCATCTTGGTTTCCATCGCGGACTACAAGCAAAACGGAACATACAACATCGGAAACGGCTCGCAGCCCAGCGCCCAAGCCCTTACAAGCAACTTGTGGAGAGCGGGCTTTATGGGAGCGCAAAACGCCGACTTCCACAATTCGGTCGACGCCGACGACCCCGTCCGAATCAGAAACGACGCGCTCAAACAGCTGAGCGGAAACTCACTCTTTAAATACGTAATCTACGGACGCGTAAAGTACGCAAGCCAAATCACACAAGACGCCGACGGCTATTACAGCGTGACGTTCAACGGAGACTTGGGAGCGCTGAGCATTCCCACCGGAGAAGTTTTGCTCAAAGCGTCAAAGAGCGTGACAGTAAAAGACAAGTCGGAATGGAAAGCGATTTCAAACGCCCAGCAAGAAATGGCAAAACTCTTCTGCGAAGAAGTCATTTACTCCCTTTCCAACTAGGAGAAAAAAGTGATATACACAGACACACGCGACGCGAACGCAAAAGTTGACTTTAAGACTGCCGTGATGAACGGAATGAATTCCGCCACCGGCGGCCTTTACGTTCCTGTTGAATTTCCCAAAATCGAAATTTCTAAAATAATGAAAGACGGCAAGGTTGACTTTGTGACAGCCGCCTTTGAGATGGCAAAGCCTTATGTCGAGGGAGAAATCCCCGACGCGGACTTGCTTGCCTTGATAAAGGACGCCTACCCCTTTGAGCCAAAGCTGGTAAAGATTGACGGATCAACTTATGTCTTGGAATTGTCGCACGGCCCGACTTGCGCGTTCAAAGATTTTGGAGCGCGCTTTATGGCCCGCGCCATGTCGTTCTTTAACAAGGGCGAAAACGGAAAGCTCCACATATTGGTTGCCACCTCAGGCGACACAGGCAGCGCCGTAGGAAGCGCCTTTCACAATGTAGAAGGACTCGACGTTACAATCTTGTATCCCGAAGGAAAAATCAGCCCCCTACAGGAAAAGCAGCTCAGCACCTTTACAGGAAACGTCCGCGCGCTCAAAGTCAAGGGCACCTTTGACGACTGCCAAAAATTGGTAAAGACGGCCTTTACCGACAAGGACTTGCGCGCCAAGTTCCGCTTGTCGTCGGCCAACTCGATAAACATCTCACGCTTGCTTCCGCAAAGCTTTTACTATATGTACGCGGCCTTGCAAGCCAAGTACGAAAATTCCGGAAAAGAAATCATCGTCACTGTTCCAAGCGGAAACTTCGGCAACCTTACAAGCGGCCTTATCGCGCGCGAAATGGGAGCGCCCATCACAGGCTTTGTCGCCGCCACAAACAGCAACAGAACAATCCCCGACTGGATCGCAACCGGCGACTACAAGGCGCGCCCCAGCGTTGAAACATACGCAAACGCGATGGACGTAGGAGCGCCTTCAAACTACGAGCGCATCGCCTACATGTATTCGCTTGCGGAAGTGCGTGGACTTTTCGCTTCTTATTGGCTTGACAACGATGGAATCATAAAGGCCATAAAGGATTGCTCAGACTCGACAGGCTACACGATCGATCCGCACGGAGCGGTTGCCTACCGCGCTTGGGAAGACATCAAGGCCGGAGCCTTGGACAAGCTTGAAAACATCGACATCACAAAGCCAGGAATCACTCCCAACAAGCCCGCTTGGGCCGACAAGGCAAAAGAAGCTGTTGGCGTGATTTTGGAAACGGCCGATCCGGCCAAGTTCAGCGCGATTGTAAAGGACGCGATTGGCAAAGAGCCCGCCATTCCCGAGCGGCTGCAAAAAGTCATGGCCCTGCCCGACCGCGCGATTCCGATGGAAAACGACTACAACAAGTTCAAAGATTGGCTCTACATGTCTTTGTAAGTTTGGACAGTGTCCTCTAGGTGCTCGATTTTGACGCCGGCTTGCTTGAACATTTCAAGCGAGTCTTCCTCGTCGTGATAATGCTTTTCGCAGACAACCCGCTTTATTCCGCAGTTGATTATCAGCATGGCGCAAGTTCGGCAAGGAGTCATCTTGCAGTAAACCGTTCCGCCGTCGATTGAAATGCCCCGCTTGGCGGCCTGGCAGATGGCGTTTTGCTCGGCGTGAACCGTGCGCACGCAGTGGTTTGTGATAGAGCCGTCGGCGTGAACGCTCTTTCTAAAAAGGTGGCCCACGTCGTCGCAGTGAGGAAGGCCCGCGGGGCTTCCAACATATCCTGTTACAAGAATCTGGTTGTCGCGCGCGATGACGCAGCCGCTGCGGCCACGGTCGCAAGTTGCGCGCTTGGCTATCGTTCGGGCCACTTCCATAAAGTATTCGTCCCACGTGGGGCGGACATATTTTTCTTCGCTCATAAAAAAAATATACAACAAACTTCGATAAAAATCAACGAAAACGGCAAATTTCACCCAAAAAAGAAAAAAAAGTTTAAAAAAATCAAAAAAAATTATAAAAAAACTCAAAACTAGTGTATGATATATATGTCAGGATTTTGACAAAAAGTTTTATTAAACAAGAGAGGGAAAAATGAAAAGTATTAAGAAAATGGTTGCGCTTGCGGCGCTGACAATTGCGACGGCAGTTTTGTGGGCGGCCCCAAGGCCAGAGCAAGAATTTGACCAAGAGGCTCAGGAGTACAAGGAGTATTGGTTTGAATCTGTCCAAAAACACAAGGACGAAAAAAATGGCAGGCTTTTGCTTTTGGACGACTTGCAATTTTTTTGCGAGCAGCATCCCCAGTGTCTTTTGTCGCGCGTTGACTTTGCCACCGAGTCGCTTAAGTTGCGCCAGACGGATAAATTTATTGAGCAAATGAAAGTTGCCAATAAAATAATTCCGACTGTCCCCCAAACGGAAGAAGGAAAATTCGCTAAGGCCAAATTCTATAGAGTTTCGGCCGAAGCGCGCGCCATGGTTCCTGGATACAAAATTGGCGTCTCTCCTGAAAACCAAGCCAGCTTTTGCATAGACAATAACGAATTGCTGGGAACGCAGGCCTATTACACCTTGGCAAACTATTATACCCAAACCGGCGACTATAGCAGAGCCGGAAGAATTTTTCTTATGGCGCACAACCATGACAAGGACTATGCGTTGACAGAAAGAATCGACATAGAAAATTTTTCAATATGCTGTGCAAAACAAGGCGGCGGTTTATTATTCTTAAAGCCATATCTTATGAAACTTTTTGAGTCAAAAGTATTCAGATACTGCGTTGACCTTGGCGCTATTGCCGCCTCTGCATTTGAAAAATTAGCAGAGAGTGACAAGGCCGCGCTTGTAGCTATTTTGGACAAAGAATACACAGACTTTTATAATGAAACAAGCGCGGACAAATTAATTGAGATTCTAAAAAAGAATTATACAACCGCAAGCGCCGTAAAATGCATCGCTTTCATCGAAAAGTTTTATGACAAGAATTACGCGATGTCCGAAGCGGACTTAAAGGCGCTGCCGGAAAAACTAAGGGGCTTTCTACCCGTTCGGTACATGTACAAGATGAAGACGTCCGACGACATTGCCGCGCTCAGAGCGGAGTTTGAGCCGTTCTTTTCTACGATTGGAAACTTTTACAAAAGGCTCTATCAAAAAGCCGAAAAAAATGCCGACAAAAAATCCGCCGCGGAACTTCAAAAGATTATTGCTGAAAAATTTACAAAATAAAAGGAGGAAACAAATACCATTTAAATGCGGCTCATAACAAAAGTTTGGGTCGCCGCCCTGCTCTTGTCTTGCATAAGCCTTGCGGCTTGCGCGGACAAGAAATCGGCTGGAATCTTGTACATAAAGGCGTTGGAAGCGTACAAGCAAAAAGACTTTGCCGCGGCCGCCGCCTTTATTAACCAAAGCTTAAAATGCGACAAAAAAAGCAAACAGGCAAAATTCTTAAAAGCCAAAATTTATTTGTTTGAAGGCCAATATCAAGAGGCTTGCAAACTTTTTTCCGACCTATACAAATCCGAATCTGACAACAAAGACATTCAACGCTACCTAATCCAAAGCCTGATTTTTTTAGAAGATTACAAAAAAGCCAGCGAAGAAATTCAAACGGCGCTAAAAAAAGACGCCGGGGATTGGCGGCTTTATTCTTTTGCGGCTGTAGTCGCCGCAAAGGAACATAAAGTTGACCAAAGGCTTGAAAACCTCAACATGGCCAAAGCCGCCCTCGCTCCAGGCGCCCAAGTTTTTTTTGACTTGGCTTTTGTGTGGCAGTCGCTTGGAATCGACGCAAAGGCAAAAGAATGCAGGGACAAGTGCCTTTGCCTTGACCAAAACTACAAAGCGTTTTTTAAGGAGGAAAAAAATGATTGATTTTATTAAATTTTGTGAAACATTCCGTGAAACATTTTGCGCGAAATTTAAGGTTTTTGCCCTGATTTGCGCGTTATTTGGCCCAAATTTGCCGAATTTTGCGCAAACCTGCCTGCCAAAAAAGCCAAATATTTTGGTTCAAAACGTTGAAGTGTTGGTGGACAACATTTTTGAAGAAGGAATATCGACACAGATTTTGGGGCTTGCAAAAAACGCCTTTAGCGGCGTTTGCGACGACGGAAAAAGTTATTCGATAAAAATTAACTTGCGCGAAAGGTCGTTCTACAAAAACGTGGACAACTTTCATTCGATTTATGTGAGCTACCAACTTTTTTTGGAGAACGGCGAATGCGCTCATGAAAATGTTTTTTGCAGCGAGGGAAAGAAATCCATTTTGTCCGCCATGGTCCAGCAAAAACAAGTCGCAAAAATCGCAAAAGACCTAAAAAAGTATTTTGAAAGCGAAAGCCAAGACGATGCCTAAAAGAATAATTTTGTTGGCGCTGAGCGCATTTTTGCCGTCAAACGTCTTTTGCCAAATTGAACTGCGTTCCTATAACGACGCCCTTAAAATCGCTTTGGCTAACGACGTTGAGCGGAGCCTTCAAACGCTAGGCGCTCAAGAAAGCGTAAGGATGGCGCAAAAAAACATCGGCGGCTTTTTGCCTGTCATAGACTTTTGCTTAAACGACGCCGCAAAAGCGCAAAAGGACACAGACGACGCAAAAAGCAAGGCAATTGAATTTGGCGTAACGCAAAAAATATTTAACGGCGGAAAGACTTTTTTGGAATGGAGAATGCAAAAAGAAAAAAGCTTTTATCAGTTTTTGAGCGCGCAAAAGGCCAACGATGACTACAAAAATCAATTGCTAAAGGCCTACTACGCAAGCGTGCTTTTGGAACTAAAGAGCCGCCTTCTTAATGACAGCCTAAAAAACGCTTGGCAAGTCGTTCTGACCTCGCAATTGGAAGAAGAGCAAGGAATGATTACAAAAATGGAATATTTGGAAACGCTTTTGGAATACAAGAAAATGGAATTGGAGGCAAAATCCGCCCAGGATGATTGCGAAAATTCAAAATGGCAATTAAAAAGAATGATGGGGCTGAAACAAGAACATAACATCGCGCTGTTGGAAACACAAACCTTCGAAAGAGCCTTGGAGAGCTATCCGCTTGTCGAAGACTTAAACGAAAAAGAAAGACAATGCGTCCAAAGCGCAATTCAAAACAGCGTTGACTTAAAGCTTGCGGAGGCGGAATTAAACTGGGCGCAAAAAATGAGGTCTATGCAAAAAAGATTTTTTCTGCCAAGCGTTTCGGTAAGAGGAGGCGTTAGTTTTACCGGAAGGAACTACCCCCTAACCTCGCCCACGTATTCAATAAAAGTAATTTTAGGCTTTGACGACAATCCTTGGCTAAAGACGACAGTTTCAAGCCAAGTTGGATTCAACAAGGGCAAGATGAACTCAATGACAGACTCAATATCGGGGCAAACGGAAGCCAACACAATTTACTTTAACCAACTGCGTTTGAATAAAATTGAGATAGCGCAAAAAAAACTGGGCTTGGAAAAAGCAAAAAGGCAAATCGAAGAGAATGTTAGCGAGGCGATTCAAAAAATTCAAAAAGCGCAGGAAAATTTTCTTTTAAACTTAGAGAGCGTCAAGTTAAAAGAGCGTAAATTGCTTTTGTCAAAAATCCAGCTGGAGCAAGGAAAGATTAAAAGAAGCGACTATCTTGAAGACCTAAATGAATGCGCCAAGCAAAAAATCCAAGCGCTGAACGCGTTAAAGGAACGCGACTGCTTGACCAAAGAGCTGGAAGCGATGTCAAACCTTAATTTTTAACGGAGGAAAAATGAAAAGACTGTTTGCATTATTTTGCGCAATCATTGTTCTGGCAAGCGCCTGTTCAAACAATGACAAGGACGCAAGCCAAAGCCTTCAAGTCAGAACATTGACAGCAAAAAAAAGCCGGCAAAACGTCACGCTTGAAAGCTATGGTTCGGTCACATACAAAAAAAAGAACGACGTTTGCGCTTTGGTTGACGGAACAATTGTAGAACAAGCGATTTTGGAAGGAAACGCGGTAAAAAAAGGCGAAATTCTTTTTACTCTCAAAAACATTCAATACGAAATCCAAAAGGCCGAAAGGCAAAATCAAGTCAATTCTGCAAGGGCAAAATTAAGCGCCGCAAAAAACAATTTGACCGAGCAAGAACGCAACGCGCTTTCGACAATAATGGCGCTGGACAACGCAAAAGCCAATCTGTCGCAAAAAAAGGACGAACACTCCTTGCAAATAAAAAATTTGGAGAAAAACCAAAAGCTTTTTGACGCGGGCGGCATAGCCGAAAGCGCCTTGGAGCAAATGCAAATGGAAGCGATGGCTTCAAAAACCGAAATTGACGTTTTGGAAAAAGAATTGCAAATGAAACTTTTGGGCTATCAAGAACAAGACCTTTTGCGGGAAGGAATAGTTCCAAGCCAAGACGCGGAAGAAAGAAAAAATCAATATGTAGACCTGAACACAAAAAGCGCAAAAATTCAAATAGAGATTGCCGAAGTCGAGCTAAAAAACGCGCTGCGGGATTTGGAGTCAATAAACGAGCTGATGAAAAACCTAACGGTTCTCTCCCCTTGCGACGGAATTGTAGGAGCGCTTTATTTTGAAAGCGGAGAACGGGTTACGCAAAACGAAAAGCTCGCGACGATAATCGACATGGAGCGGCCTTACGCCAAGGTTTCGGTCCAAGAAAAGGACATGGAAAAAATTCAAATTGGAGCGAGAGCCTTGGTCGAAATAGATTCGGCGGCATACAAAGAGCAAAGCGCGATAGATTTTATAAGCCCCTTGGCCGACTCCGAGACTGGAAACTTTTACGTAAAAATTCCCATAGACAACAAGGAAAACAAAATTAGGCTTGGAATGTTCGCTAAATGTTCAATAAGCGCAAAGACATCTGGAGAATATTTTGTCATTCCGCAAAGCGCATTGAGACGCAGGGACGGAAACACGGCGTTTTTGTTTTGCGTTCAAAACGACTTTGTCTATCAAAAGGAATGCCCTATTGAAATGGAACGCGACGGAAAAATCTTTATAAAAACAGGCATCAAAGACGGAGAAAAAATTGTGGAAAGCCCGTCGACGGCGCTAAAGGAAGGCTTGCGTGTCAAATGCATTTAAAACTTTTGCCGCGGCGGTCATTTTGGCCACATTTTGGTCCTGCGCCTTTATGTCCTTTGAGGAATTGGAGACCGACGTTTCTTTGCTAGAAAAAGACGCCTATTACAGCAAGGAATCCGTAAAAATTGATTTTTCTATCAGCATGGAAAGAACGTCCGTAGAAAACCTTGTCTCTTTAAAAGAGGACGGACAGAGGATTGACGCCAAGATCGAGTGGAACAACGGCTCCTGCATTTTGAGCGCAAAAGGCGGCTTTAAAAAAGGCCGCAAGTACACGCTGAGCGTAAAAGGAGACGCCTTTGCAAGCGACGGCCGCAAATACGAGGTGAACATTTACAGGGAATTTGTTTTTGGAAGCCAAGCGGACAATTTTTTGTTGAACAAATTTGAAGAACAAAAAAACGCCCGCGGAGACGTGGAAAGCCTTGCCTTTTTCTTTAACAAGCCTGTGGATGCGGCTATTTTTGAAAGAGAATTCAGCTTGAGCCCTTATGTTGAAACAAAAAAAACATATTCTACAGATTTTTGCCTTGTAGAAATTTTTCCAAGCGACAAATGGAAGGCCAACAGTTATTACACTTGGAAGATTGGAAACGCCTTTAGCCAAGACGGCGCAAAAATATTCAAGGACTATCAAGGCTCGTTCCTGGCGGCAAGAAAAGAAAAAGCGCCCCAACTTTTGACAGCATGCCCCGCAGTCGGCGACACATTTTTGGAAAGCCTTAGCCTGAACGATTTGCTTGAAAACCAATGCATAGGCCTTGTCTTTGACTGCGCGATGAACAAAGACAGCGTTGAGCGGGGCGTTTGCTTTGAGCCTTCTGTACAAGGCTTTTGGCGAACGGTAGACGAAAAGCGTTTTGTATTCACGCCCTACAACAACTATCAAATTCAAAAAAAATACAGGCTTTGCGTAAGCGATTCGGTTGAAGACGCGTGGGGAATAAACTTTAAAGGTGAAAAAAACATTTTCTTTGCTCTTAAAAGCGATTTTATTGATATTGAAAAAATAACTGTTGACACAAACGAAATTTGCGCGGGCGCGGAAAACCAATTAGAAATAGACTACGGCTCTCCCCTTTACATAAAAATTTATTTTTCAAAAAACCTTTGCCAAAAATCGCTTTTGGAAATAAAAAACGCGGTCAAGTTCGAGTGCTTGTTTCCAATGTCCGCGCTAAATCCAAGATTAAATTCAATTTTAACCTCAAGCTCAAATTGCGCAGAGTTTTGCTACTCCAATCTAAGCGCGGCCCTTGATGGGCAGGAATGCCTTTACAAGTTGACGGTCAAAGGCGGAGAAAACTTTATATTTGACGCGCAAGGGGAATATTTAAAGGAGGACAAATGCTACTACATAAGCTTAAAGAAAAAAGATTAGCGTCTGGAATAAAATTTGCGCAAGTCTATTGGGCCGCGCTTTTTTTGGGCTTGCTGGGCCTCCAGTCTTGCGCGGATTACTTTTTTCCTGAATTTAAGGTCGAGGACTCGGCGCTTGAAGAGCAAAAGGCGCTTGTGACTTTTTCGGCCAACGTTAACCCGACAAGCGCGATGAAAAACTTTTTGTTCGCCGAGGACGACAAGGAAATCGAAGGCCGGCTTGATTTTTGCGGAAACAAACTGTTTTTTTATCCAAAAGAAACAATAAGCCCAAATCATTGCTATAAAATTACGGTTTATTCGGGAGCGCAAGACGAAAACGGAAACACGCTCCAAACGGATTATAAAAAGATTTTCTACACCAAAGACGACCTTACAAGCCCTTGCGTCGCAGAAATAAAAACGATTGAAGATTCCGACCAAAACACAGAGGGGTTGTCAATCACTTTTAACAAAGCGATAAACCAAGAATCATTTTGCTCCTGTTTTTCGCTTGAGCCAAGCGCGGATTATTTTGCAAACTGGTCGGACGACAAAAAAAGCGTTTTGGTCAAGTTTAAGAAGCCCCTTTTGGAAAGGACATTGTATTCGACAAAAATCGAAAAATCCTTGCTCGACACGACCAACAACGCGATGGAAAATGACTTTTACTGGTCTTGGACAAACAAGCAGGACGCAAATGGGCCAAGCTGCAAGGTTTACGCAAAGGAGTTTGGCCAGGAGCAAAGCAAAGAAATAGTCGGTCTTTACGAAAACGCGGACTTTTCAAAAGAAATCGAAATTGTCTTTGACAAAAAAGTTTTGGCCGACAGCGTTCTTCAAGGAATCAAGATCGAGCCGCAAACGTCATTTACTGTCCAAGCCTTTCGCGAAGAAAGCGGAGCGTTTTGCAAAAAAGCAAAAATCATCTTCAACGAAAGGATCAAATGGAATAGTGAACGGACTTTGGTCATAAAAAGCGACATAAAAGACTCAAGCGGGCTGTCCGTTGAGCCTAAAAAGATTTTAATAAAGAACAATTCCGAACTAGCCAGGCCGCCCAAATTGGAATGTGCGGCTCTTGTCGTTGACGGAAAAAATTATTATTTGACAAAAGAAAACAATTTTGAGAGCGTTGTTTTTCCGATAGAGAACTACCCCACGGGCAATTTTAAAGAGCTTCCGATTTATTTTATTTTTTCAATTTCTCCTTTGACAACAAAAATCGATAAAATCTCGGCCTACGAAGGAATAAGCGTTTTGACCTACGGCGCGGGAACGATTAACCTGAACGCGCTTGAGTCAATGAGCCAAGAGGATTTTGTCAAAGACCCGGGCTTTTTTGAAGCAAGCGACACAAAGCAATTGCTGCAAAAGATAAAGCAAAGCCAAAACAAACTTTGCGCGATAAAGTATTCCGCCCTATTTAAAAACACCGAACTCAACGAAAAGCCGGCGCAAGGCTTGATTGAATTTTTTGCTGACGAAAAGATATGCGACGACAAAAAAAACTTTATGGAGGAAAGCGTTCGCCTGACATGCAACAAAATATAATATGAAAAGCTTGATTAAATTTTCAACAACGCGGCCAATTTCGGCCCTAATGTATTTTTGCCTGGTTCTTCTGTTGGGAGCGGTCGCGCCTTTTATGCTGAACGTTGACCTGCTACCGCAAGCAAAGGAAAGGTTCATAATCGTAAGTACAAATTATCAGGGCGCCCGCGCAAAAGAAGTCCGCCGCTTGGTTACAATTCCGCTTGAAGAAAACCTGGCGAGCCTTAAGGGAATCAAAAAAATCGAGTCGCTTTCGAGAGACGGACTTAGCGTAATTAAAATTGAATTGAAGTGGAACGTCGACTGCGACCTTGCCCTGCTGGAGACAAAGGCGCTTTTGGACGCTGCGGCGGACTTTTTGCCCCAAGACTGCCCAAAACCTGCGGCGCAAAAAGCCCCCGAAAGCGACGACAAGGCGATAAAAATCCTTGTGATTCCAAAAAAACAAGACATAGTTCAAGTCAGCGCCTTTGTAAAACAAGAATTACTGCGAAGGGCTTTGGCCTTGGAAGAAAGCGGCGGCGCAAAATGCCTTGGCCTTGTGGAGCCCCAAATCAAAATTGTGGTGGACTCAAACCTTTCGTCCTATTACGGCCTTTCGCTGGAACAAATCGCGCAAGAGTTGAGCCTGTCAAACTTTGACTATCCCGCCGGAAGCGTTGAGGACGGCGAGAACGACATTTTGCTTAAAACCGAGGGTACATTTAAAAACTTTGACGACATTTTGGAGACGAATCTAAAGACAAACGAAGGGCCTCTAAAGCTAAAGCATTTGGCCGGCGCAAAAAAGGCGCAAAAAGACTTTGACTCATTTTGCCTTTACAACGGACAAAGATGCGGAGCCCTTTTGGTCTTTTGCAAAAATGGCCAAAGCCCCCTAAAGCTTTCAAAAAAAATAAAGGCCCTGCTGGAAGAAATCAAAAGCGAAAATCCAAATTATGACTTTGTAATAGAAAACGACAGCTCAAAAGAAATCAGGCGGACGATAAAAAGCCTTGCGGCCAACGCCCTTGTGGGAACGGCGATCGCAGTCTTGCTGCTATTTTTATTTTTTAAGTCTGCAAGAATTTCACTTGCGGTCGGAGCGGTCATTCCGCTAAGCCTTTTGTTTTCGTGCCTTGTTCTTTTGGCATTTAACAGAAGCCTTAACATAATTTCGATTTCGGGAATGACGATTTGTCTTGGAATGGTTGTTGACAACAGCATTGTGGCCTTGCAAGGAGCGATTGGCCGCAAAGCCGACAAAGACTATCCAAAGGCGCTGCAAGAAGCCTTTTTGCAAGCCAGGCTTTCAAACACCGCGTCCACGCTGACAAGCGCCATAGTCTTTGTTTCCTTGTTTTTTATCGGAGGAATCATCGGAGAGCTGTTTTTAGACTTGGCCATAAGCGTCATGTCTGGCCTGATGTTTTCGCTCATTTATTCGTTTGGAGTGTTGCCCGCAATTTGCGCGCTTTTTCTTAAGGAGGAATTGCAAAAGGCCAAGACGATGAATTTTGCTTGGCTAGAAAAGCATAGGGAGCGGATTCTAAAAAAGACGAACAAAATTCGATTACTCTGCCCCGCCCTGGCGCTTGGCTTTACGCTTGCAGGCTTTATGATTTTGCTTCCGATAAAAAAAGAATTCCAGCCCAAAATGCGGGAATCCTTTTTTTGCCAAAAAATAATTTTTCCAACAGGAACGGACATAAAGCTTATGCAAAGCAAGACAAAGGCGCTTTGCTTTAGAATCCAAGAAATGCAAGGCGTCCAAAGCGTCTTTGCGCAAGGCGGCTATGAAAAAGACGACCTTAACTTTTTGGCAAACGCAGAAAACAAAAAGGAATGCGTCGTCCTAAAGATAAAGACTGGCAAAATAAAAAAATGCAAAAAAGCCGTCAAAGAATTTCTTGACAATTTTGGCTTGGACAACTGCTTGCAAGAAAGCAAAGACTTGATTTCGGAACGGCTTGAAATTTCGAACAACTTTTTGTTTTGCGCAGGCGAAGAAGGCGACCAAGAAAGCCTTTTGGACGAATGCGAAAGAACTTTTGGAAGAGATTTTTTTCCGCACGAAATGTCGGAGCAAAAAATATTCAAGGAAAACCAAAAGTTCATGGAAAAAGTAAAAATCACTCCATACCAACTGGCGGAAACCTTGCGCAAGGCCTTTGACGGAGCGGCCGCTTCGGGCTACTTTGAAAACGGCAGGGAAATCCCGATGACCGTTCAATTTAAAGAAAAAGAATGCTCTTCGCAAGACAAGCTGGACAGACTAAAAATAATTTTAGGAACAACGCCTTTGGAACTGTCGGCCTTGGGCGAATGGAAAACAAAAAAAGAGGAAGCCGCGCTTTTTAGGCTGGACGGAAAGGATTCAAAAATCATAAGCGCAAAGACAGCCGCGGCCGCGCCAAAAGATATAAAAAAGCGCCTAGTTTCTATCCAAGAGCAAGGCCTCAAGTCCTTGTTTTTAAACGGAACATTTTTGCTCTTGCTTGTCTTGGCGCTTTTGTATTGCGTCCTTGGAGCGCAAACAGAATCGACTGGAATGCCGCTTTATTATTTGACGGCGCTTCCTCCAAGCTTTTTTGGAGCCGCCGCCTCTCTTTTTATTTTTGGCTCGTCGCTCAACATAAACTCGATAATAGCCTTTATGCTCTTGTTTGGAACGGCGGTCAACAATTCAATCATCTTGCATGAAAGCGGCGGAAAAAACCTTTCGTCGGTTTTGATTACCTCCGCCACATCAATCGCGTCCTTGCTGCCCTTTGCCTTTGACCCTCTTGGAATAAATCCGCAAAGTTCCCTGTCGCTTGCGGTGGCGGGAGGACTAGCGTTTTCGACGGCGGCGGTTTTGATAATGGTTCCAAACATTTTGCATTGGAGAAAAAATGATTTTTAAAAGCAAAATTAAGGCAAGCTTTACGTTGCTTTGCCTGACTTTTTTGTCGATTTATTCCCTAAAAAACCTTCGCTTGACAAAAGCCGCCGCAAGCGAATATGAAAACTACGCGGTGGAATTTGAATGGTTTGGCATGGACGCGGAAAAAATCGAAAAGCTTGTGGCCATTCCCTTTGAAGAAAAAATTTCAAAACTGCCGGACCTTGTTTCCGCCAGCTCCACATGCGAACATTCTAAATGCGTGGCAAGTCTTGTCTTTGAAAAAGGCAAAAGGCCATCTTACGCAGCAGTCTCCAACTTGGCCGACGAACTAAAAAGAAGCCTTGGACAAGACGCGCAAAATCCAAAAATCTACGCGCTTAGCCAAGAATCAAAATACGTTTTTTGCGCGGCCTTTGACAAAACGCTTTTTTCTTACGAAGAGCTTAGGGCGCGGCTTTTGCCAAAGCTAAAGGCAATTCCCGGCGCAAGCCAGGCTCTCTTGAGCGGAGGCCAGGCTAAAGAGATTCACCTTTTGTTTGACGACAAATTTATCGACCGCGAAGGCCTCTTTCCTTGGGAATTGGCGGGAAACGTCCAACAAGGCCAGGCGCGGGCCCTGTGCAAAAAAACTGCCCCATACCAATCGCAATTTAACAGCTTGGAAGACATCAAAGCAAATCCGCAAGTCAAAAAATCCTGCAAGGCGGAAGAAGGCCATCAAAAAAAAGAAAGCCTTGTCCGTGTCAACGGAAAGGAATGCCTGCTTTTGAGCCTAAAAAGCGCGGAAGAAAACCAAAACATCGCAATTTCAAAAAGGGCCCGCGCGCTTATACGCAAGACCCTAAAAGGCCGCGAGGGCTGGAATGTAGTTTACGACAACGGAGCGGAACAAGAAAAGGCGTTAAAAAAGATTTTGGCCGCCTTTTTTGAAACCCTCGCGGCCTTGGCTGCGGCGGTTTGGCTTGTCTTTAGGTCCATAAAAAAGACGGCCGTCGCCCTAGCCTTTACAAGCCTGGACACGCTTTTTACAGCGGCCGCTTTTTCGGCGCTGGGAATTCCGCTTGATTCGGCGACGATATGCGGGCTTACGATTTCGTTGGGCCTTATGTGCGACGCGGCCCTATACGTCCTTGACGACTGCGAAACCTCCGCTCCGGCCCTTGTCGTATGCTCGTTGACAAGCGTCGCGGCCATATTGCCGCTATTGTCGTTGAACGCGATTGTTCCCGGCGTAAAGGCTTTGGGAACGGCTTGCGCTCTGGCCATAGGGATTTCTTGCGCGATGGCCTTAATCTTTTTGCCGGCCTTTGTTCCAAAGCAAAAAATGCCAGAAAAGGAACTAAAATTCGCAAAAGTCTTTCTTAACTTGTATGATTTTTTGAACAACAAAGATAAAAAGATTGTGAAGTTGTCTAATTTTTTATACATAATTCCGGCAGTTTTGTTTGTTTTTTTGCCTAAAAACCTTAAGCCCGCGGATTCCGAGCCTGTAATATGCGCGCAAATCGAGTTCAATCCCGAAAAACGCTTTGACATCGTGGACAAAAAAATACTGCCTTTTTTGGAGCGCATTCAAAAAATCAAGGGGATAAAATTTGTCCAAAGCGAAGCCAAGCGGGGCCGCGCCGAGCTGCAAATTGTCTTGGACGGCTCGGGGCGCAAAAACAAAGTCGCGCGCCTTTTGCAAGAAGCATGGAAAGAAGACGAAGGCTTTTTGTACGTTCCCCTCTCGCCACCTAAAAGAAAAATTGTCCAAACAATGCAAGTGGCGGTTTTGGGAGACGACGCGACCCTTTGCAAAAAAATCGCAAGCGACGCGGCCGGGATTTTGCAGGAGGAAGGATTTTTTGCAAGGAACAAGGGGCAAGTCGTCCTAAACTTTAAGGAAGACGAGACTGTGTTTTTGGCAAAGCCGAACAAGGAATTCTTAAAGAAGAACGGCCTTAGCGTTCAAGACTTGGCCCATTTTTTGCGCTGGAACATTTTTGGACCTGTCGCCGCAAAAGTTTGGGCTGGCGGAAGGCAAAAGGACATCCGCTTGGGGAACGAGTTTTTGGCCTTCGAAGCGGCCGCGTCGTTTGAGGGCGTGAAAGGCCTTGTGGTTAAAAAGATTCCAGTCTCAGCGCTGTGCGGCTTTGAAAAAGCCAAAAGACCTTCAAAAGTTTTTAGAAAGGACCTTAAACGGGCGGCCTACTTTACGCTTGAAGTCCAAACAAAAAATTCCGGCAAGGCCTTTAGGCGCGCAAAAAGTTCGCTCAAAAAGCTCAACTTGCCCGAAGGATATTATTTTAGCTTTCCAAAAGAATACGAGTCGATGGCGCAAAACTACGCCAAAGTTTTTTTGGCCTTTGCGCTGGGAGCGGCTTCGATATTCTTTTTGGTGGCCGCCCAAAGCCAAAGCGCAAGCCAAGCGCTTTGCGTCCTTGCGACGATTCCCCTTTCGCTTTTACTTCCCTTGCTTTTGCGGGCCATAACGCTGGCTCCGCTGACTTTGGGAGACGCGGTTGGAATGGTTTTTATTTCGGGCCTATGCGTAAACAACGCGCTTTACATTTTGGGGGAATATAAAAATTGCCAAGACAAAAAACGCGGCGCTGTCTTGGCCGCAAAGAGGCTTTCCAAGAGCGTATTGTCGTCTTCGATCACGACGCTTGTGGCTGCCGTTCCTGTAATGATTTGCGCCGAAGGAAGCTTTTCGGCCGACTTGGCCTTTTTTATGTTCTTTGGAACGCTGGCCTCCGTGGCGGCGGCGATGCTTGTTTTTCCCGTTCTCTTGGAATATAGCGTCCAAAGGACGCGGTTAAACCGCTCGAAATAGCATTTAATGTTCTGCCTGCAAAAACACGAGCGGAAAAAAAAATGCCCCGCCAAAAGACGGGGCAACGTCAAAGATTGCCCGGTCAAGCCGGGCAATGACATAGCGAAAAATTAGTTTTCGCTAGCGGCGTTTTTGGGAATTATCAAGTTAAGGACAATGCCGACCACAGTGGCCAAAGCGACTCCGCCAAGGGAGAACTTGAAGCTTCCGACCATGAACTGCAAGACGCCGCCGCCGATTCCGATGACCATGATGACCGAAGAAATCGTGAGGTTGCGTTTTTGCTGGTAGTCAACGCCGGCGTCGACCAAAGTTCTAAGACCGCTGGAAGCGATGAGTCCGTAAAGCAAAGTGCAGATTCCGCCCAAAACCGGAGTCGGAATCGTCTGGATTATAGCGCCAAACTTTTGACAGAACGAAAGCAAGACCGCGATTACGGCCGCTCCGCCGATTACCCAAACTGAGTAAACTTTGGTGATTGCCATGACGCCGATGTTTTCGCCGTAAGTTGTGTTCGGCGGACCTCCCCACAAAGCGGCCCAAGCGGTGGCCACGCCGTCTCCGAGCAAGGTGCGGTGAAGTCCCGGATCCTTGTAAAAGTCGCGGCCTACAACTTTGCTGGTTGTGAGCGTATCGCCCATGTGCTCGCAAATTGTGGAGATTGAAACGATGACGAACGTCAAAATGGCCACAAGATTGAACTTGGGAGCCTGCCAAAAGGCCTGGCCGGCAGCGTCGTACTGCAAGAAAGGAAGCGCGAACCATTTGGCGTTCTGGACTGAGCTAAAGTCAATCAAATGATAGGCAGGGAAAAAGCAGCCCATGATCAAGGTGAACAAGTAGCCGCCAATCAAGCCAATCAAAATCGAAAGGGTGTTGAAAAAGCCTTTAAGGAAAATCGTGGCAAAAACTGAGATGGCCAAAGTCACGGCGGCGATGCTGAGGGCCACCAATGAGTATTCGTTGTTCAAGTAGAAGGCTTCGCTTACGGCTGTGGGAGCCAGCGACATTCCGATTACGATGATTACCGAGCCGATGACGACAGGCGGAAGGGCCGCGTCGATCCAGCTCTTTCCGGCAAAGCGGATGATAAGGGCGACAATCGCGTAGAAAATGCCGGCGAAAATCGCTCCGCCCATCGCGTAAGGAACGCCAAATTCCTTGCCAATCGCTATCAAGGCCGGAATAAAGGCGAACGAAGAGCCTAAAAAAGCCGGAACTTTGGCGCCTGTAATCAAAATATACAGAAGCGTTCCAGTTCCGGCCGTAAACAAGGCGGTCGATGTGCTCAATCCAGTTAGGATTGGAACCAAAATTGTAGCTCCAAACATCGCGAACACGTGCTGGAAGCTTAGCGGAATCCATTTTGCAAGCGGCGGCTTGTCGCCTGGCATCAGGACGTTTGAATTGCTTTCTGCCATAAAAACTCCTTTTAGTTAAATTAAATCATACTACCATAAAAAAGCAAAATATGCTAGTATTTGGGAATATGGGAACGCAAAAAAAACGGGAAATTAAGAACGCGGCGGCCTTTTTGCCGCTTTTTTTGGCCATAAGCTTTGTTGTTTTCTTGCTTTCGCGGTCGTCGATGATCGACAAGGCCGCAAAAAACGCTCCAGAGCTGAGCCAAGAACAAGAAAGCCTCTTTTACGCAAAACTGGACGCCGCAGTCCCAGAAAGGCGGGCAATTTTGCGGCCCCTGCCCTACAAGGCGCCCAAGGCCGATTTTGAGCTTAACGCCGAGTCGGCCATTTTGCTTGACGAGGCCACAGGCTTTGTCCTTTACGAAAAGAACGCCGACCAAGTGATTCCGCCCGCCTCGATGACAAAACTTTTTTTGATTGAATGCGCGCTTGAAAAAGTTCGCGAGGGAAAAGCCAGCCTTTCCGACATAATTCCCTTGGGGCCCGAGTCGTGGGCCTCCAACGCTCCGCCCAGAAGCTCCTTGATGTTTTTAGGAAAGGGCCAAATCGTCACGCTGGAGGAACTTTTGACAGGCCTCAGCGTAGCCAGCGGGAACGACGCGGCGGCGGCAATAGCAAGCGCCCTTTTTGGAACGATGGACGAATTTTTAAAGGACGCCAATAATTTGGTCCTGGGCTTGGGCCTGCAAAAAACGGTCATAGCCGAGCCCTCGGGCTATTCTGAAAAAAACATGACCACGCCGCGAGAAATGGCGAGCTTTTGCCGCCTTTACATAAAGCGCTTTCCCGACGCCATAAAAAAGTTCCATTCGATGAAAACATTCACTTATCCCAAGGAACAGAATTTGCCGCCCGAGCAAAGGGGCCGCGCACCGCAAAATTTTTCGAACGGAATCCCCGACGAAATTTGGACGCCCTTTGAATTTGAGAACACAAACAAGCTGGTTGGCGTCTTGCCAGGCTGCGACGGAATCAAGACCGGATACATCGACGAAAGCGGCTACAACTTGGCGCTTACCACAAAGCGCGGCGGCCAGCGCTTTATCTCGGTGACCATGCGCGGAAGCGGAAAGAGCCGCGCAGAAGGAGACGCAAACCGTTTTGCCGACGGAACAAAATTGCAGGAATGGGCGCATAAGAATTTTCAAACCTACGACGCGGCCGCCTTCGCGCAAACCGAATTCATTGTTCCCCTTTACGGCTCGCAAAAAACTTTTGCCCGCTTGCTTGCTAGCGACAAAGGCGGCCTTTGCGTTCCCAAGGACGCAAAAATTGTAGTAAAAACAAAGGCGCCCAAATACTTGTTTGGCAAAATCGATTTTGGCGCGGCGTACGGCTCGCTTGAGATTTATGACGGCGAACGGCTGTTACAAGAAATTCCTCTTGTCGCAGTTGAAAGCGCCGCCGCGGCCAACCAATTTATCCAGCGCTGCGACGAAATTATTTTAAGGTTGAAGGGAGAACGCAAATAAGCTACAAAAAAAAGTCGCAAGCCAAAGAAGCACGGCGTTTTAGTCCAACGCAAATCTAAAAACTTTGTCCCCAAACAAATCCGGAAACTCAAGCGACGCGGCGCAAAAGCGCATCTGGCCCTGCCCGCCCGCCGCCTCTTGGCCCTGCGCGTTGTCCGTCCGGCAAGCGCGGTTGTAAATAAGGTCGCCGCGCACAGGAAGTCCAAGCCAGGCCAAATGACAGCGCACTTGATGCCTGTAGCCTTGCGCGATTTTACATTCTACGCGGGCAATTTTCGCTCCGACATCGCCGTCACAAAAATCCGCCGCGACAACTTTTGTGGAATACAATTTTTTGCTTCCCAGTTTTTTGAGCGCGGCGGCGTTTGAGCTTGGCAAGACGGGCCGGACTTCTTTGCTTCCCTTGCCGAACGGACGAAAATACGAAGAGATTTCAAGGCCGCAAAACGACCCGCGCGCGGAGGTGTTTTGGTCTTGCAAAGCATCCGCCGCATCGGGAAAGCCTCCGAGGGCAGCCGCGTTGTCCGCGTCAAGGTCGCAGTCGGCGCGGTAGCCTTTGACAAAACCACCGCGCTCTTGGGCGGCAATTATGTGGTCGTAAAAATCTTGGCTTGTCGCGATCAGCAAAAGACCGCTTGTCGCCGTGTCAATTCTGTGCAAGAGGCCGCCCTCGACCGTTTTTTTTCCACTAACTTTTAGGACGGCGGGAAAAAGCCGCGCGCATTCGGTCAAAGCGGACTCGCCGCCCGCAACAAGCGGAGCGCTTGCAAGGCCCGCGGGCTTTGACAAAACTACAAAGGGCTCGGCGGCGGTCGGCTCGTGAATGATTGTGACGCCGCTCATTGGCCGCCCCCGTCATAGCCTTGCAAAGCCTTTTCGGCGGCCTTGATTCCTTGCGAAGCGTAGGCCCTTGGATATTGGGCCTTTAGCGCCCTTATGACCCGCTTAAAGCGTTCTGGGACGGCCGCCTTAAAGACAGTCGCTTTTTCTTGGCCTGGAAGGCGGACTTGCAAAAGGCGCGAATGAAGCATCAAGTTTTCGTTTGGAAAGTAATTGTCTTTTTTGGAATAAATCGCGTCGCCCAAAACCGGGCAGCCCAAAAACTTCATGTGGACGCGGATTTGGTGGGTGCGGCCGGTCAAAAGGCGGACTCGGACCAAAGAATAGTTTGAGTAAACCGAAACGACATGGTAAAGGGTCACGGCGCGCTTGCCGACCGCAGGCGCTGTGTCTGCCCGCGCGTCGTCGCCAAATCTTTCATGTTTTTTTTCGTCTATCGCCACAGCCTTAAAGCGCTTTCGGTCGCCGGGATCGCGTATCATATATGTGTCGACAATTCCGTCTTTTTTAGGCGGGCAGCCGCGGACAATTAAAATGTATTCTTTTCGCAAGCGACGCTCTTGGAACTGCTTTTGCAGCCATTCCTCGCTGTCGCGATTTTTTGCCGTGATTATTATTCCGCTTGTGTCCTTGTCCAAGCGGTGCACAATTCCAGGCCTGCGGCGCGATAGAATCTCCGAGGTCTCCCCTTCCTTTATTTGGACGAGCGCCTCCCTTCCCCAGTGATGCAAAAGCGCGTTGACCAAAGTGCCCGACCAGTTTCCCGCCGCGGGGTGCGTCACCATTCCCTGCTCTTTGTTGACGACAGTGACGTCGTCGTTTTCAAAAATAATTTTTAACGGAATGTCTTGGGGCTCGATATTGTCCGGAATGTTGTCTTCCCACTGAATGTCGATTTGGTCTCCGGCGCGAACCTTGCTTGAAAGCTTTGCCTTTTGTGAATTGATTAAAATTTCGTGGACGCCGCTCTTTAGCTTGGAACGGTTGAAGGCGTTGGGCAAGGACGAAATGTATTTGTCCAGTCTTTCAGTTCCGCTAAAATTTTCGGGAACCTTTGAACTAAAAAACGGCACTTTCCAAATCCCCAAAAAGATATTCTTTTTTAGAGCCTTCAAAAATGAACTGCCTGTCTTGGCCGGAGTCAACCGGAGTTATCGTTATGTTTTTTAACTGCTCGGCGTTTCTTTTTTTCTTGGCCTTTTCACGCTTGACGATGTTTACAATCAAGTCGGTCACGCCAATTGCAACGCTTATGCCGGCCGCGGTAAGCAAAACGCCCTTTATCTCGTTGTAAGAATAGCCCTCGCCGCTTGAAGAAAATGGATTTCTAAAATAGGAGCTGTCCCAATTGTGGGAGGCGAACATTCCCATTGAATACGAAAGCGAAACCAAGAGCGTCGTGAAAGGCCAAGAGCCCAAAGTGATTATCTCGCCGCGCCTCATGTCCTTTACCCATTGCGGAATGGCCTTTGTGTCGTATGGCTCCGCGTCCGAAATCGTCAAGTCGTCGGCAAAAGTTGAGAAAGAAAATATTGTCAAAAGCGCAAAGAACGCCGCCCAAAACTTTTTCAAAGCTCAATCCTTTTTTGCCTGCGAATAATCCCGCGCGCCAAAAATCGCCGTTCCGATTCTAACCATCGTGGAGCCTTCCTCCACCGCAATTTGCCAGTCGCCCGACATTCCCATAGAAAGCTCGGACAAATCAAATTCCGGAAAATCCTTTTGGCATTGGTCGCGCAAGTCCCGCAATTTTTTAAAGGAAGCGCGAACAAGATTTTTGTCTTCTGTAAAAGGAGCCATAGTCATAAAGCCGCGCGGCTCGATGTGGGGATAGGCTCCGTCCTTGATTTTTTGCAAAGCCTCAACAATCAACGAAGGATCTTCAAAGCCAGACTTTGACTCCTCCCCCGTGTGGAACTCAAACAAGACTTGAATTTTTTTGTCAATCTTGGCGGCCTGCTTTTCTATCTCGTCCAAAAGCTCGATGCGGTCAACGGAGTCAATCGCGTCGGCAATGCGGACGGCTTCCTTGACCTTGTTGCGCTGAAGCTGGCCGATGATTCTAAGGCTTGCGTTTGGAAAAGATTTTTTTACCTCGTCAAATTTGGCGGCCGCCTCTTGGACGCGGTTTTCGCCAAAGACGGTTTGGCCCGCTTGTATTGCCTCTATCACTTCTTGCGCGGTATGAAATTTGCTTACTGCGACAAGGCGGACGTTGTCGGGAAGCTGCTTTTTTATGTTATTCAAATTTTCTTTTATTGACATACCGTTAAATTATAAATGAATTGATTGCGTCTGACAAGAGCAGCGTTTGCTTGACATTCAAGGCTTCGGCGCGCGCGTTTGCGTCAATCCCTGCTTTTTGCAACACCTTGTCCGCCGTCATTCCCAGCGCCCGATCGTAGCCTGACAAAAATTTTGTCAAATTGTTCTTTACGGTCTTTCGCCTGCTGGAAAAAAGAGCCCTTTGCATTTTTACAAAAAGCGCCGGATTTTGGCAGGCGGGAAAGTCCGCCTTTTTTGTGAACAAAACCGCGCGCGACTCGACGTTCGGTCGGGGCCAAAAATTTGCGCGGCCCAAGTCGCAAATTGTCTTTACGTCATAGGCCCACTGGCACAAAACCGAAAAGCTCGAATAGTCTTGGCTGGCTTCTTTGGCCGCCATGCGGAGGGCGACTTCTTTTTGAACCGTAAAGGCGCACTTTTCAAAGCGGACGCCGGCTTCAATTGTGTCGGCTATCAAGGCCGCGGCGATGTTGTACGGAAGGTTTCCAAAAAAATATTTAGGTTCTCCGTTCTTTTCCAAATAAGGCTTCCAAGTCTTTAAAACGTCACCCTGAACCAAGCAAAAATTGCCGGCGGCCTTCTCTTCCTCAAAAAAATCTTCCAGACAAGAACAAAAGCCGCGGTCGATTTCAAAAACAGTAACCTTGGCGCCTAGCTCCAACAATTCCTTTGTCATCGAGCCAAGGCCGGGCCCAACTTCCCAAACTGTGTCGCCCTTTTGAACGCAAAGGGAGGCGGCTATTTTTTTGCGCGCGGCCTCGTTTAACAAAAAGTTTTGGCCAAATTTTTTTTGCATGGCCATTCCCTTTTGTTCAAGAAAAGCGTTGAGTTCTGAGGCCGAATTGTAGTCAGGAAGATTTTTCATTAAAAAAATTATAGCGCGCCTTAAATTTTTACGCAAGGAATGGCCGAAAAAAACAAAACAGCCCCTTTTATCAATGCGTAAACTGCGGCCAAAACGCTTCCGCACGCAGGCGCCATAAACGGAAAGGCAAACGAAATCAAAATAAAGGCAAGGCCCAAATAAATGAAAACCGTAACCAAGGGCGAGACGGCGGCGCTCGCCACAATTCCGCCGGGAGCCAAGGTTCCAAAAAAGCGGGCGCATATCGGCATTGTCATCGCCTGCGCTCCTACGGACTGGCCCAAGGATTTTCCGGCGTTTGAAGGCAGGGCCGAAAGCAAGGGCTTTGAAACAAATTCGTTAAAGGACATAATTCCAGCCAATGCTCCGTACGAAAGCATAAACGAAAGCTCGTACATGTCCGGCGTGAATGTCGAAACGTGGACAATAAAGACAAGGGCCAAGACATTCAAGGAGCTTTTTACAGGAATCCTTAAAAGGCGAAAAACTATCGCGAACGACGAGCACAAGAGCGCCCTAAACAAGGACGGCGACTTTCCGGCAAACCAAACAAAAAGGCTTATGGCCAACAATTCCAAAAAGGGAGCGGCCCTTTTTCCCAAAGATTTTTTTCCCAGCGCCAAAGCAATCGAACCGAACAAGGACAAGTGCATTCCGCTAAGGGCCAGAATGTGGCTAAGGCCCGAAAGCTTAAAGGCGTTGGCGCATTCTTCCTCCAAGTAGGAACGGGAGCCAGTGAGCAAGGCCAGCAAAAAGCCGCCCGCGCTTCCCCACGCGAACATAAGGCGGGCAAAATGCAAGTGGCAAAGCGCCCTAAACTTTTGCAAGCGGCCCCACAAATTGTTCTGGTAATCGCAAGAGACAAGGCTTTGCGCGCAAAAAAAATCATCGCCGCTTGAACTGCCTTTGCCGTCAGCGCGTTCCCCGCCGTTCTTGTCCAAAGACGGGCTCACCTCAAATATGCAGCGGGCGCCCTTGTCAAGCAAAAAGTCAACCTTTTGTCCGCGCCAGGCTGTGTACAGTTTTCCTGGCTGGTAGATTTCGCAAAGCTCCAAGGGCAAAAGAATTTGCGCCTGCCCCGCCGCGCTCGAACGGCCTCCGTCCTTAAGGCCCACGCTGATAAGGTCGGCCTTGACAATGTACGACTTTTTTTTGCTTCCGACTTTGACGGGACACGAGGCAAGGCGGCATTCGACAAGGCTGATTTGTTGGCTTTTAAAAAGGCTTTGCGACGGCCTTAAGTTTTTTGCAGGAAATAAAAAATAAAGAATGGCCGCCAATACCGCGGCCGGCAGCAGGAGAAAATTATTCTTTATAGAGTCTACCATTTAAGTCTCGTAAGAGCGTTACGAGCCGCTACGGCAACCTCCTCAGGATAATCTTTTACATACGTTACATAGAGCAAGGAGTCAAACGAGGATTTGTCGCCAAGGTCGGCCAACGCGTTTATTATGGCAAGAACCACAGTCTTGTCGGGGGAATTGCCCGCCTCCTGCGCCTTGTTCATTTGATCCAAATACTCGGTGAACGGAAGAACCGCCGCCCTTGAGGCCAAGGCTTCCACACAAGAGATTGCCTTTGTCCACTGCTGGGCGTTTAGGTACTTTCCGTTGTAAGCGATTTTCGCAACGTTAAAATAATTTTTTGCCAAGTCGCCGGCGCGGGTCCACTTGTTGTCCGCCAAAACCTGAACCATATCCAATTGGAACAGAGACAAGTCTTGAGAACGCGAAGAATTCCCCTCTAATATCATTGACCTGTTTAGCGTTTTTTCGGCAATTTCCGCCCTCAAAGCGGGAGAAATTTGCTCATTTTTGATGAAAATTTTAGAAAGTAGTTTAAGTTCAACTAAGTCAGCCTTGTCAATCGCGCCAAAAATCTCGTTGAGGGATTTGTCGCAAATTTTGGCAAGCGCGTCCGATACGTCTTGGTCAAGCTCCGACCAAATCGGCTGGCGCAAAATCGAATGCAAGATGTCAAATGAAGATCCGTTTCCGACAACGCCAAGAGTTGCGATTGACTTTTTGACGGTCGCGTCGGCCGCTCCGCCAGCGGCAAGTTTTTGCGACAAGTAACCGTTTACAAAAGCGGTCCAGTCAGTGTCCGCGTTTTGTTCGTAAATCGCGGCGATTTTTTCCAAAACGCTAACGCGGACGTTAACGTCGTCAACGCCGTAAAAGACGTCAGAAAAATCTTGCAAAACCGCATGGGGATTTTTTTTGCTTTCCTCCACAGGATAAGAAAGAATGCCGGCGACTGCAAGTCCGGCCAAATCGCGGTCGCCCTTAAGCAGCAAGGCGTTTTCGACAACAAAATCTACGGCTTTTTTTGCAAGCGCGGGGTCGCCGGAACTTTTTACCGCGGCAATTTTATCGTTTATGTTTCCCTTTGCAAATTTAATCTCATCTTTTGCGGGAGCGCCGCTCTGCGCGAAGGCGTAAAAAGCGGCCAACAAAAGCGCGCAAGAAACAAGGGATTTTTTTATTTGTCCATTCATTTATCAAACCTCCGCCTACAAATTGCCCGAATCCTTGCTTAAAAATTCGGGGTCTATCGCAGTTGGTATCTCTATACTATAACTATTTTCTTCGGTTTCGGTAACAGGTTTTTCTTCGGCGGGAGCGGCCTGTCCAGCCTCTTCGGCGGCTTTTTTGTCGTCGGCCTTTTGCTCGTCTTCAAGCTGCGACAAGGCGACTTCGGCGTTCTTTTGGTCTTCGGGCAAAACCTTGTAGACAAAAGACAAAATCGCGTTGCGCATGGAAGGCTCTATGTGCAAGCATTCCAAGTGCAGGCGGCTCTGGTTGTTGGCCGAATTGTATTCCACGGAACGAACCAAGCAATACATAAGAATGAGGGTGTCGTCAATTTCAAACTGCAACTTGACTTGAATGTTGTTGACTCCCTTTCCGCCAACGCGAATCAAGGCGCCGTCTGAGCTTATGTCCTCCAAAAAGCATTTAAAGCCGGGAGCGGTTTCAACCTGCGCAAATTCGGTGACGGCTTCCTTAATGATGTAAAGCTGGGCAGGAATGTGGCATTCGGTGCGGATTGACTTTCGCTTTTGCGCGCGGAAAAGGTTGTTGGAATGGGCCACGTAAAGAACGTTTTGTCCCAAGAAAATTCCCGCCGCCAAAACCTTTGTGTCAAAGACATAGCCCGCGTCGCCCTTTCGCCAAAGGTAAACGCTGATTTCTTTGTCTTTCCAATCCTCCGGCGGAATTTTTATTCTTCCGTCTTGGATAGGAATCGTGATTATCAAGTCGCGGGAATTGTTCAAAATGCGGGAGGCGAAAACTCCGCTTCCCTTTAAAATAAGGCGGAGCTTTTGTCCGTTTGAAAGGGCCTTGCTCGACTCCAAGCCTCTCCTGTTTTCTGAAGCCAATTCAATCTTGGTCCTGAACTTGTAAAGCTTGGCCAAAAAGTTTTGCGTCTCAAGGGAAGAGTCCGTTCCGTCCCTCTTTGAAGTTTCTATAAGATTTGTGATGCAGCGCGTAAGCGAAGCCGTTGAAACAAAGAGCGTCTCGGGCTCTTCCAAGTCCACGATTTTTGCAAGCTTCCACAAAATCGAAATTTCGCCCAAAGTAAATTTTTGGTCAAGGCCTGTCGCAAAAAAATTGATTTTTGTCGAGAAGGTCTTTAAAAGCCATACGGCCAAGAGCAAAACTAATAAACCTAAAGAAACAATAAGTATTGACACAAAAATCCTCTAGACATAATATTATAATACAAAAATGATTTTTTTGCTACAGTTTTCTTTAATATTGTTGATTTTTGTTTGCCCGCCCCTTTTAGTCAATTTTTCGGACGATTTGGCCGTTGATTTTTCAAAATTCAATTTTTTTGCCCTAACAAGCCTTGCTTTGGCGCTTTTTTTGTTTTTTCAGGATTTGCGGGAACGGCGTTTGGAAGGAACTGCTGTCCAAGACAATAAAAGGCCCCTTTGGAAGGCGGCGGCCTTTACAAGCAACTATTTTTTGACCTTTGGAAGCCTTGCTGTTGGCGGATGTCTTTTTGAGCTGGCGGGCCTGGCGCTCAAGACAAAAACTTTTGAAAACATAATATTTCCGGAAAATCTTTTGCAAGGCTTTTTTTGCGCCTTTGCGCTGGCCTCAAGCGCCTTTTACGAAGAATGCCTTTACCGCCTGTACCTTCCAAAGGCGCTAAAAAAGATTGCGGCATTGACTGGGGTTGGCAAAAAATCTGAGGATAAAGACAAACTGGTGGCGCGCCCCAAACCCGCGGCCGCCGCCGTTTTTTGGGCTTGCGAAGCCGCCTGCGTTTTGTTGTTCGCCTTTGCGCACAGGTACCAAGGCCCCTTGGCGCTATTGAACGCCTTGCTTGCAGGAATAATTTTAAGATTGTCCTTTGTAAAGTCAAAGAGCCTTTGGCCGCCCTTCTTCGCCCACTTAAGCTACAACGCGGCCGCGCTTATGTTGGCCCGACTCACTCTTGTTCCATAACCCGCTCAAAAGTCCAGGAGCTTACGTTAAAGACGGCGTTTATTTTTTTTAGCGCTTCCTTTTCTTGTTGAGTCCTTTGCGCGCTTGGAGAAACATTCAGCCAATAGTAATAGTCGCCGTCGGTCTTTGGCAAAAAATAGGCGCGGTAAACGTTTCCGTCCTGAGCGTCAAAAGTTTTGACCGTCGCGCCCTGCCAATTTACATTTTGCGCCAAAAGCGGAAGCCCAGCGCCCCGCTCCAAAGCAAGGCCTGGCGCGCCGCTCTCCAAGGCGATTTTTCCGCGCCGGTATTTTTTGTCCGCTCCCACAAGGCTTTTGGGAAAAATCTCCGGGCTGGCCCATAGGCTTGGGTCTGTTGAAATATAGGGAATCAAAAAATCGCTTTGAACAGAAAAAATTTTTTGCCTTTTGGGAACGCAAAAGAAAATTCTTTTTTGGGAATCGACGCTTCCAAAATTTACGCAAGTGACTTCCTTTCCGTCTTTTTTGGCGCGCAGTAAAAATGACTGGCCTTCTTGCAAGCCAAAGGCCTTTAAGTTTTTCTTGCCCGAAACCTCGTATACCCGGACAATGTTTTTTAGGGCCTTGATAAAGCTTTGGACCATAAAGGAGTCGCAAACAAAACAAAGGCTGTCTTGACTGTTGGCCAAGAATTCTTTTTGGCCAAACCAAAAGGAGCCGACTTTTTTTAGCTCAAGGCTTCCATTTTGCGGGTCGCTAAGAAATATTTGGTCAACGTCGTATTTGGGATTGAGCAAGGCGGTCTTAAAAGATTTTTCGCTTTTGGGAGCGGACAAAAAATAAAGGGCGGCAAGAGCCAAAAGAAAAATTTGCAGCCGCGCTTTTTTTGCAAAAAGAAAAACATTTGATGCCGTCATTTTCTTCTCCTTGCAAAAAAGGCCGCCATCAAAACAAGGACCAAAATCGGAAGCGCGGCAAAGTTGAGCAAAAGCGCGAGCGCCTTTAAACTGTTCCATTGGGAAGCGTCGCTTGCCTTCCACAAAGAAAAGTCCGCCGCCCCCTTGTTCTTTAGCGCGGCCATGTCAGGCTCGCCCGACAATTGCAAAAGGCTGCAAGTCAAATAGTTGAAGTTCCTAAAGTCGCCGTTCTCTCCGCCGCTTAGCGCCAAAAGCAAATCGTTTGCGAACAAGTCGCCGCTTAGGACCAAAAGATTTTTGTCCAAGCTTTTTGCGGCCAAGACGCTGGCCTCTTTTTGAACCAAGGGATCGTCAATCGCGGTTTTTGGAACCGTGAAAGGATTTGTGTCAAAGAGCAAGTCCGGATTTTTTTTGTCCGGCAAAAAGCGCCATGACGCGGGGCTTGAGACAAGAAGGGCGCTTGCCTTGGCATTGTCAACAGAAAGGGGGCTGGCCCAAAAGGCCGTGGCGCCAAAGGGAATGCCGTCTTGGGGCAAAAGGCTTATCCACAATGGATAGTTGACCGACTTGTTCTCTCCCCGCTTTGTGTCAGGCTCCGAGGAATAAAAATTCGCGCGCACGCAAGAAAGGTCGGCCGCAAGGGAATCGACAAAAGAAATTCCAAAACGCTCAAAAACCGGCAACAAAAAGTCGCGCTTGTTCTTTGTGACTGTCCAGCCTCCGTTTATGTCAACGGTGTAAGGGCTTAGCATGGCAAAGACGGAGCCGCCGCTTTCCAAAAATTGTTCGACTGCCGCCGCTCCTTGGGCGTCCAAATCTTTTGAGCCGATGAGCGCCATTGGGATTTTTGGGTCCAAAGCCTCAAAGGGCAAATCGCTTGCATTTACTGCAATCGTTTCAAAGCCTTCCAAGTTGAGCCAATCAAGAGCGCTCTTGTAATCTTTATGAACATCCATTCCGTTGGCGCATACGACATAAGCGCGGCGGCTTTTTTGGTTGACCAAATAGTCCAAGCGCAAATTCAAGTCGTATTCAAGGCCGAATGTCGAAAAGGCCGCGGGAATGCAAAGGCTTTTGTCCATGCATTCGATTACGATGGCCGAATAAGCGTTTATGTATTCCAAGGAATTTTCTTTTTGGCTTTGCATTTGGAGGGGCTGTACATTAAGTTCCTTTAAGGTTTGAGCGGCGGCCGGACGGCTTGCGTCAAGCTCCACATAAGACACGTTCTTGCAAGAAAAAGAAAGGGAGCGCAAAAAGTCTCCGACATCGCGAACTTGCGGATAAAGCTTCAACAGTTCCGCTGAACGGTAGTATGAAATTCTTATTTTTTCGTCCGCCAAAGATATAAGCTTTTTTGTGCGTTCCGACGGAGAATAGTTTTTGTTCGCGCTAAAGTCAAAGCGCTTGTAGGCCCGGCTTGCGTCCAAGAACAAAAAGATAAAAATAAAAATCATTGTCCAAGAACGCAGGGCGCGGCGGCCGGCAAAAAAGTTTTTGCCCTTGTTTTTTTCCAAAACATAGGCGTTTAGGGCCAAGAACAAAAGGGCCAAAAGCGCGAAAAACAAAAAGTCGCGGCTGTCCAAGATTCCCTTTGAGGCGGAATCAAAGCGCCAAGCGAAGCTTACGGCCCTTATCGCGCCCGAAAGAAAGTCGCCCAGCTGGACGTAATTTAAAATGTTGTGGACAAAGCTTTCCGCGGCCAGGACCAAGACAGAAAGAGCGAAGTACGCCGCGCGGCTTTCAAAGAGTCCTGACAAAAAAACGCAAAAACTAATCGAAGCCGCGGCGTAGAACAAAAGTCCCGCGTAAGAAACAAGCGCCGCTCCCCCGTCGACGCTTCCAAAAAATGAGACGCATACAGGAACAAAAATTGTGGCAAGCGCGTAGAGCGAAAAGACAAAAAGGGCCGCCAACAATCGCGCCGCTCCTTTTTCAAATTCGCCAAAAGGAAGCGTTTGGTCAAAGCCGCGGCCCTTTATGTTTAGGCAAAAGGCCGGAACAAAAACCGAAAGGACATAGGGCATTGTCAAAAAGAAAGGCGCAAGGGACGCGCTTCCCACGCCTTGAACAAAAAATCGGGTTCCAAAAAAATATGCGGCCGAAGAAAAAAGCGCGAACACAAGGCCAGCGATCCAATAAAATGGATTTATCGCGTAGGCATAAAGCTCTTTTTTGACAAGGCCCAAAAAAGCGCGGGCGTTTTTTGCATTGCAATCGTTTGACGCGCCGCGATCGGAGGCAAGACCGCGATCGGTCGAGGCCGCGCCGCTTGCGACAAAGAACAGGTAGGCGTCCTCCAAATTGCTCTTGCCGCTTTGCTTTAAAAGTTCCTTGGGGCTTCCTGACGCGACGACCGCCGAATCCTTTATGATGTAAATTTTGTCGGCAAGAGCCTCGGCCTCTTGGATTATGTGCGTCGAAAAAACTACGGCGCGGCCATTTTTTAGGCTTTGGACCAGTTCGCGCATTTCGCGAATCTGTTGGGGGTCAAGGCCGGTGGCTGGCTCGTCGAGGATTAAGATTTGCGGGTCATGGACAAGGGCCTGCGCGAAGTTGACGCGCTGCTTGTAGCCGTGGCTTAGCGAAGAAATTTTTTGCTTGAGAACGCCGTCAAGGTTGCAAAGACGCGCGGCTTTTAGGGCGGCGGCTTGGATTTGCGCGGCGCGCGTCAAGGTCTTGGAATCAGTCTCCGCGAGGCGCAGGGCGGCGGCAGCGCGCAAAAATTCCGAGACAGTCCAATCGTCATACAAGGCGGGAACTTCGCCTATAAAGCCTGTAAAGGCCTTGACATCTTGGGGATCTTCCGCCGCGTCAAAAATCGCGCCGTCGTTCCGTTGCAAAAGAACTTGTCCGCTTGTGGCGTAATGCATGGCGCAAAGGGCCTTTAGCAGGGTGCTTTTTCCGGCTCCGTTGGGGCCTAGCAGGACAGTTATCTTTCCGCGTTCGGCCTCAAAGTTTATGTCCTTGCAGGCAGGATTTTTTTTGGAGGAATAGGATTTGCAAAAAGAAATGGCGCGAACCATAATTCCTCCGCTCCCCTAGTCTTCGTAAGGAATTTCAAAGCGCATTCGGTCGCGGCCAAGAATGGCGCCAGGATAAATTTCTTGCGCCTCGGCTTCCAAAACAGACAAGTCCTTGTCGGTATAGCGAGGGCTGTAGTGAATCATCGCCATTTTCTTTACCTGAGCGTCGCGGGCGATTGTGGCCGCCTGCTTTGCGGTCATGTGTTTTTTTTCGTTGGCTTGGTCCAAAAGGCCGTGCTCGAACATTCCCTCGCAAAGCAAAAGGTCTGAGCCGGCCACTTCCTTGGCGATAGACTCGTTGTAAAGGGTGTCGGTGACGTAGCTGAATTTTCTTCCCTTGCGCGAAGGTCCTAAAACTTGGTCGGGGCGGACAATAGTTCCGTCTGTGGCGGTGACTTCCTGCCCGTTTTGAAGCTTTGACCACAAGGCGCCGCGCGGCACTTTAAGGTCGGCCGCCGCCTGAGGATTGAATTCGCCCGGGCGGTCAAATTCTTCCAGCGTGTAGCCTACGCAAATCTTTGTGTGGTCAAGCGGAAATGCGCGAACTTGAAAGTCCCTTTCTTTGTGGACAACGCAAGGCGCGGTGATTTCCTTTACCACGACAGGATAGTTTATGTACATGTCCAAAACCTTTCGGCTGGTCTCAATGTACTCTGCGATTTTTGGCGGGCCGTAAATGTAAAGGGGGTCGCTGCGCTCGACTTGAGAGCTGAGCATCATGATTCCCGGAAGGCCCGTGACATGGTCGGCGTGGGTGTGGCTTACAAAAATCGCGTTTATCTTTTTCCATTTGAGGTTGAGGCGGCGCAGAGACACTTGGGTTCCCTCGCCTCCGTCGAACAAAAACAAATCGCCGTCTCGCCTCAAAAGCGCGCTCGTCAAGTGTCTGTAAGGCAGCGGCATCATTCCGCCGCAGCCCAAAATAAAGGCTTCCATGTTCATATATTTTACCTTCCGCGAATTTTCTTCAAAACTTTTTTATGCCAAAAGGCGCGAGCTTTTTCAGCCGCCACGCAAAGACCGTAAGCCGCTTTTAAGGGAACGTCATAGCTGCCGACGCGGTGTACGTTGCGGCCGCCGAAGCCGGTTTTGAATAAGTAAAGGCCGTGCATGGGGTGTCCGGGGTCGTCCGTGGGCGGCATTCCGTACATGTCGTAATAGCGGCTGCCGTAGGCCTTTGCGTCTTGCATCGCCGTCCACTGGAGCAAAAAGTTTGGCATAAGGTTTCGCTTTGTGTTTGAGGAACAGCCGTAAAGATAGACGGCCTCGTCCTTGGAAAAAAGCGTCATTATCGCGCCCAAATTGTCGCCTTCGTGCTTGGCTATGTAAAGGTTCACTTGCGGAACGTCGCCGCCCGCGCCGCCGTTTTGGGCCGAAAGCTCAAGCAAATCTTTGTAATAGGCCTTTGCGTGCATGGCGATGCCGTCGCGCTCGCTTGTTAGCTTGTACAAATCGTAAAAAATGTCTACAAAATCAGACAAGTTAAGGGCGTTTCCAGATGTTTTTTCTATCTGAACGCCTTTTTTTTGCGCGAGCTTTATGTTGTAGCGCCACTTGTTCTTCATCGCGGCCAAAATTTCTTCTTCGCTCTTTGTAAGGTCAACTTGCGTCGTGTCGGGCGGCTGGATGTCAACCGCGTTCTTTTTGCAAGAGGCGGCGGCGCTTTTTGTCGCGCGCGCGACATTATGGTTGAACAGGTCGCGGTCTTGGGGATTGCAAAATTCCACCTGCGGGTCAAAGCGGACGCAAATTGTGTTTTGGGGAAGAAGCGGCTTTATCGCCTGCGCTAGTTCCGACAAAAGCGCGGAAAAAACGTCGGGGCTGGGAACGCCCGCCCCTTCTTGGCCTTGCGAACTGTCATCGTCTGCAGCCGCAAAAAAGCGGGCGCTTGGGAACAGAGGAACGTAGGCAAGGCTAAAAAGCCCGCGCGCAAAGGAGCGGACCAAAATCGTAAAGTCATGCGCAACCTCGCGGCCCGCTTCTTGGCCTTGCAAACTATTTTTGCCGGAGCCAAGCGAGGCCCGCGCGCGAATCAAGTTCCAGCCGTGGCGGGACTTGAACTCGCCCCAAAAAGGGGTTTGCAAAAACGAGCCTGAGTTTCCGTTTATAGAGAAATCAATCTTTTGAACCGCAACGTCGAACAATTAGTGAATGTCTCCGTTAACAGTAAATTCGGTTGTGATGGGCTTTCCCGCCACGGTCAGATTGACTCCGCCGATTTGAACGCTCTTGTTGACGGTCTTGATTTCGACCGCGCAGAAAGTGTCGATGTCGATTGTATCGGGCTTTTTAAATGCCGGATCGGCGCCTTCCAAAATTACGGGGTCGCCGGGCTTGGCCCAAGGCGCTGTCAAAACTTCGACGCAATCCTTTCCGTCGGCGTCCTTGTAGTCGGCGGCCAAAAGCATTCCATGGCTTTCAATTCCGCGCATTTTGCGGGGAGCCAAGTTGGCCGCCAAAATTATGTTCTTGCCAAGAAGGTCCTCGGGCTTGAGGTAAGGCCGCAAGCCGGACTGGACAATGCGCTCCGTTCCGCTTCCGTCGTCCATAGTTTCGACATACAATTTGTCGCCCTCGGGATTGTTGTCAACCTTAAGGATTTTGGCCACGCGCAGCTCGATGTTCTTGTTAAAGTGCGCGGGTTGCTCGGCGGGCGGCAAGGGAGCGGGCTCTTCTTTGGCGGCCTTTTTCTTGGCCGCGTCTTTTTTGCCTTCGGCGGCGCGGTCTTTTTGGCTTCCGGAGAATTTTTGTCTAAAGGCTTCCATCGTCTTTTTGTCCATCGGAGTAAAGTAAACTTCGGTGGGTCCAAGCGCGTCCAAGCCTTCTGTCTTTGCCAAGTCGCTCCAGTCCAAACCCTCAAGCGTGGGCTGGCCCACTCGGCTTTCCTTTATGGTCTTTCCAAAATAAGACATCACCTTTTGGGTGTACTGGGGCATGTATGAATGCGCCATAATCATCAAGTCTTTGATTATGTAGCAAAGGTTGAAAATAAGTTTTTTGGCCTTGTCGGGATCCGACTCGCGGGTCTTCCAGGGTTCGGCCGCTTGGAAAGCCTTGTTGCAAATGTCAGAGATTTCGAACATTTGGCGGAAGGCGTCCTTGAGGTTGGCCCATTCCATGTTCTCCGTGATTTTTTCTTCAAGAGCGCGGACCTTGCCCCACAACTCTTCGTCAACGGGAGCGGCGGGAACTTTTCCTTCGTAATACTTGTTGACAAAAAGCAAAGTGCGGTTGACCAAGTTGCCCAAGTTTCCGACAAGCTCCGAATTGATTTTTTCCTGAAAGTCCTTCCATGTAAATTGGAAGTCCTGTTTTTCGGGACGATTGTAGAAAATGTAAAAGCGCCAAGCGTCGGCTGGAATGCCTGTCTCGATCGCGTCGCTGCCGAATACGCCCACGCCGCGGCTCTTGGAGAATTTTCCGTCCTCGTAGTTGAGGTATTCGGTTGAGCTCATGTGGTAAAGCTTGGTCCAATCGCGGCCGCTTCCCAAAAGCGTTGACGGGAAAATTACCGTGTGGAAGGGAATGTTGTCCTTTCCGATAAATTGGAAAAGCTCCACGTCCTTGTCCTTGGGCTGCCACCAAGACTTCCAGTCGAAAGTCGGCTTTCCAGCGGCGGCCAATTCGTTTGCAAGCTGCTGGGTGATCGAGATGTATCCAATCGGAGCGTTGAACCAAACATAAAAGACTTTGTTTTCGTAGCCGTCGCGGGGAACGGGAATGCCCCACTTTAAGTCGCGGGTAATCGCGCGCTCGTTGAGGCCGTCGCGAATCCACGCCTTTGTGATGTTAATCGCGTTGTCGCTCCACTTTCCTTCGGCGGATGTTTTTTCCATCCATTCGTTGAGCTTGTCGCTGATGGCGGGAAGGTTTATGTAAAGGTGCTTTGTTTCTCGCGGCTCGGGAGTCGCTCCGCAAGTCGAGCACTTTGGCTCCTTTAGTTCAATCGGGTCAAGAAGGGCGCCGCAGTCCTCGCACTGGTCTCCGCGCGCCTTGTCGCTTCCGCACTTGGGACAAACGCCGTGAACGTAGCGGTCGGCCAAAAAGCGCTGGCACTTGGGGCAGTAAAGCTGGGTGTTGGCCTTTTCGACGACCAAGCCGTTCTTTTCCAAATCTTGGTAAAGTTCCTGAGTGCGCTCGGTGCATTCCTGATTTGACGTGCGGCCAAAAATGTCAAAATCGATGTGGAACCAATCGTAGATTTTTGTGTGTTCCTTAAAGTAGTAGTCGCAAAGCTCGCGCGGAGTCTTTTTTTCTTCCAGCGCCTTTGTCTCGGTGGCGGTTCCGTATTCATCGGTTCCGCAAACATAAAGGGTGTCGTAGCCGCGGCTGCGGCAAAAGCGCGCGTAAACGTCGGCGCTGAGCATTTGTATCAAGTTTCCTAAGTGGGGAATGTTGTTTACATACGGCAAGGCCGAGGTGACAAGTCTTCTTTTCATCATCTTTCCTCTATAAATTTAAGTTGAAATATTATAATGAATTTAGGGGGAATATTCAAGCGTGGAAAGGAGTGTTGAAAAGGACTTTCATTCGGCCGGGCCGAACATCAGCTCCCAATACAAGCGCTCGTACTGCTCTTTGACAACGGTCTTCCAAGAGTAAACGGAGCGCAAGCGCTTGGCGCCCTCGCGGATTATTTTGTCAAAGCACTTTGCGTTCTTAAGCTTTTTTTGGGCCAAGTCAACCATAACAGAGGCAAGGCGCTCGGGGGTGTTTGGCTCGTACAAAAAGCCTGTCTTGCCGTTGACGATTTTTTTGAGGCCGCCGGTTGCGTGGGCGACAGGAATCGTTCCAAAGATTTGGGCGATAAAGTCTTCGGTTCCGCAAGGCTCAAAGTCGCTTGGCATCAAGGCAAAGTCGGCCGCCGCGGTGAACAATCTGCTCATAGCCTTTTCGTAGCCGCGCCAAAAGACGACCCGGCCGCGGTTTTCGTTTGCAAAGGCGGCGCATTGGTCGCTAAGCGCTTCTTCGCCCTGGCCGTTGATTATCAAGCGGGCCTCAGGAACTTTCTTTAAGAATTCCCGCGCCGCTTCCAAAAGGGCTAGAATTCCCTTTTGGCGGACAAGGCGGCCGTGGTAGGCAAAAAAGACGCGGCCTTCATTGTCAAGATAACTGTACCTAGGCATGCCTATAATTTCTGGCGCGTCGCGGCCGGCGACTTTTTCCAAAAAGAGCTCCCGTGTTTTATACTTTCCGGCAAGGTCAAGCTGCTCAGGATTAAATTCAAAAGGAAGGCGCGAAGCCTCAACGTCCCCAGGCTCGTAGCGCGCAAGGTCAAAGCCGTTTGTAATTCCGACAATCGGAATCTTTTTTTGCGCGATTATTTGCGAAAGGCCGTCAGTGTTTTGATTCTTTGGGTCGGAAAGCTCCTTGGCGTAGTCGGGCGAAACGGTCGTCAATACTCCGTAAAGGCTTGCCAGCAAGTATGGCTCGACGCGGTCTCCGTTCTTGGCTTTTTCCAACACTTCGCGGCTAAGGCCTGTGTAAAATTCCGCCTCGCCAATGTCCTTAAACTCGTGATGGTAATAAGGGCCGGCGTTGTGTATCGTGACGACATACTTTGTCTTTGAAAAAGAATTCTTTTTGTTGCAGCTTATGATCGCAGGAAGCGCCGCCGCGCAAGCGTCGTGGCAATGAATTATGTCTGGCGAATCATTTTTGGAACAGTATTCTTCGCCAAAAGCGAGAATGGCTTTTTCAAAAACGGTGTTCATCAAATGCTGGTCGGCGTAGCCCTCGCCTATTTTGCAGTCAGGAAAAATTTGTCTGTCGGCGGCGCAGTAAGTGTAAACGTTTTGCTTGGCCCAAAAGCACTGCGCTCCAACCAAGATGATTTTGACGCCGTTCAAAAAGCCTGTCGAATAAGAAATCAAGTATCGTTCGCCGGCGGATTCCACGGCAGCAGACAATTCGTTTTGCTTGAATGTGCCCAGGCTTTGGGGCGTTACGCAACCGTAGTACGGAATAAAGCAAACAACGTCATGCCCCAAGCGCGCCAAGGCTTCGGAAAGAGAGCATACAACATTTTTGACTCCGCCGGCTTCGGCGATTCCCGCGTATTCCCGGGAGACCATCCAAATTTTCATTTTGAAATATCTGGGCGCAGGGCCTCAGCTCCGTCCAAAAATATGTGAACAGGCTTATGGCTCATGTAAGCCGTAAGCATCATCCTTATCACCTTGGGGCGCCCGCCTTGAATAAAGGCTTCTTGCGAGCAAAAGAGCGGAATCTCGCTTACGTCCAGCGCGGCGTTTCCAAGGCGCAAGGCGGTGGCGGGATTTAGTACGTCCAAATCTTTTGTAAGAGTCCACTGCAAACTGATTATGTCGTCCTTTTGCAATCCGTTTTTTTCGACGACGGCGTTAAAAAGCTTGACCGCTTTTTCTTGTATCGACTCCTTTGTGTTTTCCGCAAAAATCGCGCCGCGCGCCGCAAAGACTCTTTTTTCCATAATTAAATTCCGTTCCCCGACGCTCACTCTATCGAATCAATTGTCTGCAAAGTCTTGTTGATGTTGTCGGAGTTTTTTATCATGTCCGAAAGCTCGGGATACTTCTTTAATGTCTCTCCAAGGCTTTCCATCTTTTGCATAGTCGTCTTAAAGCGGGAACTTTCCTCCGCCTCTTTTTGGGCGTTCTTTGCCGCGCTTTCGCTTAAGGCCTTGGCGTATTGCTCGTAAGAGGCGGCCGCTTTTTTGTAAAGCGCAAAGTCAGGAACCATAAACTTTTTTAGAGTAACAGACTGAATCTCCGCCCCGCCCTTTTGCGCCGAAGAATACTCTTTGGCGGCGTCTTGCGCGACGGCCTGGGCCTTTTCAAAATCAGTTCCTTGCTCGGAAAGGGCGGCCGCAAGAATTTTTTGCGCGGCTACGCTTGCAAAATCTTCGGCGCGGCGTTCCAAAAGCGCGTTGAGGTCGTCTTGGCTTTGAATCTCTCCCGCCTTTAAAAGGCCGGAGATTTGTTCCAAAGAAATTTTTGCGTCGATTGAAAAGTCGAACGAATATGAAAAGTCGGCCTCGCCGTTGAACACTTTTGAGTATTCCTTTCCGCTTGGCAAAAGGCCGCTTGCGCTCTTTTGAAAGTTCAATGTTTTTGGAGAAAAGTTCACCACGCGGGCGTTTGTAGGAAGCAAGAATTCCCAAGACCAAGAAAACTTGTCGTGGGTCACTGGATTTGGATTGACTCCGCCTGTCTTGGAAACTACGATTCCGACATTTCCTGATTCAACTTTGAACTGAGTCCAACCTGTATAAAAAACATAGCCGCCAAAAGCGAGCAAAATGACGAGACACAAAAAAAACGACGTTCTTTTTTTCATATTGAAATTATAATGGAAATGCGGTATAAAATTCAAGATGCAAATAAAACTTTCAAAAGTCCGGCTGGCCCCCTTTGTCTACTTGATGCAAAAAATCTTTTTCCGCATGGCAGTCTTTTCTTTTATGCTGGTTGTTTCTTTGGCGCTTTTGTATATCGCCGGCAACACGCAGGAATTTTTGGACAAAAGCCAAGCCTTTATTTTGCAGAGCCTTATTTATTTGTCGATTACCTTGATTTTTGCCGCCATTTTGGCAACAATATTTATGGTCTTGGACTCTATTTTGTCAAAATTTACGTTCACAAAAAAGATAATCACGCTAGTTTTCTATATAATTTGCATAATCCTTTCGCTTGCGATTGTCCTTTCGGCTCGAACTGTCCTAGTTTTGGCGGAAGGAACTGTATAAATTCTTTGCAAGCCCCAAAAGCGCGTCGCGGCTGTTCATCGAAGGGTCGTCAGTGACCGTCTCGAACAACTCCTTTAAAATCGCGCCAAGCGTTTTTCCGGCGGGGATTCCTGCCGCAATCAAGTCGTCTCCGCCAACCGCCAAATCTTTTATGCCCATCGCGCTCTTTTGCTCCAAAACAGCCGCGACCCGCTCTTGCAATTCCAAAAGCTTTCCGCAAACAGCAGAATCGTGCAAGCGGACTGCAACCTTATGCATTCCGTAAATGTCGGCCAAGCGCAAGTCAAAGAGAGAATCTATGTTTTGGGCGCCAACCCGCTGGACAAAACGGCGGACGGCGGCGTCGGACCAAGAGCCTTCGTAATTGAACATGTGCTCCTTTATTAGGTGGCAAACCGAATCGATTTGAGCGTTTGAAAATTTTAAGCGCGTCAAGATTTGGCGAGCCATTTTGGCTCCAAGCGCGTCGTGGTTATAGAAAGTAATTTTTCCGTCATTTTGGCCTTTGACCGCAGGCTTAGCCACGTCGTGCAAGAGCGCGGCCAGGCGGAGAATGAGAAGGCGGTCCGCCGAGTTTTGTTCGTCGCGCAAAACCGCTCCGTCGCAAGCGTAAAAGTTGTGGTCCAAAACGTCAAAGTCATGAAAGCCGCGCTCGTCGCTTTGAACGCAGCCCCGGCCTTGCAAAAGTTCCGGAACAAAAATTTTTAAGATGCCGCTTTGCTCCAAAAGCCTAAGGCCAACGGACGGAACTGGCGACAAAAGAATTTTGCAAAGCTCGTCCCTAAAGCGCTCGGCGGAGATTTTCGCCACGTTTCCCAAAGTCTCGGCGTTCAATATGTCGTCGTAAGTGCTTTGTTCTATCTTAAAGCCAAGCTGCGAGGCAAAGCGGACTGCGCGCACGGGACGCAGGCCGTCTTCCATAAAGCGTTCGTGGGGAACGCCGACTGTGCGGATTACGCGCGCCTTGATGTCGTCGCGGCCGCCGTAGGGGTCGACAATCGAACCGTCCTTTAGGTTTGCGGCCATCGCGTTCATCGTAAAATCGCGGCGGCTAAGGTCTTCTTCTATGCGGCCGGCGTATTCCACCTTGTCGGGATGGCGGCCGTCGGAGTAATCGCTTTCGGTGCGGAAGGTGGTCACCTCAATCGCTTGCTTCATAAAGTGAACGGTGACAGTTCCGTGCTTGATTCCCGTGGGAATGACGCGGCGGAAAATTTTCATAACTTCTTCGGGCCGCGCGTTTGTGGCAACGTCCCAGTCGTGGGCGCCCTTCCCCATTATCTCGTCGCGCACCGCCCCTCCCACAAGGTAAGCCTTGTAGCCCGCGCCTTCAAAGAGAGAATTCATTTTTTGCAGTTCGTAGGGAATCTTTATTTTTTGCATAAACTTTTCCGCAAGGACACTATACCATATTTTTTGTTTTTGCGCTAGAATTGCGACCATGAAGATTCTTGTCTTTACAGGCGGAGAGGCGCCGGAGCCAAAAGCCGCTCAGGGCTTTTGGCAAAAGTTTTTGGGAGAACAAAAAAAGCCCGACTTTGTTGTGGCCGCGGACTCGGGCCTGGAAAGTTTGCGAACATATCAAGACCATTACGGCAATCTCTTTGACTTTTCTCCGAACCTAATTGTTGGCGACTTTGATTCCCTGAGCGACAAGAAAATTTTGGACGGCTACGACGCCCGCCTTGTGGAACGCTCCCCTTCCTACAAAGATTTGACCGACACCGAGCTTGCCCTGACCCGCGCGCATGAATTTGCGCAAGGCCAAGCGCAAAAGCAAAAGGCTTTCATCACCTTAATTGGCGGCGCGGGCGGCTTGAGGACCGACCACTTTTTGGCAATCTACAACTTGTTTGGAACACCCCTAGCCCCAGACGCTTGGATTTGCGGCCAGCAGATTTTTTACAAAGCCCAAAAAGAGTCGTTTGAAATAAGCGGCCTTAAGCCTGGCGACACAATCTCAATCGCCCGCGCCTTTGGCAAAAACAGCGGCGGCAAAATCCGCTCGCAAGGCTTGGAATGGGAAAGCCGCGTCTTTAGAAAAAGCGGAATGCCCAGCGTTAGCAACACAATAAAAGAAGAATTCGCCCGCGAAGGCCGGCCTGTCAAGATAGATTTTTTGCGAGGAAGTTTTGTCTTGATTTTGCCGCTTTGGGCGGACGTCAAAAAAAAATAGCCGCTAAAAGCGGCTTTCTTTACCCGGAGAGAGACTTGAACTCTCATAGAATTGCTTCCACTAGGACCTGAACCTAGCGCGTCTACCAATTTCGCCATCCGGGCGCTTTTTGCAATAATAAATTGTTTTGGCCTTTTGGTCAATAACCGCTCGTATTTATGAAAGCAAGACCATAAACGTTGTTTCGAGCGGGGTCACCGCGTCTTTCAGACGCTACGCCTGCGCGCGCTCCACCAACCCGCGCTTTTCTAGTTCTACCAAAATGTTCTCTACGATTTGCTCGGGAACGTTGACGGCGGTGTCAACCACAAGGTTCGCCACGCCGGCGTAGTCGTTGTTGTCGATGCCGTAAAGCTCCTTGTAGCGCCTTGTGTCCTCGCCGTCGCGCATTTTGGTAAAGGCTGTGATTTGGGCCAAGTCGCCGCCCTCGCGGTTGAGGATGCGCTTGGCGCGAAGCTCGTCGCTGGCCAACAAATAAATTTTTACGTCGGCCTCTTTAAGCATCCAAATGGCAAGGCGGCTTCCAAGAACGCAGGACTCTTTTTTGGCAAGCTCCACTTGGCGGGTGTCGACGGTCTTGTCGTAGGAGTCGTCGGTCTTGGCCGCTTCGATGACCTCGGCCAGCGTCATGCCCTTTTCTTGGGCCAACTGCCTAAAGGTAAAGTTTATCAATTTTATTCCAAGAGTCTTTGCCAAGAGGCCGCTCACTGTCGTGTTTCCGCAGCCGCTCTTTCCGCTAATCGCGATTCTAAGTTCCTTTCCGTCCTTAATCTTCCATGCGTCCATATTTCCTCCTACTCTACATTCTTTGACTGCTCGCGGATGTTCTCGAGCGCGTCCTTTGCGTCGATGACCTTTTGGCCAACCTCGACAAATTGGTTTTTGCTTCCGATTGTGTTTATCTCGCGGTTGGCTTCCTGGCAAATAAAGTCAAGGCGCTTTCCGGGAGCGGGATTTTGCTCAATCTCTTTTCGCATCGCGGCCAAGTGGCTTTGCAAGCGAACGATTTCTTCGTTGATTGTATACTTGACCATCAGCGCGGCCACTTCGCTCATCACGCGGTTTTGGTCAACCTTGTCGCCAAGCAGTTCCTCAAAGCGCGCCAAAATTTGCTCGCGGAACTTTTGTTCCATTTGGGGCTGCCATTCCTTAAAGAAGGCGGCGCAGCTGTCCAGCGCGTCAAGCTTTTTTAGAAGATCAACCTTTAAGTTTTGGCCTTCGCGCGCGCGGTCGTCCAAAAAGGCTTTCATCGCCGCGTCAAACGTTGGCTGGATTTTGTTCCAGTATTTCTCTGCGTCGATGTCGCGCGAAAGGCTCAAAACGCCTTCCTGCCCTGTCACAAGCGACAGCGGAATCGCGCCGCCGCCCGTAAAGTTTTGGCTTCCCAAACAATCCGCGACGGATTTAATCGCGTCGTAGTAGGCCTTGGCCGCTCCCAAGTCTGCCGTTACCTTTGAGGCGGAATTGTTCTCGCGAACGCGAATGTTAAGATCAACTTTTCCGCGAGCGATTTTTTCGGACACGAGCTTGCGGATTTTCGCTTCCACCGGATTTAGGAACGGAGGAATGTTCACGCTCAAATCCAAAAAGCGGTTGTTTACGCTCTTAATCTCAACGCTGATTTGCGCCGTTCCCGCAAGGTCTTCCTTGTAGGCATAGCCTGTCATGCTGTTCATAGCTTCTCCATAATCTTTTGCGCAACCTTCCAGTTGTCGCCCGCTCCCATCGTGACGAACAAATAGCCGCCCGGGAACTGGTCGCCCGCCTTTTGTCCAAGCAAGTCAGCGCCAAAAGCTGCGGCCTGGTCGAATTCTTCTTTGTAGTGAACGTCCTTGTGGAACTTGGAAGCCTCGTCGGCCAAAGTCTTTCCCGTTATGTTGGCCGCCGCGGGATTTTCGCGGGCGCTGGCGTAGATTTTGTTCAGTATCACTGTGTCCGCCGAATCAAAGGACTGCGCGAACTCGGACAAAAGAGCGGCAGTGCGCGTGTATGTGTGGCTCATAAAGTCGACGATGATTTTTTTTCCGCTGTAAAATTCTTTAAAGCCCGCAAGCGTCGTCTTGACCGCAGTTGGATGGTGGCCGTAGTCGTCGACAAAAACTATGTCGTCGCCAAAAGAGTTTTTGGCATGTCCTGTCACCTCGCTGCGGCGCTTTCCGCCCTCAAACTTTTCAAGGCCGGCCTTTATTTTTTCTACATAGTCGCTAGGGTTCTTGCCCGCGGCGCGCAAAAGACAGGCGCACAAGGCCGCCGCTCCGCAAGCGTCCAAAACTTCGTGCTTGCCCGGAAAGCGCAAAAAAGCCTCTCCCAAAAAGTTTATTGCAAAATTATTTTTTTGGTCGGCCACGCTCTTGTATTCCAAATGATAGTCGCCGTCGGCCTTTTGTCCGTAAGGAACAAGCGCGATGTCAGGCCTTTTTGAGGCGGCGATTCGCGCTGTCTCGGCGGCTCCCCCATCGTCGGCGCAATAGACCAACGTTCCGCCTTGGGGAAGCTTTAAAATGTAATCGACAAAGGCCGCCTGAATGTCGGCGAATGTCGGGTAATAGTCTTGGTGGTCGCTTTCTACGCTGGTGAGCAAAATGATTTTTGGGCAAAAGGACATGAAGTGCCGCTGGTATTCGCAAGTCTCGGCCACAAAGTATTTTTGCGCGGCCGAAGTCTGAGGCTTGCCGCCGTTCCCAGAAGCAAAAAGAGGCGACGTGTAGACGCATTTTTTGCCAAAGGAATTGATTACGCTGCCTGCCAATGCTTGCGCGGGCAAATCCAGCTGGCTTAAAATCGTTCCGACAATGCCTGTGGTGCTTGTCTTTCCGTGAACGCCGCAAACGCCCGCGCTAAAGGCCCGCTCCGAATAAGCGCCCAAGGCTTCGGTGTAAAGCGCGCAAGGAACGCCAAGACGCTGCGCGGCGATAAGGTCGGGATTTTGGTCCAGCTTGTAGGCGCTTGAGTAAATGACCAAACCTATGTCTTTTGTTATGTTCGACTGGCTAAAAGGAAGCGCGGTTATTCCCAGCGCGTCCAAAATTTCGTCTGTGTAAAAGCGCTCGCTTACGTCGCTTCCTGTGATAATGGCGCCGTTGTGATAAAGAATCTCCACAAACGCGGCCATGCCCGTTCCCTTTATTCCAACAAAATGAACGTGAAAGTTATGAAAGTCTTCTGGAAGTGAAATTTTCCCCATGCGGGGAATTATACACCTTTTATCTTGCTAGTTCAAGATAAATCTGGTCGGCAAGGCCAAAGCCCGCGCCCTTGGTAAGGCTTGTGGTGTACTCGTCGTAGAGCATGTCCTGGTACATGGACTTGGCAAAAGAATCCTTTGTTGAAGACTGAACGGTCTTTCTCATAGAGTCGACCATCATCTTTACAAAGAAAGACTCAAGCTCCATCGACTTTTCGTAGAGCCTTGAAGTCTTGTCGATTTTTTTGTCGGAGGGGCGGACTCTTCCGTTGGCCGCGGCTCCCTGGGGAGCGGCGTTCTTGTCGGAAGCGCGCGTGAAGGTCTTGTCAAAGCCGGTCTTAAAGTCGCCGTTGAGCCGGCCTTCCTTTAGGACTTGCTCGGAAGAAATGTGGGAATAGTCGGCGGCCTCTTTTTGCTGGGCGGCCTTAAGAATGTCGGCAAACTTTGACGACTGGTTTTTGTGCAGAGCGTTTTGAATCACAGCCGAGCTTTGCGTCATCGTTCCGATTTTATCTATTCCCGTCATATTCTATTCCTCCCCACCCTGTCGTTAGCGCTTAAGATTGGCAGCCGTGCTAAGCATGCTGTCGCTTGTCTGCACGGCCTTTGAGTTGAACTCGTAGGCGCGCTGGGCGACAATCATCTGAACCATTTCGTTGACTACGCTGACGTTTGACATTTCCAAAAACTTGTGCTTTACGATTCCCATTCCGTCCTGTCCGGGGCGGTTGGCTATCGGGTCGCCCGAAGCGTTTGTCACCTTGTACAAGCTGTCGCCCAAAGCCTTGAGGCCGCCCTCGTTGGGAAAGCGGTAAAGCTCGATTTGGCCGACTTCTGTCGGAGTCGTTTCGCCGTTAACTTTTACTGTCACGCGGCCTGTGTCGCTGATTGTCAAAGTGTGGATGTCAAAACCTTCGGGCAAAATGATTTCGGGCTGGATGCGAAGGCCTTCGCTTGTAACAAGCTGGCCTGTCATGTCAACCTTGAGGGCGCCGTCGCGGGTGTAGGCGTAAGAGCCGTCGTACTGCTGAACGCGCAAAAAGCCGTCGCCGACGATGGCAACGTCCGTGTCAACGCCCGTGGCCTGCAAAGAGCCCTGGCTGAATATTCTCTGTGTGGCGGCAAGCTTTACGCCGGCGCCCTGCTGGATTCCTACCGGAGTCACTGTGTCTTCTGTGGCGGGAGTGCCCGACAACTTGAGGTTCTGGTAAATCAAGTCCTCAAACTCGGCGCGCTGCTGCTTGTAGCCGGTTGTGTTTACGTTTGAAAGGTTGTGCGAAATCGCGTCAATGTTGGCCTGCTGTCCGTTCATTCCTGTAGCGGCTGTCCACAAACTTCTTACCATTTTTTATCTCCTATCGTTCCTTACAAAAATTAACGGGCGCGCGCGGCGACACGGTTCCACAGAGTTGACATCATTTGGTCTTCGCTCTGGATTGTCTTTTGGTTGGCCTCGTAGGCGCGGTTGACTTCTATCATTCTGACCATCTCGTTTACAACGTTGACGTTGGAGCTTTCGACAAAGTTCTGGATGAACTGCGGCCTCTCCTCTCCTTCGGCGATGTGAGCCGGGCCTGAGATTTCGTTTTCCATGTAGAAAGAGTTTCCGGCCTTCTTGAGGTAGCGCTCGTTGTCAAAGCGGACTGCCAAAAAGCGGTCCACGACTTGGTTGTCCTTTGTTACGATCATTCCGTCTTCGTTGACCTTGAACTGGTCGTCTTCCAAACGGATGATTCCGTTCTCTCCCAAGACAGGATAGCCGTCCTTTGTCTCAAGGATGCCTTCTTTTCCGATGTAAAAGTTTCCGTTGCGGGTGTAGCGGTTTCCTACAGGAGTCTGGATTACAAAAAAACCTTTTCCGTGAAGGGCAAAGTCGGTGGCTTGGTCTGTGTTTTTGAGGGAACCTTCGGCAAAGTCGGTGTAGTTTTCGTTGGTTTCTACGCCAAGGCCCAATTTTCCGATGATGGGAGCGGCGTCGGCGCTTCCTTCGGGAATGGTGTAAACGCCGTCAAAGTCCTCGCGGCGCAACAAAAGCTCGCTAAAAGACTTAGAAACAGTTACGTCGCGCTTAAAGCCCGCCGTGTCAACGTTGGCCAAATTGTTGGAAATGGCGTCCAACCTGTTTTGCTGGGCGGTCATTCCGCTGGCTCCTGTATACCATCCACGAATCATTTTGACATCCTCTTATAAAAAATCTTATACTTTATTATCGGAAATTGTCCGCTCGTCTTTAGAATAGAAAGATAAAAATTGATATTTCGAGCGGGGTCACCGCGTCCTGCGGACGCTGCGCAAGGGCATAAAAAAAGGCTTTCTTCATATAGAAGAAAGCCTTGTGAGCTATACTGGATTCGAACCAGTGACCCACGCCTTAAAAGGGCGTTGCTCTACCTGCTGAGCTAATAGCCCATCCGCCTGTTAAAAGCGTATATCGATACTATCATATTTTGGCAAAATGTGTCAAGTGGCGGCAATAAAATTATTTGCAAGCCCTCAATTTTTTGTTAGCCGCATGAGCGGCAACATTTTTGCTCGCAAAAGGCTCGCAAAAACAGCCGGACTTTTGTTCAACAAAGTTGTGCCGCCGCCTCCCATTCCTGCCCGGCCCTTATGGCCGCTTCGTTGGCGCCGAGTATTTTGACAAGGATGGGACTGCCTGGCGCGGGCGCGTTTTGGGCGGCGGAGGAATTTGCGTCAAGCAAAATCTCGGCGTGGATAAAGTTGTCGGTGACGGCGCGGACAAGAGTTTTTCCTGCGGGAACCGCAAGGCGGCCATGCGCGCTTTCGGCGACGGCCTGGCGGACTGTTCCGGCAAAGGAATTGATGTAGGCAATTTTGGCTGCGGCCGAATACTCGTTGAGGGCGGCGACGCGCTGGTCCTTTACCCGCTCGGGAATTTTGGGCGTAAAGTTTGCCGCCGCCGTTCCGGGACGGGGAGAAAACGGAAATGCGTGAGCGTTGACAAAGCCGGCTTCCTTTAGCAAAAGCAAGGTTTGCTCAAAGTCTTGCTCGGTCTCGCCAGGAAAGCCTGTTATTATGTCGCAGGCCAAGAAGGGATTTTGTTTTGCTTCTTTAAGGCGGCGGCAGGCTTGCAAGACGGCCCCGCGCTTGTAGGGCCTGTTCATCCGCGCCAAAACGGCGTCGCTTCCGCTTTGGACAGAAAGGTGAAAGTGCGGCCTTACGCGCGGGTCTTTTATCACATCGCAAAAACGCTCGGTCACAGTTTGCGGGTATATGCTTGAAAACCTTATGGCGATTCTTTTAGTCTGGGTCAAAATCAATTCCAAAAAGCCCGCGATGTCGATTGGCTGTCCCTTCCACAAACCGTGATACTGGCCGATGTTGACGCCTGTAAGGACCACCTCGCTTTGGCCGGCAGCCTCCAAGGCGGCGACGCGCTCCAAAGCCAGCGCCGCGTCTATCGAAACGGATTTTCCGCGGGCAAAGTGTATCGCGCAATAGGAGCAATTGTTGTCGCAGCCGTCCTGGATTTTTATCGCGGCGCGCGAGTGCGCGAAAAAAGTTTTTGGGTTTAGCGCGAATGGCTCTATGGCAAATTGCGGCGCGGCGCTTTTTGGTCTTCCAAACAGTTTTGTTTGCGGCGCTTCTTGGGCTTGCGATGCGTTTTGTTCGCGCGGCGCGGCGCTTTTTGGGTTTGCAAAATGTTCCCGCAAGGCCGCCGCAGTTTGGGCCGCGCCTTTAGTTCCAAGCCTTTGCAAAAAACTTGGAACGCCCGCAAGCGCGGACTTGGCCTTTCCGGGCAAAACGGCAATCCGCTCGTCCATAGCGGCGATTTGGCTTTGCGAAAGTTCCGCGTAGCAGCCTGTGACAATCAAAGCGGCTGCCGGAAACTTTTTTAGCAAAAGATTAATAGTCCGTCTGGCCTTTTGTTCGGCCTTTCCTGTCACCGCGCAAGTGTTCAACACGCAAAGGCAAGTGGATTTGTCCTCCGCGTCTTTTGCCGCGACGCTTTTCATTTGGACAAGCCAGCCGCTGTCAGAAAAAAATTCGGCCGCCCCTTCCGTTTCGATTTGGTTGAGGCGGCAGCCTAGAGTTTCAAAGTGAACTGTTTTGTCCAAGGCCATTATCGCAAGTGGGCGGCGACGCGGTCCTTTCCGTTAATCGCGTCGGTCTTTAGCGGGTCAAGCTTGAGCGCCTCTTCGTAGGCGGCCATCGCTTCGTAGTAGTTTCCGGCCATCTCGCGCGCGTAGCCCAATCTTGTCCACCAATAATCGGACAAGGGATTTTTTCGGACGGCGGCGCTCAACGAAATGTCGGCGTGCTGGAATTTAGTCTGTCGTATGTAAATCTCGCCCATGTAGTAGTAAGCCGTTCCAACGCGGCTCCCTGTTCTGTCGGGAGCGATAGAAAGATATTCCTGAAACTGCTTGAGCGCCTCGGAATTTTTTCCCAAAAAATATTTGGCTTCGCCCAAAACTTCGATAAGGCGCATGTCGTAGCGGCTTTGCTTGAGTCCGTCATAAGCAACCTGCTCGGCGCGGGCGTACTCGCGGTTTCCTACCAAGGCCCAGCACATTACGACGTAAGAGTCAACGTGGGTCGGGTCGGCCTTGATTTCTTCGTCGCAAACTTCAATCGCCTCTTTAAAATTTCTGTTGTTGTACAAAACAAGAGCGTCGCGCTTGCCTTGCGCGAACACAGAAAGGCCCGCAAGCGCCAAAAACAAAATTACCGATACTTTTTTAATATTATGCTTCATTTTCTTTTACCATCGCGCAGCGGCCGCTGAATATGCTTCCAGGCTCCAAGACAACTTGGCGCGAGGTGATGTCTCCTGTAATCGAGCCGCTTGAAGTTACAAAGACCAGGTCGTGGCCGTTGACGTTTCCTTTGACCGTTCCCCTGACCAAAACCCGCTCCGCCGAAATGTTGGCGTTTACGACAGCGCCCTCGTCAACGACCAAATCGCTCTCGGCCGAAATGGTTCCGTTGACCTTGCCTCTAATCATAAAGGGTTTGGTAAAGTGTATTTTTCCGGTGAACGAAATGTCGCTCGCCATAATCGTGTTAAAATCCGAATCTTCGTAATCGATTAAATCGCAACCTTTGTTGTCGTACATATTCCAATATCTTAACGTTTTTGGGGCAAAAGTTCAAGAGCGGAGCGAATTTGCAAAAGCGCCAAAAGTGTGTTACAATAGTAATATATGAAAAAAGTCGGCGCGGACTGGCTCCGTCGGACAATAGAATTCCTCTTGGTGGCGGCAATTTTGCTTTCGGCGGCGCTTTTGGCCCTTCAATTCATGAAATTTCAGGGGAACGGAGCCGCCCGCGGGTCCGCCCAAAGGGAAAGGCTGCGCAACATTTTGATAGTCGGAAAAAGCGACAGGCGGGCCTATTTGGAGCAAGTTTTTTTGGGAGCCAAGAGCCTTGCGAGGGCCAACGACGCCGCGGTCGACTTGTACACGGGAACCAGCGACACCCAGGAGCTTTCGACGCAGGCGCTTTTAAACTACGCTTCCTACCTTCAGGCCGACGGAATCATCGCCTACATCGAAGGCTCGGACTTGAACCTTGAGATTCCAAAGAACGCGCAATCAAGGCCCATTCCAATGGTCACAATAGGAAGCTATCTTCCGGACTTGCCCCAGCTTTCCTACATAGGAGCCAACTATTCCGAATTGGGAAAAATCACGGGCCGCGAAATAATCGGACTTATCGGAGAAAGCGGAAAGGCAATTTTGCTTGACTCAAGCGGCCAGAACGACGCCAACTATTCCAACTTGATGGCGGGGCTTTTGGGAGCGCTGTCCCAGCATCCAGAAATTTCGATAAAGACCTTGCAGTTTGAAAGGACCACAAGTTTTTCCAGAGAGGACAACCTCAGGCAACAGTTGGCAAGCGAGGAAGGCTTGGAGCTGATTGTCTCGCTTACGGAACAGAACACAATCTTGGCCGCGCAAAGCGTACGCGACCTTAACCTTTCGGGCAAAGTAAAAATCATTGGCTTTGGCGACAGCGACGACTGCCGCTCCGACTTTGAAAAGAAAATCGTGACTGAATTGATTTCGGTAAAGACCCAGGACATTGGCCGCAGGGCCATGTCGGAGCTTTTTGAGTATTTGGAAAACGGCTACGCCAACTCTTTTGTTTCGGCCGAAGTCGAAGTCCTTAAAGGCGGCGGCGAATGAAAAACCCTCTAAAAAATTTTGGCATCCGCGCGCAGCTGATGATGGCGGTCTTGGCCAGCTTTTTGCTTTCGCTGACAATAATCGTTTGCCTTACCACGCTCTTTTCGCGCGTCCTTAGGCAAACCGGAAACTCATTCCAAACCAACGCGGACCTCAACGCTTTTTTGACCGACATAGAGAACACCGAAAGCGCGATGGAATCCTACATGCGCTACCGCACTTTTGAAAGCATCGACAAATACTACCACTACGAAGCCGCCGCCGAAAGCAAGGCCGAGCGCTTTAGGTCGCGTCCGTCCGAGATAGAAGTCGAACAAAAGGAATACGTAATCGGAATGCTCTCCAAATCATTTTTTGACCTAAGCAACAAGGCGATAAGCGCGCGCCGCGCCAACAATTCCTACGACTCGGACTTGTATTACTACAAAACCTTGGACTGCTACTCTTTTTTGCACGACGAAATCGTAAACCTCAACATGCTTTTTTTCAACATGAACGCCTCAAGCTACACGCAAAGCAAGGCCGGCGCGCAGCAATTGATTTCAAGGTCCATACTTGCGATCATAATAATCTTTGTTTGCTCGGCGCTTTTGATTTACATAAACATTGTCGGAATCACCCGTCCCCTCTCGGACATTTCAAACATCGCGCTAAAAGTAGCCGGCCGGGATTTTGACGTTCCGCTTTTTGAAAGCCAAGAAAAAAACGAAATCGGAAACATTTGCCGCGCCTTTGACTCAATGATAATTTCAATACGGGAATACATCGGCGCGATTTGGGAAAAGGCGCTAAAGGAAAACGAGCTGCGCGAAAAAGAAATCGAAATGCGCGCGCTGTACACCGACGCCCACCTAAAGGCTTTGCAAGACCAAATCCAGCCCCACTTTTTGTTCAACACGCTCAACACAGGAGCGCAGCTTGCGATGATAGAGGGCGCGGACAAAACTTGCTACTTTTTGGAACAAGTTGCGGACTTTTTGCGCTACAACATCCAGCATCCGGGAAGCGACGCTTCGATCGGAGAAGAATTGGGAATGCTGGACAACTACATTTACATAATGAAGACGCGTTTTGGCGAGCGCTACCAATTCATAAAGGACATAGACCAGTCAACTCTTGGCGTAAAAATTCCAAACACAATTTTGCAGCCCCTTGTCGAAAACTGCATGAAGCACGGCCTTAAGGACATAACCGAAAACGGAAAAATAACGATAAGCGTAAGGCGGGCGGACAATTCCATTGTAATAGAAATTTCGGACAACGGAAAAGGCTTTGACCAAGAGGCAAAAGAAAAAATATTGAACCAAGCGGCCGCTGGAAGCGAAGGCGTTTTGATAAGCGACAAGGGCCATGTTTCTAGCGGCTTGATCAACGTAATATCTCGCCTGCAAATTTATTTTAAGGACGAAAACATTTTTGACATAACAAGCAATCCCGAAGGCGGAACCACGTTCCGCATAAAGATAAAGGCGGAAAACGATGTATAACATTCTCTTGACCGACGACGAGCAAATAGTCATAGATTCTCTGACGATGATTCTTACCAAAAACTTTGAGGGGCAAATCTCGCTCTTTTCGGCCTCCAGCGGCGCCAAAGCCTTGGAAATAGCCCGCTCGGGCGGCATCGACATAGTTTTTATGGACATCCACATGCCCGGCATGAACGGCTTGGAGACGATAAGCCTTATAAAGCAAATCAATCCCAACATCGCGATAATCATTCTTTCGGCCTATGACCAATTCCAATACGCGCAGGAGGCCCTAAACCTTGGCGCTTTTAAGTATTTGACCAAGCCTGTCAACCGCAACTTGATTGTCCAAACCGCGCGCGACGCGATGAACTTGGTCGACAGCGAGCGCGGAAAGCTGACCGACAGCATAGAGCTGCACCAAAAGCTCAGCGTAGTGTCAACGATGGTCGAAAGCGACTTTATTTATTCATGCGTCTTCAACAACAGCGGAACGGACTTTTCGGAATACCTCAACTACTTTGGAATACAGGGCCTTCCCTACTTTTTTGCTTGCGTCGAAATCTCGGGCGTGTCCAACGACAAGAGGTACGACGTTTACGTAAAGGTTCGCGACGTGCTTTCGTCCAAGTGCCGCTGCGTTACAGGCTCCTTTATGGGAGACCGAATCGGAGTATTTTTTCCGCTCGCGCAAAACGAAAATCCCGCGGAGCTTGTAAAAGAAATCTACACATTGCTTGCCACAAAAATTTCTGGCAAAGTAAAAATCGGCGCGAGCAAAACCGAACGCGACATAAAGAACGCGCAAGGAGCCTACAACGAAGCGGCTTCTTCGCTGGCCAAAATTCCTGACGACGGCGGAATCTTTTTGTGCGGAGAAGAAGAAGCCGCGCAAGAAAAAGGCGTTTCGGAAGATTCATTGCTGGAAAAAACTTTGACCAAGCTCATCGCTTCTGTCAAGGCAGGAAACGCCCTATCGGCCCAACAAGCCGCAAAGGATTACTTTGAATGCCTCAAGGCGGCGCGGCAAGGACAAATGGACAAAATCAAAGGCGGACTTTTTGAGACTCTTGTAAAAGAAAGAAGCGCCGCCAGCGCCGCCAATCCAAGCTTTAAGGACGACTCAGCTTCGGGCGAATTTACTTTCTTTGCCCAGACAAACAATTTGGAAGAATTGGCAAAGTATTTTTCGGAACGGTCGGTGGAATGCGCGTCGGCGGCGTCGATTGGCAAAAACGGAGAGGAAAACCCAATCGTGCAAAAGGCGCGCAAATTCATTGACGCCAATCTAAGCGACCTTCCCAGCCTTGAAGGCCTGGCCGAAATATTGGGCGTGAGCCCCTTCTATTTGAGCAAACTTTTCAAGGAGCAGACTGGAGAGACTTACATAAACTACGTCACTTCGGCCAGGCTCGAAAAAGCCAAAAAGCTTTTGTCCGACGGCGCCATGATAATAAAGGAGATTTCGGCCGGCGTGGGCTACAACGACCAAAATTACTTTAGCAAACTATTCCGCCAGCAATACGGAGAGACGCCAAGCGAATACAGGTCCCGCATGTTAGGGAAAGGAGATGAGAATGAGAGCGGCAAGATTTAATGAATGTAAAACCAAGATAGAAGGATGCCGCATAAGCCGCAACATTCGCGCGCGCGACAATGCTTGCGCGAACAGCGGTACTGGCATGGCCAAAACTCTTTTGGCGGCGCTTCTTTTGGCGCTAGCGGCGGCTTCTTGCCAAAAGCAAAACGCCGAATCGACAAAGCCCAGCGCGCAAGAAAAAAATTCCGCGCGAATAACAATCGGCTTTTCCATCGACACCCTGGCCATCGAGCGCTGGAGGCGGGACTGCGACGTTTTTTTGAACACTGCAAAAGATTTGGGCGCCGACGTCATAGTTCAAAATTCGGGCAACAGCGTCGAAGTCCAAAACCAGCAAATCGCCTACTTGGTAAAGCGCGGCGTAAAGGCTGTAGTCATCGTTCCCAAGGACGCTGAAAGTTTGGGAGAAAGCGTCCGCCTTGCAAGAAGCAAGGGCATTCCAGTAATATCGTACGACCGCCTTTTGCGAAACTCCCCCATCGACCTTTACGTCACGATAGACAGCCAGGCGGTCGGAACCTTGATGGCCCAAGAGCTTTTGCGAAGAAAGCCGCGCGGCTCCTTCTTTTGCTTTTACGGACCAAAAGAAGACTTTAACATGACCCTGATCCGCCGCGGCGTCGAAGCCGAAATCCAAAAGAGCAAGGCGGCCATCACCTACAATTATTGGACCGACGGCTGGAACTACGACTTGTCCTACAGAAAGATGGCCGAACTGTTAAGGGCCGGCCAAATTCCTGACGCTGTCGTCGCCGGAAACGACGCCGTGGCCGATTCAATAATCCGCGCGATCGGCGAGTACGCGCCAGGCCTAAACATAGCGGTCAGCGGCCAGGACGCCGACATAGCGGGCTGCCAAAACGTCGTTTCGGGAAAGCAGGCCTTGACGATTTACAAGCCCATTTCGGAACTGGCCGAAAAGTCCGCGCAAATTGCGGTGGCCTTGGCCCAAGGAAAAAGCGTAAAGGAATGCGACGGAGTTAATGGAAGCATTGACAACGGTTCGGGCGAAATTCCGGTCCTTTGGCTGCATCCAACTGCCGTAACGGCCGCAAATATAGACGAAATAGTCATAAAAGGCGGCTTTCACACCCGCGAAGAAGTGTACAAGTAGGAACGAGTCAAGACACGCTTCGCTTAAAGTCTTGACTCGTTCCTTTTGAGGCGCGAACGGAATTTTCGCGCCTCAATAGCAAAATTTTGTCCACAAAAAATTCCTAGTCCAAAAGACAAAAAATTCCTAAAAAATAGCAAAATTTTCCCAAAATCAGCAATAAAATCAAGAAAATGGCCGGTTTTTTGGCCCTTTTATGCTTTATATTAGAGTCGAGCCGTAGGAATAATGCGGCCGAATAAAATCAAATGGAGGATTTTATGAAAAAAATCATTTCAGTTGCCGTAGCGGCAATGCTCGCCGGAGCGGTTTTCGCCGCTCCTAAAGTAAAGGTTGGCGTTTCAATGCCTACAAAGTCTTTGCAGCGCTGGAACCAGGACGGAAGCAACATGGCCAAAGAGCTTAAGAAGGCCGGATATGTTGTCGACCTCCAGTACGCCAACAACGACATCGCCATGCAGACTCAGCAGATTGAGAACATGCTCACAAAGGGCGACAAGATCTTGGTTATCGCTTCTATCGACGGAAGCGCTCTCAAGGGCGTTCTTGACACAGCCAAGAAGCAGGGCGTAAAAGTTATCGCTTATGACCGCTTGATCATGAACAGCGACGCCGTTTCTTACTATGCCACATTCGACAACTACAAAGTTGGAACAATCCAGGGCAACTACCTTGTTGACAAGCTCAAGCTCAAGAGCCGCACAGCCAAGGATCCTGCCTACATCGAGTTCTTCACAGGATCTCCCGATGACAACAACATCAACTTCTTCTTTGGCGGAGCCATGGACGTTTTGACACCTTACCTCAAGTCAGGCGTTTTGGTTTGCCGCTCAGGACAGACTTCAAAAGCCCAGTGCGCCACACTCAACTGGTCTACAGAAGTTGCCCAGAAGCGCATGGAGAACCTCATCACTTCTCAGAAGTACGGCCCCAACAAGACAAAGCTTGACGCCGTTTACTCTTCAAACGACTCTTGCGCCCAGGGAATCACAAACGCCTTGGTAGGCGCCGGCTACACAGCCAAGAACTTCCCGATTGTAACTGGACAGGACTGCGACAAGCCGTCTGTTAAAAATATGATTGCCGGAACACAGGCCATGTCAGTATTCAAGGACACTCGCACATTGGCTTCTCAGGTAGTCAAGATGGTTGACGCTATCGCCAAGGGAACACAGCCACCGATCAACGACAGAAAGACCTATGACAACGGAACAGGAATCATTCCGTCTTTCCTTTGCGAACCGGTATTCGGCGACAAGGACAACTACAAAGCGTTGTTGCTTGACTCAGGCTACTACACAGCCGCCGACCTTCAATAGGCTTTAGCGGAGTCAAATCTGCAGTCAGGCCGCCCACCCGATAAGGCGGGCGGCCTTTTTTAACGCATTCAGTTTTAGGAGGAATTCCATGGCAGACATGTTATTGGAAATGAAAGACATCACAAAAAGGTTCGGAAGCGTAACCGCTCTAAACAAAGTGAACCTAAAGGTGGCCAACGGAGAAATTCACGCCGTCGTTGGAGAGAATGGAGCCGGAAAGTCAACGTTGATGAACGTTCTTTCGGGAGTCTATCCGTATGGAACTTACGAAGGCGACATTGTATTTGACGGAAAGGTCTGCCAGTTCCAAACAATTAAAGATAGTGAAAAAAAAGGCATTGTAATAATCCACCAGGAACTTGCCTTGGTTCCCCTGCTTTCTATCGCCGAGAATATGTTCTTGGGCAACGAGCGCGGAACAAAAGCAAGAATCAACTGGGACGAAACATTTAAAAAATGCGCCGAATCATTGGCCCTTGTTGGATTGAACGAAAATCCGCATACGCTCATCAAGGACATCGGCGTAGGAAAACAGCAGCTTGTCGAAATAGCCAAAGCGCTCGCCAAAGACGTGCGCCTCTTGATTTTGGACGAGCCTACCGCTTCTTTGAACGACACGGAAGCCAAAAAGCTCCTTGACCTTCTTTTGAAATTAAAGAAGGAACAGGGCATCACTTCCATTATCATATCTCACAAACTCAACGAAGTCTCTTATGTAGCCGACTCAATCACGGTTATCCGAGACGGAACGACAATCACTTCCATGAAAAAAGGCGCGGAAGCGATTAACGAAGACGAAATCATCAAGGCTATGGTCGGCCGCTCTTTGGAAAACCGCTTTCCTAAGAGAGAGAACAAAAACATCGGCGACATTTGCTTTGAGGTCAAGGACTGGTGCGTCGACCACCCGGTATTCGACGGCATAACAGTTTGCGACCACGTAAACTTCAACATCCGCAAGGGCGAAGTCGTCGGAATCTCAGGCCTTATGGGAGCCGGCCGAACCGAACTTGCGATGAGCATCTTTGGCCACAGCTACGGTGCCAACATTCGCGGCCACATCTACATGAACGGAAAGGAAGTGACATTCCCCACTCCAAAGTCCGCCATTGACGCCGGCCTTGCCTATGTAACCGAAGACCGCAAGGGCAACGGCTTGATTCTTAGCGAGTCAATCGCAAAGAACACCGTAAGCGCCAACCTCAAGAAAATCGTCAACAAATTTGGAGCCATCGACTTTGACTTGGAGAACAAGTACTCGGTTGAGACTGCAAAAGAAATGCACACAAAGTGCGCCACTGTTCAGGAGCCGGTTGGAAACCTTTCGGGCGGAAACATGCAAAAGGTTCTTATCGGAAAGTGGCTTTTCACAGACCCTGACATCTTGATTCTTGACGAGCCGACAAGAGGAATCGACGTTGGCGCCAAGTACGAGATTTACTGCCTCATCAACCAGATGGTGGCGGAAGGAAAGTCGGTTCTTATGATTTCTTCTGAAATGCCTGAAGTCCTTGGAATGAGCGACAGAATCTACATCATGAACGAAGGCAAAATGGTGGGCGAAATGCCAGCCTCAGAAGCGACGCAAGAAAAAATCATGACTTGCATCATCAACTCAGGAAAATAAAAGGAGATTAGTATGGCAGAAAATACTGTAAAAGCGGCGTCTTTTGACGTAAAGAAACTGCTCAAAGACAACACGATGTTGTTGATTCTTGTGGCGGTAATGGTTTTGTTCCAAATCTTGACAGGAGCCCTCTTCGCTCCGTCAAACGTTAACAACATCATCTTGCAGAACTCTTACGTTCTTGTCCTTGCGGCGGGTATGTTGCTCTGCATCCTAACCGGCGGAAACATCGACCTTTCTGTTGGTTCAGTCGTTTGTTTGGTCGGCGCCATCGCCGGAAAATTGATTGTCGACGCGCACTTGCCAATCGGACTTTCAATTGTAATCTGCTTGTTCATCGGAACTTTGATCGGCGCCTGGCACGGAGCCTTTATCGCTTACTTGCACATTCCGCCGTTCATCACAACTCTTTCGGGCATGCTCTTGTGGCGCGGCGTCGCTCTCATCGTTCTTGACGGTTTGACAATCTCGCCCTTCCCGCAAAAGTACCTCAACTTGTTCTCAAGCTACATCCCCGAAGTTTTCTTCCCCAGCCTTGCCGAACAAGCGTTGGAAACAACTGAGACTGGAGAATTGACCGCGGCTGCCCTTGCGGCCGAAGCAAAATTGGCTTCAATGACCTTGACCGTGACAATGGTTGTGGCCATCGCGATTTGCGCGATTATGATTGTCACAAGCCTCGTCAGCAGAAAGACAAAGATTGGCAAAGGCTATGCCGTTGAAGGCGCCGCGCCTTTCTTTGCCCGCCTTGTAATCATCACATTCGTTGTAATCGCAGCCGCTTGGAAGTTGGCCCACCACCACGGAATTCCGACAGTATTGATTTTGATCGCCATTGTCGTAGCCTTCTACACATACTACACCCAGAACACAGTTCCCGGCCGCTACCTCTACGCGATCGGCGGAAACGCCAAGGCAGCCAAACTCTCTGGCGTAAACACCGACAACGTAATGATGTTCGCCTACACCAACATGGGCTTCCTTTCGGCCGTAGCCGCTTTGGTCTGCGTCGCTCGCTTCAACTCTGCCGCTCCTACAGCCGGCATGAGCTACGAAATGGACGCCATCGGATCTTGCTTTATCGGCGGAGCGTCAGCTTACGGTGGATCAGGAACTATCGGCGGAGCGGTTGTCGGCGCCATCTTCATGGGCGTTTTGAACAACGGTATGTCTTTGATGGGCGTTGACTCCAACTGGCAGCAAGCCGTCAAGGGCTTGGTATTGCTCTTGGCCGTAATCTTTGACGTAGTTTCAAAGCAAAGAAACAAAAGGTAATAAAAAAATCGCGGACCCTAACGGCGGGTCCCAGCGACGAAAAAAAAGACGGAGCCTCCCGTCATTCGCTTGCGG